>JAYZBD010000136.1:0-19861 GCA_036339395.1 Planctomycetota bacterium | reverse complement strand
CATCCTCGCTTGAAGTCGTATATCCGCGGAGCAGTTGCCTGGCAGCATTCAGTTCCTCGGTCGCCCGTGCACTTCGCTCTCCGAATGCCAGGACAGGCACCAGGATCGCCAGCAGGAGGCCTGTAAGAGCGATCACGACCATCAGTTCAGTCAGGGTGAAACCGCGAGCAAATCCCCACGTACTCTTGGGTGCTCCCTCGGTGTTCTGGATGGCTGCTTGGCTGTTCATATGAAAAACTTCACTTGGATGACGACATGCTATTGAAACCGAGTCTCAATAGCAATATATATACGCTTCTTGTCCCATTGTGGATCCAGCCTTTCAGATGAAAGTAGTCCTTCCCATCCTCAGCACCTTGTTCCTTGCCCTGCAAGGGGTTGCAGTTGCCTCGGTGCATGTCGTCCAGAGCACCGAGCCCGACCATGACCGTTGGATGTACCCGTTCAATGGGACTCCTGGTGCGAGGGCTGTAGGCTCAACATTTACAGCCTACGGGTCCGAGTACGACTTCTTTGACGATCGCGACGGGCAGATGCTCCTGGGCTTCATGACTGGTGAGTCAGTTCCGATGGGACATGGCCCATCCAGTTACCAGGTGATCTCTGCCACCGTCAGCATCATGATCGAAAGTGATTTCATCATCTATGACCCCACGGCTGATGGGTGGGAAACATACCTGGAAGGTGGTCCTGCCGATGCCGATGCTGGCCGAGCCACGGTCATTTCAGGAGCTGGATTTCGCGGTGGGTATGACGGCTGGAGTTTCAACGAGACCGGGTTGCATGGTCCCATCGAGGTTGAAGGTCGGAATGTCTACCCGGTTGATTTCACCCCGGATGGTATTGCTCGAGACATATCCAACAACATCACCCATGGATTTGATCCATCTGTCTTCGGCACGGCTCATACGGACGAAGTTACGCCCGGGGAGATCATGCCGATGTTGACACGGCTGGTCCTTGAACTGGACGTTGCCGATCCGGATATCCAGTGCTACCTCAGGACGGCCGTGGACGACGGCCTGTTGAGCCTGGTCATGACGTCGATGCATCCGGCAGAGGAACCCGGACAGGGCGGAGGGGTCTACCCTGACTGGATTGCGAAGGAAAATTCGCTTGTTGCCTTTGGATTTGCCGAGGCGGCAGGTCTTCAACTTGAGGTTGAACTTGTTGAACCTTCCGGTGTCGATGCAGATGTCGATGCGGATGGTCTTGTCGCCGTGAGCGACCTCCTGCGTGTTATCTCCGACTGGGGTCGCTGTCCCTGCTGCCCCTCGGACATAGATGGCAATGGACATGTTGATGTGACGGACCTGCTTGCAGTCATTGCCAATTGGGGCGGTGTTTGACCGCCGACTGAATAACTAGTTTCCAATCCAGAGAAGAGAAGGAAGAACCATGTCAAGCAAACGAGTCGTAATGATGCTGTGTTCACTGCTTGCCTGTGCAGGCACGACCATGGCCGGTTTCATCGCTGAAGATGTACCCGCCTGGCGGGGTGATGCGAATACCGCCTACTACAACTGGGAAGACTTCACGTCCGCCGATGGTTTCGTGGACGGCCCGAACTTTCCGACGAACGAAGCCTTTCCAAGTGGGAATGCAATGCTCTTCAACTTCGGTTCGGGTGCAATCATCTCTGGAGACAACAACATCTACGGTTTTGGCGGCCCGTTGGAGATCCACACCTATGCCTACACGGAGGCCGATGCCGACCAGGTCGTCATCAATATTTCCGTGGCAGGATCAGAGATGCTCTATGACGCAGTCGGCCTGTTCTGGGTTGGAGCAGACGGAACCGAGGGCTACATGCCCGGCATGTCCTACTCGATGAACTATTACGAGGAGGCCGACTTTGGCGGGTTTACGGGCGCCTATGTCAACGTGAGCTACGCATTCGATCTTTCCTCGGTCGGTGCCGATGTCCGTGAACTGGGCATCATGTTCAACGGATCGGCAGCTCATATGAGCCTTGATGCGGTTTCCCTTGACATCCTTACAGTTCCAGCCCCGGGCGCCTTGGCGCTGCTCGGAGTTGCGGCACTTGGCCGTCGACGCCGTCGTCGAGACTGAAGACTATTACCTGTTTCCCGTGGGTGACCCTGTTCCAGGGTCTCCCACTGGTTCAGGAACAACAGGCTGTTGGACTGCTGCGCCGGTTGCAGGCTCATCGACCACCGTTCCATTGAATGAACCGAGCATGATGCATGCAGCGAGCAGGATGATCGCCAGGATGATCGTGCAAGCCGATGCAACAGGATGACGTCGTGCCAGGCCTCGAACCTCGGTGATGAAACTGCCGTCCCCGGCTTCCAGGGGTTTGCCATGGAGCCAGCGATCGAGTTCCGATGCCAAGGCATCCATCGACTGGTATCGCTCGTTGGGATCATTCTGCATGGCCCTGTCCAGGACGGCCCGAAGTCCCTGGTCGGCCAAGCCGCCAAGGAGGGCATCTCCCAGTACTCCCAGTGCGTAGATGTCTCCCCGCGTATCCCTGGTTCCGAAGATGGATTCAGGTGCGCAGCAGGCGGATTCAAGCGAGCCGGTTGTTCCAGGCGCAATGCTGCGATCCAACCCGAGGGCGATCGCAATGCCGGTATCGAGGATGACAACCTGTCCTTCCGTGTCGACGAGGAGTGTTGCAGGTCGAAGATCTCCGTGCACGACACCGATCGTGTGGGCATGCATCAGGATCCTGCACGCTGCACGGAGGTGCTTGACCCGGTCCCGGATCGTTGAATCCGACATGGCGGCAAAATCAAGCAGTTCACATGTTTCCACGTAATCAGTGACGACGAATGGCTGCTGTCCTCGCCCGGTATCAGTCGTTCCCGTTTCCAGGATGTTCGGTATTCCCGGTCCTTCGAAATGATCAAGTTGATCACCAAGCACGCGGAAACGACGCGTCGCACGACTGCGGTCAGGAAGAGGCTGGTAGAGATCCAGTCGACATGTCCTGGGAGGAGAATCCTGTTCGACGAGATAGCTCGTGCCCTGTTCACAATCCTGGAGTGTCTTGATGATTCGATAGGAACCAATGAGGGATTCCCCTCCGGCCCCGGTGCGGGCGATGCTGAACTCATCGTCCATCCCTGTCGTCAACTGGTGGGATGCCTCTGATGGAGAGGTCAACATCCCCTCGGTCGTTTCGTAATGGGAAATGAGGGATTCGACCTCCTGCCTCAGTTCAAGATCATCCAGGCAGGCTTCTTCAAGAAAAGCAATTCTCGCAGAGCCGTTGCGATCAATGGCTTCACTGAAGATCTGTTCCGCGTGTTGGTGCAGGTCGCTGGTCATCCATGGTTCCCTGGTGGCGTTCAATACCGCCAAGGGATGATTTTCTCCATGTACACGCGCCCCGTCAACATCTGGAACCAGGATTGTCGCGGAGAGCCCCGCCAAGGGTCACAGATCAGGGCCAGGCTGTTTCCGGGGCCGGCACCTGGAGCCACATCCAGGCGATCGCAGCCAGGCAGCAGAGTGCAGCCGAAGCCAGCCCGAAGAGCACCGACTTCCACTCCTGGTCGGTCGGGGCCAGTGCTCGCCCAAGTGCTGCAGCGGGGAAGGCCAGGACGGGGAGGGCCCATGGGACCACGACCCCATGTTCAGGAGTGACATACGCGGCTGCGCAGGCGGCTGTCGAGGCCACCAGGAAACCAATGACAAGATGACCACCGATTCCAAGCGACGAAGGCGACCTGAAGATTGTCACGACTGCCAGTGCGCCACATGTCATTGACGCAGCAACAATGAACAGCGACAGGTGTACGTTCCCGAAGGCCCATGGACGCATGAGCAGTGCCAGGGTGCCCAGGCTCATCCAGCCCAGGATCGGGAGCTGGACCGCAGGTCGTCTCAGGAGTGCTGTTCTGCCGGCAGCTGTTGCCAGGAAGACCCCGATTCCTATTGCGAGCCGGGTGAAGATGTGATCCTGCCCGGGAAAGTCCATTGCGAAGCCGGCGATGAATGCCAGGGTGAACTCCGGCACGAAACGGATCTTCTTCTTCAGCGGGAAGAGGCGTATGGTCATTCCCAGTACGGTTGCGGCCAGAATGGAGGGCGCAAGCCAGTCAACACCCGTGAGAGGAAATTTCAATACGGGCTTGCCTGGGTTCAGAGTCACCTTGAAGAGAACGAATGCAAGGAGAGCGGCCAGTCCAAGCGCAAGAGGAAATGGCCAGGCTGGTGGCTTGGCGTGCCAGGGTCGTGGCCCAGACCACCAGCCCTGGACAAGTACGACGCATGCAAGCAGCACGGGCAACCCGATGAGTTCGAGCGCGTCGAGCAGCGAGATCATGATACGTGGCCCCCGGATTGGTTCACTGGGCAATCGCCTCCAGGGACACGATGACACGAACATCATCGCCGAGCGCGCCTTGCTCGACTCCATAGTTCATGTCGAACTGCGACCGCTTGAGGGTGAATGTCGTCTCGAATCCAACCAGCTCACCTCGACGGCCCGAGGCAAGCCCGGTCTCTTCAACTTCAATGGTGAGTGGGTGCGAAACACCATGCATGCGGATGATTCCCTTGACTCGGTAGAACCCCGGCTTGATGAGAGTGGCCTCATTGCTCTTGAAGGTCATGGCTGGAAACTCGACGGCATTGAAAAAGTCCAGGCTCTTGAGGTGGTTGTCAAGTTGCTCAGTGCCTGTGTCGACACTGTTGATGTCGATGCTGATGTCGAGCGAAAGTCCATGTTCACTGCCCGGCGTGTATTCGATCAGGCCCGTGACATCATTGAATCGGCCGTAGAAACGACCTGCCCCGCGATGATGCACCCTGAAGATGGCGGTTGAATGGACAGGATCCACCTTGAACGACTTTGCAGTAGATTCAGATGGAGCAGGGGCGTCTTGTACTGTGCTGAGGGCCATGGCCCCGAGGCCGAGCGTGAGGAGCGTTGCCAGAATCAGTGCTTGTTTCAACATTGGTGCAGTTCCTTGTTTAATACTCTTCGACCGGAAGACCCATTCCACTTCGATCAGGATCAGCAGGTCGCAGGGCGGGTACGAAAGGTGCTTCCTCGATGGCATCGAGCATCTGGCTGATGGCGACATCCAGCTGGGGGTCACCACCATCGACCATCAAGGACGGATCGGCGATGACCTCGATGTCCGGATCGACACCATGGCCCTCGACACCCCATGTGCCGTCATTTTCATAGAAGCCGAAGCGAGGAACGGCAATGAAGCCACCATCGATGGGGCTCGGATTGCCCGAAATCCCGACAAGTCCACCCCATGTTCGTGTGCCGATGAGTGGCCCGAGCCCGGCTTGCCTGAACAACCAGGGGAACATGTCCCCCCCGGACCCGGCCCGGCCATTGATGAGCATGCACTTGGGCCCTGAGTGACTTGCCTGTGGCGTCTTCCAGTCCATGCCATCCCGCAGGGCGAACCAGTTCGTCACGGGTCGATTGAGCAGTTCGATGAAGCGGTTGGGAATCTGTCCGCCGCCATTCCATCGCTCGTCGATGATCAGCGCCGCCTTCCCAGCCTGCCCGTAGAACTGGCGATAGAGGTCGTTCTGTCCATTGATCCCGGTATCCGGGACGTAGATGTAGCCAACCTGTCCATTCGTGGCTTCTTCAACATACTGTCGGTTTCGTTCGATCCAGGCCCGGTACCGGATCTCTCCATCGTTGCGAAGAGGTTTGACAATGACAGTTCGAGCTTCTTCGTCCAGTGTTGGAGTCGTATTGACGGTCAATTCCGTGTATTGGCCTGCCGTACCGATGAAGGCATGGTGTGGATCACTGAATGGATCCAGCGGTGTTCCATTGACTGCCAACAGCCAGTCACCTTCATTGACGTCCACACCCGGCTGATCCAGTGGAGAGCGTGCGTCGGTATCCCAGGTTGCACCTCGGTGAATCGTCTTGATTCGATAGACGCCATCGATCAGCTCGAAATCAGCTCCAAGCAGGCCCACGGGAACCCGCTCACCACCAGGTGAGAGGTCGCCACCTCCGCGATAGGCATGGCCGACATTGAGTTCGCCGATCATTTCCCCGATGACGTGGTTGAGATCCTCGCGGCTCACGACATCAGGCAACATCGCTGCATAGCGAACGCGGATTTCATCCCAGTCCACGCCGTGCATGTTCTCCACGTAGAAGTAGTCTCGGAAGGTACGCCAGACGTCATTGAAGATCTGTCGCCACTCGTCCCGGGGATCGAAGGTGACAATCATTCCACGTGATTTCACCGATTTTCCATTGCCCCCGGAGCCGGCGTTTCGAATCGTGACGGAGCCACCTCGGCGGTAGGCCATCTTCTTGCCATCTGCGGACACCTCGAAACTACCCATGGTGGTATCGACCGAGTTTCCATTGTCATCGCTGTCCGTGATGTCATAGGTATGGAGTTTGCCATCCTTGAGGTACAGCAGTTCATTGGAACTGTTGACGGCCAGGTTGCTGTAGGAACCGACGCCCGTAGGCAGCAGGACGGCCCTGGACTCGATGTTTTCAAAGTCTATTTCAACCGGCTCATCCTCGTCCTTCTCCTCGGTGTCCTCATCTTTGCCACTTCCTCCGCTGGAATCATCCTGGTCCGCCCGGGTTGCGGTCATGATCATCGTCATGCCTTCCTCGGATCGCTCCCCGACCATGGTGTTGCCATCGACCGTGAAGACGGTTGGTTCATCATCCTCCTCGCTGTTGAGGGTGAGTTCGCCTGCATCCGGATCCCAGTTTCCGTGGAGGTCCTGGATGCCGACCATGTCGATGTCAACGGTTCCGGTGACGGACAGGTCCTCTTCCATTTCAAGTTCAAGTACGAACGAGATCGGGGGGACATCACCTGGAGCACCGATGATCTCGACGGATCCATTCCAGGTCCCACTGATGGGATCATCGAAGAGCAGGTATGACAGGTTGAAGATGCCGGGGGCGGCAGATGCGTCATCGTCGTCGTCGTGCCCCTCGTCCTCATCGTCGTCGTGTCCCTCGTCCTCTTCTTCATCACCTTCATCCTCTTCGCCTTCGCCCTCATCTTCCTCGCCCTCCTCCTCCTCTTCATCGTCCCATTCAACCTCGTCGAACTCGACGGTCCACAGGGGGTCCATGTCATTTCGCAAAGCAAGGGCGAAGAGGTTGCCTGGCTCGGTGTAGATGAAGGTTCCATCGACCGGAGAATATTCGGGTCGGAAGGTTCGGCCACTGGTGAAGTAGAGGTAGTCACCTTCCGAATCGAATGCGGGAGAATGGTCGTTGAACATCGGGCTTGTTACCCGGTGGTGAACGTTCTCGGCAACATCGTAGATCCAGATCGAAGACATCTGATTTTCAGGTTCCGTGAGGTCATAGGCGATCCAGAGCGAGTCATGTGACCAACTCGTGCTTGGACGTTGCGCATAGGGGTCTGTTACGACATGCGTTCGTTCGCCGGACTCGACATCGACAAGATGCACATCGCCACCCTTGCCGGTATAGAGCAGTTTGCTGGAATCCGGGCTCCAACTCGTTGCATGCTTGAAGGGTGTGCCGTCATGCGTGAGCTGACGTGTTTCACCCTTGCCGTCCGACTGGGTGATGTACAGTTCATATTCGTCCGAGGCGTCACTGAAGTAGGTGATCCACTGGCCATCAGGGCTCCACATCGGGTCGCGTTCAGCGGTGTCTGGAGAGAATGTCAGGTTGCGCGGGTTTCCCTGTTCAGCCGGCAGGGTCCAGATGTCACCCCTGGACTCGACCGTCACACGCTTCCCACCTGGGGAGATGGCATAGTTGCTGATGCTGTCACTCGTGTCGATGCGTCGTGAACGGACACTCGGGCGGTCGCCTGGAATCGTGACTTCAACGGTTCGTATCGCCCCTGAGTGAAGGTCGAGCACAAGCAGATCGGCTCCGTTCTGGAAGATGATCTCTCCGCCACCCTCCGGGCCGGGCCCGATGGAGGGCCAGAGTACGTCGTACTCTTCGAAGTTCGTCACCTGCGTTCGAGTGCCGCTGGCCAGGTCATGCTTCCACAGGTTCAGGCGATGATTCGCACCTTCATCAGAAAGGTAGTACAGGTCCTCTCCATGCCACATGGGCTGCGTGTCCGTACCTTCCCAGTCCGTCACGCGGACTGCGTCGAGGCCTTCAAGGTCGAAGAGCCACAGGTCTGAAGCCATGCCACCTCGATACCGTTTCCATGTGCGCCCATCCCGGGAGTGCGGGGTATAGGCCAGCAGTGATCCGTTGCCATGAATGGCGGCAGCAGCTCCAAATGGGACCGGCAGTTCAGTCGGCATGCCTCCCGCTGCGTAGACGGTGTAGAGACGTGGCGCAAGTCCCAGCCCCTGGTAATCCCGAGCGGAGAAGAGCAGTTGGTCACCACTCCAGTCGCAGAAGTCTTCCCGGGAAGGATGATGCGTGATGCGGCTTGGCTGTCCACCCTCGGTCTTGATCACGTAGAGGTCCTGTCCGCCGTCGTAGTTCCCGCTGAATGCGATGAGGGAGCCATCATCATTGAAGCGGGGTCGCCACTCGCTGCCGGCAGGACTGGCAAGTGGTCGAGCTTCTCCACCTTCACGAGACACCGTCCACAGGTCATTGGCATAGGAGAAGACAATGTGGTCACGGGAGATATCCGGGAAACGCAGCATTCCTGCGTGGGGCTCGGCTCCAAGGGAGGAAGTGGTTGGAAGCACTGTTCCAAGGAGAAGCAGGGATCCGAGAAATCTGAAGTTCATTGTCTGTTTCCTATCGAGGTTTCAATCGTTTACTGAAGGTGGCTTGTTGGAGGCCATTCCCGGGTCGAACAGGGTAGGTCAGATCAAGAGACATCAGCATGTACGCAGGGCGTTTTTGACCCTTTCTTTGATGATCTGAGGCTTTAAATGGCCTCCATGGACTTATTCCAGAACGTACAACCCCACCAAGGCGTACCAGTGGAACTGGAAGATGCTCAAAGCCTGTTTTTGGAGCGCTTGCGTGCTCCACTCGTGCCAGAGTGTTCTTGTCAGGACATCTCCCAGGTACGGATCAGTCATGCACATCAATAATCACAGATCTCGCTCATTGACGTTGCTTGCAGCCTTTGCTGCGATGTGGGGCGGATCTTCACTGTCAGCAGCGACGATCCAGGTTCCTTCTGATGCCAGGACGATCCAGGGAGCCATCGATGCCGCATCCGATGGCGATGTACTCATTGTTGCGGCAGGTACCTGGCACGAAACGATCAACATGAAGGGGAAGGCCATCGTGCTCAAGAGCGCCGATGGCCCGGAAGCAACGGTGCTCGATGGCAGGACGCTGCCGGGCAGCATCGTGTACTGCATCAAGGGAGAGAGCCGGGAGACCGGAATCGAGGGGTTCACCCTGCGTGGGGGAACGGGTGACTTTTCGGTTCATGGTCCCGGACAGACGGTCGGGGGAGCCATGTACATTTCCGGAAGCAGCCCTCGAATCAATGACTGCATCTTCGAGAACAACAATGCGAACCTGCAGGGTGGGGCGGTCTACAGCGTTCGAGATGCACACCCCTCATTTACCAACTGCATCTTCCGGAAGAACACATCGGAAAAAGGCGGGGCCATCTTCTGCCTCCTGAGCAACTGCCGATTCACGGACTGCACGTTCATCGGAAACCTGGCTCGTTTCAGTGGCGGGGCCATCTTCAACTCGAGTCACTGCGCACCGACGTTCGTTTCATGTCGCTTCCTGAGCAACCAGGCTCTCTACAATGGCGGGGCCATCTACGACTATCAAAGCCATGGAAGCTTGTCGCGCTGTACGTTTGAACGCAACTCTGCTGCATTCAAGGGTGGGGCGGTCTACAGCTCATACCGGAGCGATCCCGTGTTTGCCGAATGCAGGTTCCTGACGCCCTCCGACGAGATCGTCGGTCGCCGTGGGATCAGGATGGCATCGATCATCCAGACCGGAGCCTGCTGCCTTGGTGGAGGGTGCATCGTCGCCGAGATGGAGTCATGCATCGAAGCCGGAGGAGCATTCAGTGGCAACGGCTCGATCTGTGAACCAACCATTACGCTGTGTCCAACTTCCGTTGAAGGTGATCTCAATGGGGATGGCGGTGTGGATCGCAGGGACATGGCTGTCCTGATGATGCTCTGGAAGTAGGCCGGGGAGCCCTAGGGCTCGAGCATCTTCAACATGACATCACGTACATCCGTGCAGGGCACCTCCTCGGGAAGGTCGTCCATCACGTGGCTGCTCACGAGGATCGGTGATCGATCTTCACCCAGGTCCGTTCGGCCATGTGAGCCCTTGACGAGGGATGTGTCCAGTGGAATCACGTCCAGGAGTGTCCTGAATCCCAGCGTGCGCCTGGCCAGTTTCGAGGCAATGCGCACCTTCGGCATCGAGATGCCCGGGTCGAGGAAGAGTTCGCGGGGGTCGTAGCCCGGTTTGCGATGTATATCAACTGTTCTTGCATAGTCCGGTGCCATGGCATCGTCGAACCAGAAATCCCATGTAAACCAGCAACGTGGGTCACTGAGGAGCAGAAGGTCCCCTGACCGGGCGTGGTCGAGCCCGAACCGGGCGAGTTCGTCCTTGCCGAGCACACGGTCCACGCCGTCCAGGCCTTCGAGCACGGACCTGGTTTCCTGCAGGTCACCCGGGTCATGTACATAGACGTGAGCCACCTGGTGGTCTGCAAGAACAAATGCCCGAGATGCCCCGGTGTCCAGGTATTCGCGTCCCAGTTCATGTCGAACTGAGAGCAGGCCTTCTTCCCGAAGTTTCCTGTTCGGGGCGGTGGCCCCATCGACACTGCCGATTCCGTATTCACTGACGATGAGGATGCGGCAGCCCTCATTGATGAAGTGTTCCGCGAGGCTGCCGGCAAGTTCATCAATCTCCCTGGCAGCCTGGGCCGCTTCGTTCGAGTCCTGTCCATGCTTCTGGAGCGAGTAATCCAGGTGTGGCAGGTAGACAAGGTGCAGGTCGGGATGATGCCTGTCATGAACCCATCGGCTTGCATCGGCGATCCAGTGCGATGATTCCAGTCCTGCTCCCGGTCCCCAGAAGTTGAACAGGGGAAAGGTGCCAAGCGCCTCCTGGAGTTGATCTCGAAGTTCCGGTGGATTCGTCCAGGTGTCGGGAATCTTCCGTCCATCGGCGGGGTACATGGGCCGCGGTGTTACAGCCCAGTCCGAGGACCCATACATGTTGTACCACCAGAACATGGTGCAGCACGTGATGTCGGGGTTTCTCTTCCTGGCTGTTTCCCACACCTTCTCTCCCTGCACGAGTTGGTTCGACTGTTTCCAGAAACGCACCTCGTGCGAATCACGGTCATACCAGCCGTTTCCGACGATGCCATGTTCAGCAGGAGTCAGTCCCGTCACCATCGAGGCCTGGGCGCTGCAGGTCAATGCCGGGAAGGCAGCCTTGATGATCCTGGTCGTTCCTTGTTCTCCAATGCTTCGCAGTCGGGGAGTGAAGTTGCGTAGCAGTCCCGCATCAAGTCCGACGATATTCAGGACGACGGTTGGTACGGGCATGACTCAGGTTCCGGAGATGGATCTGTGTGCCATCGCGGTCAAGGCGAAGCAGGCCGTGGCAAGGAAAGCAAGTACAGCCCAGCCGAGCATCGCAAGATAGAAGGCATCGAGCAAGGCAATACCCGAAAGTCCCACCAGGACAGCCTTGAGCACGTTGGGGGGCGAGTTGAGCAGGAACCTGTTCATGCGACCAAGCCACAGTGCCAGGAGCACTCCGAAGAGCACGACCGCCCAGAGTTCAGCAGCTCCATAGGCAAGGAGGGCTCCACAGGGTGCAACCGGCAGCAGGACAACATGCCACGCGGAGGGTCTCCTTGCTGTCCGCTCGCTGCGAGCAATGCTCGTAACCAGCATCGTGTGGAGACCCAGCCCGAGTCCGAAGATGACCAGGAGGCCCGCGTCGGGACTGGCGGTGACCGCAAAGGCCGCAACCACGTAGACGAGGGCCCGACAGCAACCCATCAGGAAGATCGAGGGCCAGGCAGACCGATGCCAGGAGTTGTAGAGGACGATGCACGAGAGCAGGATGAGACTCGTGACACATCCTCCCCACCCACCAGCAAGGCTGCAGCCGAGTACGCCGATGCCCAGCAGGCCCATTGCAAGGAACATCGCCTTCCCACGGCTGATTCGCCCGAGAGCGATGGGGCGTGGCGCGCCTGTCTCGATGTCATGCTTTGCATCAAGGACATCATTCAGCGCCATGCCGCCCAGGTAGAACCCGAATACTCCCGCAAGGACAAGCAGGACTGCAACCGGGTCGATCCATGGCCCGGGGTGCTCCAGGCCGAGCGAGATGATGCCGATTGCACAGCCGACGAGGACATTGGTAACGCATGTCGGGGCATTGGAGATGCGCAGGAGTTGCAGCCAGTCATGAAGCCGGGTCATGCATCATCCTCCCTGCACAGTTGCTTTCGTGTCCAGGTCAACTCGTCTGCAATCGATCGGGCCAACGAAGATGCTCGGCGTTCTTCGGGGAGTGCATCCCAGGCATATGTTTCAACTTCCCAGTCTGCAATGTCATTCCCCGAAGCAAGCAGTTGGAGATCGTTGACCAGTCGCTGCTGGGTCGTACCGAGTGGGCCCAGCGATGAAACATGGACCGGCACATGGAAATGGACCCGCCAGCACCCAGCGGGTTCCTTGCGAAGTGCTTCGCCGAGATCCTCATGGAACGTAAGTGCTCCATCACGTTGAATGACGACCTGGTGCATCCAGCGAGGCTCATCGAAGGTGGAAAGCACTGCTGCCGCATCGAGTCGCTGGACGCGGTCCATGGGTTCGAAGTCGACCTCGATGGCATTGCTGACCTGGACCTTTCCAATGAGGAGCCCGAGGTCTCGAAGGCGTTCCTGGATCGGCTTGAGGTCTTCGAACATCACGGCGGCATGGCAGAGGTCGACGCAGGCCCTGAGGTGGCGTTGGACAAGTTCATCCTGTCCCTTCCCAAGCAGCTTCTCCTCGAAGCAGGTAGCCAGTTCGTCCATCGTTCCAAGTACGCAGCCCGGCTCGGGCTCGATGTCGACGTGTATGCAGCAGCCGGTTTCAGATTCCAGTTCGGCAAGGGCCTGGACGAGCTCAAGCAGGTTCCTGCATGCGGCATCAAGACGAGCGGGATCCATTGCCGCTGCCCATCCAAGTGGGAGGGTTGAAATGCCACCCGATGAACCACTGCCAAGAAGCGATGCAAGCAGCTTTGCGCATTGAAGCGTGTAGCGAGATCGCTCAGGGGTCGCCCAATCAGGTTCATAGACAGCATGTTTCACGTTCTCACCGTGGAAGTCGTCATATGGAAAGGCGTTCATAGTGAAGACCTGGAGACCTCGATTCGAAAGTCGACGGTCAAGTTCCTCGACATCCACGGCATGGACCACGGATGCGGGCAGCCAGAGACCGATGGGGAGAACCTCCATGTCCAGGTGTTGACGAACGTCTACGGCATGCTCATCGAGTTGTGCCTCGATCTCTTCGAGCGTCATGCCGGGATGGACATTCGTGCAGTAGCCCAGTTGCATGGTCCGGGCCTCCTCAGGCATCGCCGGGATCGAAACGTGGACTCTGTCCCAGGAACGTCTTCGGGTTCTCAAGGGTGGCCTTCCGGATGGTTTCAGGAGAGTGTCCGCGTCGGCGGAGTTCAACGATCGCCTTTGGTACGGCGAGTGGATCGCTGTCACCCCAGTCACCTGCCGAGTTCATCCAGAGTCGCTCCGTGCCGAAGACCTCGATGATGTCGGCTGCACGCTGTGGTGTGCACTTCGTTTCGGGATACAGCGTCATTCCTGCCCAGAACCCCCGGTCGAGCACATCTGCCACGGTGTGTTCCTCCACGTGGTCGATGAGGACGCGATCCGGCTTGAGCCGGGTATTGGCAATCGCGTCCATGATCAGCAGCGTGCCTTTCCGCTTGTCTTCCAGGTGCGGAGTGTGCACAAGAACAAGCTGGTCACGATCCTCTGCAAAAGCAAGGTGCTCTTCCAGGATGGCCATCTCGTTCCTCGAGTTCTTGTTCAGGCCGATTTCACCGATACCCAGCACGTTGGACTCCTCGAGAAACTCCGGCAGCAGCGACATGACCTCCCGGGCAAAGCCGGCGTCCTCTGCTTCCTTCGGGTTCACACAGAGCCAGCAGTGGTGCTTGATTCCATACTGTGCGGCTCGCGCCGGCTCGGTTTGGGTGAGTTGTCGGTAGTAGTCGAAGAAACCCTGCGGGGAACTTCGGTCGAATCCCGCCCAGAAGGCAGGTTCGGTGATGGCAGTGCAGCCAGCCAGCGCCATGCGGCGGTAGTCGTCGGTGGTCCGGGACACCATGTGAATGTGTGGATCGATGTAGGTCATGCACCATTGTCCGTGGAGGGCGGGGGTGTGCCGCAGGCGCCCTTTCCCGGAGCCGTATCGACAAGGTCTGTCGTCGCGTCACTCATCAACTCAAGTACCCTTCGAGCCCGCTCTCCCTGCCCGTCATCAAGTACCTGGAGGGCATTTCGCATGGAGGTGATCCGGAAGTCCTCCGGTTCATCGGCCCCATGGTCTGCCCGATCGACCCGGTCAAGAAATGCGGCGATATCGAGGAGCTTGGCGCGGTGCTCAAGGAAGTAGGCATCGACCACATCGGTCCGCGACATCGGGTTGGGGTTTCGAGGTTCCGCCATGTGGGCCGATCTTACCCCACGCGGCTGGATTCATTCAGGCCCACGCTGCGGACATCATCGATGGCCCTGCGCATGACATTCAAGTCGATCTCGTGCACATCGAGTGGCTCTCCGATGCCTTGCACGAGGGTAATCGTCAACTGGCCCCCGAGGTGTTCCCGGAACTCGCGAAGACCTTCAAGCAGAACCTCCTGGTTTCCAAGTGCTTCGTGATCAAGTGTGAACCCCATGTCCAGGAGACAGCCGCGTGCGGACTTGAGGACAGTTTCATCAAGAGACCCGATCATCGCTGCATACGTCATGTCGATGACCAGGCCGATTGCCACGGCTTCACCATGCTTCAGATCGAACCCACTCATCTGTTCGAGCTTGTGGGCGGACCAGTGGCCGAAATCGAGTGGACGCGCCGTCGAGAGTTCGAAGGGATCGCCTCCTTCAATGATGTGCTTCATGTGCAGGTGCGCCGAGTGCTGAACTATTCCCTCCATGGCATCCAGGTCACGCGTACGAGTCCTTCCAGCCAGTCGTCTCAATTCCTCGAAGAAGCAGGCGTCCTTCAGCAGGGCAACCTTGACTGCTTCGCTCAGGCCGGATCGCCAGTCACGGTCGGACAGGCTCATCAGCAGGTGGGAGTCATTCACGACAGCCCACGGGGGACTGAAGGTGCCCAGGAAGTTCTTCTTGCCGAAGGCGTTGATTCCGTTCTTCACACCGACGCCTGCATCTCCCTGGGACAGGGTTGTCGAGGGCATTCGGATGACGCGTACTCCTCGATGAGCACTGGAGGCGGCGAAGCCGACTGCGTCGAGAATCGCACCACCACCGGCAACAAGCACGAACGACTTGCGGCAGATTCCCTGTTCGTGGATCAACCGGGCTGTTTCATTGAAGACGTTGAAATCATTCTTCGCCTGCTCGCCTCCTGGGAGGGTTACAACCTTGCCCATGAGCCTCACCAGGTGCGTGTTTGCTTCAGCCCAGAGTTCGACCTGGGCGGGCAGTTCCGGATGTGCATCGACGAGCCCCTGGTCGAGACATGCAACCATCCGGGATGGCCCTTCCCCGACTGGGAGCAGGTTGGACAGGACGTCATTGCCGGGTGAAAGGGCATCACGAGTCGTGATCAACCGGTGATCCCATTCAACGCTGAATGCGCCCGCGTGATCGCCCGCTGCAGTTGGCCTTGGTTGATCCGTATTTCCGTGCATCAGTCTTCCTTCCAACCCCTCTACAGTACGTCCGCATTGGAAGGGGTCAAGCAGTTGTAGCAGTCCAAATGGTCCTGGCAGCAGCAACAGGGCCGTTGAAGAGCAAAATTATCCTCTTGGACGCATACCCCTCCATGCAGTGCCTTTCTTCAGTGTCTCGATGAGGCAGTCGCAGGTTTCTGCGTGGTCTTGTCACGAATGTCGCATGTCATTGAGAAGCCCGGGATTCCGGGTGATTTCACGCTGAACGGGAGGTTCACATGTACCAGTTCGAACACACGAGCAATGAACAGGTCAAATCTGAAGTAGGTCCGCCACGGATGGGTTTCATCCAGGGAATGCTCTGCTGGCCCGGCCTCCTGGTCCAGAATGTCATGGTGGTTTTCCTGCTCATCGAGCCAGGCAGTTCATCCTGGGGACCCGAGGTCCGCAGGCAGGCGTGCTCCGTCGGGTATACCCGCTTGTACAGCGGTGTCTTCTGGCTCTTCATGGTGGCGCTGGGCGGAACGATTCTCGTGGCCTGAGCTGGAGGTTCAGTTCTTCTGCTTCCAGGCTTCGAGTGCTGCTCCGAGAATGCACGTGCACCGCTTGAGCGTCTCCTGCTCCAGGACGTACGCCATCCGTATTTCGTTTCGGCCCAGGCCCGGGGTGTAATAGAAGCCTTCGAGCGGGGCAACACACAGGGATTCATTCTCAAGGGTGAACTCGGACACCATCCATTCACTGAAAGCGTTGGCATCCTCCACTGGAAGTGCGACTGCGAGGTAGAAGGCACCACGTGGTCGTTCGACATTGATCCCGATCGAGGCAAGTCCTTCCACGAGGACGTTTCTTCGCCTGGTGTATTCCTCGACGACATCGTCAAAGTAGGAGCGTGGTGTATCAAGGGCGGCAAGACCGGCATGCTGGTCGACTGTGGCTGGAGAGAGGCGTGCCTGTCCGAAATGAAGCGCAGCACGACGTACTTCCTTGTTTCGTGTTACGAGGCAGCCTATCCGTGCACCACATGCCGAGTAGCGCTTGGAAACCGAGTCGATGACTATTGCAAGGTTCTCCGAACCGGTACGACCCAGTACCGAGGGTGCACGTGTTCCCTGGGGAGCGTCGTAGACGAACTCGCGGTAGACCTCGTCGGAGATGTAGAAGATTCCATGTCGTTTGCAGATATCGAGAATCGCGTCCAGTTCCTCCTCGCCAAGGACGACACCTGTCGGATTGCCGGGAGAAGGTATGACGATCGCCCTGGTCGTCTTCGAAATACCTGCTTCGATACTCGAGGGATCGATCCTGTAGGAGTTCCCCGGTGTCGTCGTGACAGCGTCGACCCCGAGGCCGAGCATGTTCGCGTAGCCCGCGTAGTTCGTGTAATAGGGTTCGCACACGAGAATGCTGTCACCGGGGTCGGTCACGGCTGCCATGGCGAAGAGCAGGCCTTCGGATCCACCGACCGTGACAACGATGTCCTCGGACGTGATCGTGTCCGCTTCGAGCAGGTCGTTGTAGTAGCTGGCGAGGCCTTCCCGGTACTCGATGTACCCATCACTTGGCGCGTAGGCAAGCACCTTCTCGTCATAGGACTGGTAGGCCTCGATCATGCCCCTGGGCGTGGGGATATCAGGCTGACCGATGTTCATGAAGTGAACATGGACTCCCTTGTCAACGGCTTTCCTCGCCAGGGCCGCAAGGCTCCTGATCGGTGAAGCGGGGGCGTTCTTGCCACGATTGGAAAGGGAAATAGGCTCAGGCATATCCAGTACCTCGGGGGGATGAGTATACCGATGATCTACCTGCTCATACGCTCCGTCGCTATACTTGCCAGTCTTGACCGTGGAGAACATTCTCGTTCGTCCACATGTATACGAGCAGTCCATGGAGGAGAACCAGACATGCCAGGTCGAACACTGATCCTCAGCTTGATCGCGATGCTGACATTCACCACGTACGCCTCAGCCAGCCAGTTGACCGCATCATCGAATCCATCATCCGGAACGACGAGCCTTGCGATGCAGCTTCGGGCCCTCGAGACAATGAACTCGACCGCAGGCGACAGCCTCGCCAAGTCGAAGGAACGCATCGAGCAGATGACGGAGTACATCAAGTCGAAGGGCATGTGGGATGCCTGGGAGTCCTATTCCGCGCCACCCGAGCACATGCCACAGGCAATGTCCTTCGAGGAGGCGTTGAAAGTTGCCGTTCATCACGAGGAAGCGATGGGGCCGGCAGAGGGCGACAACTCTGCAGAGTTGAATCGCCAGGTCAAGGCCTACACGGGACTGGCAAGGTCGACCTGGGAGGATTACCAGGGCGCGATGAAGACCGTTTCCAGGATGTCCGACTTTCTCAATGCGAACAATGCATTTGATGACTATCACGATTGGGCAGAGGACATGCAGCAGCAGAAGCATGACGAGATGAAGGCTTCTGCGAAGGAACTTGCAGAGGAGAATGCCAAGAAGCAGGAAGCGCTCCGGGAAGAGGCGGGCAAGAATTCAAAGGCAGCCTGGGCGAAGATCGAGGAGCACCACCAGCAGGCACTCAAGACTGCCTGGCAGCACCACAAGTTCAACTCGAACCAGCAGTTGAAGTACGACCAGTACGCCATGAAGTACCAGCACGGCTATTGGAACAACTACGGTGATAATTACGGCGACTGTGGCTACGGTCGCGGCTGGTGATGAGCCTGCCGGTATCTCCGGCATTGAAATGAAACCAACTCCAGGTGCCCGCAGTCATGCGGGCACCGGTCATTTTCATGGTTACCCGGTCATTTCACATGTCTATTCGGAACAGTCCCTGGTGATTTCCGCATAGGCATTGTGGGAGTGGATTGATTCGAAGTTCTCGCTTCGAATGTGAAACCACTTGATTCGAGATTCGCCATCCAGGAGTACGGCAAGATCTCGCACGATATCCTCGACGAACTTCGGGTTGTCGAAGGCTACCTCGGTGACCCATTTTTCATCGGGTCGCTTGAGTACCGGGTAGACCTGGCAACTGGCTGAATCCTCGATGAGTTCGGCGAGTTCCTCGATCCAGAGCATCCCGTCGAACCGGACATCGGCCGTGATCAGGCACCGCTGGTTGTGTGCTCCTCGAGCCGCGATCTCCTTGGAGCAGGGACAGAGGCTCGTTGCCGCTGCCGCCACGCTCATGACAAGGTCTTCCTGTTCGTTGCTTGACTCGCAGATGAATCTCGTCTTGTAGTCCATCAGGCCTTTCAACCCGGTGATCGGGGCGGCCTTCGTGATGAAGTAGGTGAAATCCATTTCAACGTGGGCGACTTCAGCGTCGAGCCGCTCACGAAGTGCTCGGCAGAGTTCCATGAGTCGCTCGGGGCGGATCCCCTCGTTGTATTCGTTGAGCACCTCCAGGAACCGGCTCATGTGCGTACCTTTCCGATCGGAGGGAAGGGAGACGAACATGTTGATGTCGGCCACGGTCTGGCAGGTGCCGCCATCCTGGCGGGCAAGGGTGATCGGGTGGCGGATTTCCTTCACGCCGACCTTGTTGATCGGAACCTTGCGATCATCTGCATGGCTCTGGACATCCGGCATCGTTTCGGTGCTGCCGTCGGCCGGAAGGTGGGATGTGGTGTCGGCTACGTGGGTCACGAGCAGGGCTCCAGGTTGATCGCGGTACTCATTCCCCGCGAATCTTGGATTGTATGCGATCCGGCGCAAGCGGGCTCGTTGCATCAACCATCCATGTTCGCTGGGAATCGAACAGGTCGAGTATCATGAAAGGTCGGGCTGGATGCAAGGAAATTGCGGTTCCTTCCATCCAATCCCGAGGGGAGATCCTGCAGGGGATGATTCGATGGAACTGATTGCCCACGAGATCGAAGGCGACGTGATGATCCTGGCCGCCGATGGCGGGTTGAACTCGGACAACTCGGCTACCTTCGTTTCCGAGATCGAGACCCTCATAGACGGGGGACTCGATCGCCTCATCGTGGATTGCACGAAACTGGACTACATCTCCAGTTACGGTCTGGGTGTGCTTCTTACGCTTTCGAAGCGTATGAAGAGCAGGGGCGGCATG
>JAYZBD010000135.1:0-4678 GCA_036339395.1 Planctomycetota bacterium | reverse complement strand
GTGCTCAACTGCGAACATCTCTGGCCACAATCCAAGGGTGCAAAACGCCCGCCCATGCGAACGGACCTGTATCACCTGAGGCCTGCCGTACCGCGTGTGAACTCGATCAGGAGCAACCATCCATTCGGCAACCCTGAACCTCCATACCGCCACGATGAAGGATGGCGGACAGGACAGGACTCGGCCGATTCGATGTGCTTCCAGCCTCCCCCCACCGTGCGAGGCGACGTATCCCGATCACTTTTCTACTTCTCAATACGTTATGAGGCTTCGATCGACGACGCCCAGGAACGCATTCTTCGGAAATGGGATGAAGAGGACCCGGTCGACGAGATTGAGCGACGCCGCGCTGGAGTGATCGAGGAGGAACAGGGCAACAGCAACCCCTTCATCATCGACTCGACGATCGTCGATCGTATCGAGGATTTCTGACTCCGAACCGACCTGTGATAGCATGCGATTGACGAGGGCCGTACGCGGATTCCTCCCCGATCAAACCCGCCTGGAGATGAAGTAGATGGAACTTGCAACAGTACTGGTCAATTGGGGTGTTCGGCTCTCCTTGCTTGTCTTCATAGCCCTTGGAGTCATCTTCTCGCCCTGGTTCCTCCTGGGTGCGGCGGTGGCAGCTCCCCTTGCTGCGATCTCGGTCTGGGATCGGGTCCAGTCCCGCCACAGCATCCTCCGAAACTACCCACTCCTCGGGCACCTGCGGTTCTTCTTCGAGAGCATCCGCCCCGAGATGATGCAGTACTTCGTCGAGACGGATACGGCTGGTCGGCCATTCAACCGGAATGAACGAACTGTCGTATACGAACGTGCGAAGAACCTGCTTGACGACAAGCCATTCGGTACGGAACTCGACGCCTACAGTACGGAATACGAGTGGCTCAATCATTCCATTGCACCATCCGAGAAGTCGAAGGAACCATTCCGTGTCGACGTCGGGGGGCCCCAGTGCTCCAAGCCCTACTCCGCATCCGTCTACAACATTTCCGCCATGAGCTTCGGCGCCCTCAGCGGGCACGCAATCATGGCACTCAACAAGGGGGCCAAGAAAGGCGGCTTCTTCCATGACACCGGGGAGGGAAGCATCAGTCCCTACCACAGGAAGTATGGTGGGGACCTGGTCTGGGAACTTGGCAGTGGCTACTTCGGCTGCAGGACGGAGGACGGCAACTTCGACCCTGATCTCTTCGCGGAGCAGGCTGTTGAAGAACAGGTGAAGATGGTGGAGATCAAGGTCTCGCAGGGTGCCAAGGCCGGTCACGGCGGTGTGCTGCCTGCAGCGAAGATCTCGAAGGAGATCGCTGAAACCCGCCATATCCCCATCGGCAAGGACTGCATCTCGCCCGCCTATCACAAGGCCTTTTCAACCCCGATCGAGTTGATGGAGTTCGTTGCACAGCTCCGGGAGCTCTCAGGTGGCAAGCCCGCGGGGTTCAAGCTCTGCATCGGGCGCCCAAGCGAGTTCATGGGCATCTGCAAGGCCATGATTGAAACCGAGATCTATCCGGACTTCATCGTCATCGATGGTGGTGAAGGCGGAACCGGTGCGGGACCGATCGAGTTCCTTGATCACATGGGCACTCCACTCACCGAGGGACTGCTCTTCGCCCACAACGTGCTTGTCGGTACAGGCCTCCGAGACAAGGTTCGTGTCGGATGCAGTGCCAAGGTGGTGACCGCGTTCGGGATAGCCTCGAAGATGGCCATCGGCGCCGACTGGTGCAACTCGGCACGCGGTTTCATGTTCGCTGTCGGCTGCATCCAGGCACAGCGTTGCCACACGAATGCCTGTCCAGTCGGGGTAGCCACCCAGGACAAGAGGAGGCAGAAGGCGATCGTGGTTCCCGACAAGGCCGAGCGTGTCTACAACTTCCACAGGAATACACTGGATGCCCTGGCCCAGGTCGTAGCTGCAACAGGCCTGGATCACCCGAACCAGTTCAAGCCCATTCACATCTCGAGACGAGTATCACCGACCGCCGTGCTGTCCTACGAGGACCTGTACCACTACCTTGAACCCGGCGAACTTCTCTCCGGAACAGAGAATCCGCTGTATCGAAAGTACTGGGAACGAGCGGATTCGAAACAGTTTGCCAAGCCCCACGGGGCCTGAGTCCGCCGGGCATTCCATTGAACCATCAACCAGGAGAAGGATCATCCCATGCGCAAAACCATCTTCCTTGCAGCAGCAGCTGCTGCATCAATCGGATTCATTGCCGGGCATTTCCAGACTGCCGCCCTGGCTCACTGCCAGGTCCCCTGCGGCATCTATGACGATGCCATGCGCATCACGATGCTTCGTGAAGATGCAACAACCATTCGGAAGGCCATTACGAGCATGGAAGAACTGATGCAGGACCAGGGGCACCCCCTGCAAGGGTTCAACCAGGGAGTCCGTTGGATCAGCGAGAAGGATGAAACAGCGACAAACATCCAGCGTGTCGTATCCGACTATTTTCTCACCCAGCGGGTCAAGGCGGTGCCCCAGGGAAGCCCTGGACATGATGTCTACCTGGAACAGTTGACACGCATGCATGCCGTCCTCGTGGCCGCCATGAAATGCAAGCAGAATGCGGGCATGGAACATGTCGATGCCCTCGATGTCGCGATCGAAGCCATTGCAGGCTACTACCCTCCCCCGAAAGAGGACGGCTGAACCGACATCCGGGGGGAACCGAACCGACCGTCCCGAGAAGGGACGGCCGGTTGGAAATCGATCACCAACGAGGAGGAAGAGGACGTCGCCGGGGAATCAGAAGACAAGCTGCATCTGGGCTCGCAGAAGCCACTGGCCGTCGGCATTCCCGTTGTTGTCCGCCCGCCACCCTGTACCCGATGATGTGTAATCCGCAGATGTCGGCACGGTCTGTGGCACGGAGCCATCACCGCCACCGTCCGTGACGGTGTCGAATGCATACCCCCAGTCCATCGAGAACTTGACGTTGCTGTTGATGAACCAGTTTGCGCCAATCGTCATGACACTGAGGTTGTCACCGGCCCCGAAGAAGTTGCCGGGTTGATTGACTGTTCCATAATTGGCACCCTCGATATCACCATAGGAGTATCGAGCAATGAGTTCCAGGTCATCCTGGAGCAGATAGCCTCCCTGGACGACAACCCCCAGGGATCCCTGGTCGGTTTCACGATTGGGAAAGTTGACCGTAGAGAGATACCGGTTCTTGCCATCGGCATAGACGAAGTAGGACAGCACGGTCCACCCGTCACCTGCAATACTGCCATCAACGGTGAAGGCAACTGATCTTGCGACATCCCCGTTGCCATATTCCTGGATACCATCCTGGTTGCCGTTGAACCAGCCGACGGCCGCACCAATCATGAAACCTGTCTTGCCGCCCGTGTTCCTGGCATTCAGGCCCCTGAACAGGCCCCAATCGGATTCGCTGCCCAGGAGAATCTCCGCACGAGCAGCGATGCCGTTCGTGGCGGGACTTCCAGCAACCTGGGTGTTCTGGTCATTCGGACCATTGTTGTACATGGCATCGATCTTCCAGGTGTCCTCGGCATATCCGACCATGATTCCCTCGGATCGACCCCAGGTGAATGCGTTGTTGATGATTGAACGTTCAACTGCCAGTTGATTGCTGCTTGATACGAGCATTTCTCGAAGGAAGGGCGCCTTGAACTGGCCGATGCGGATGTACATGCCGTTGTCGAACGTCTTGTTGATGTACGCATCCTCGATGAAGACGTTTGCCGGTGTATCCAGCCCACGCTGCCTGTTCGACACGACTGTCAACTTGTAGTCCCAGCTGGGGTCAACGACATGACCGGAGATTTTCAGCTTGGAGCGACGTATTTCAAATCCATGGACATCGGACTGAGCCGAGGCGTCGTTGTAATGCCAGCGAACCTGCAACTCACCGTTGATTTTCATGAGCCAGTTGCCATCGGATGAACCGATGAAGAAGCCCTGGTCGTAGCCCGAGGTCATGCCTGTACCCTGGAGTGTCGCACGGGTATCTGCATCGGCGAGAACATCGGAAACGAGGCCCCGTATCTGTTCTGCACGTTGTTCGGTCAGCCAGTTCGTGTCCTGCTCGGATCGGAGGGTGTCGACTTCACTCTTCAACTTGAACACCATGTCTCGAAGGTCCTGGTCAGACATCGTGTCAACGACCGGTCCGGCAAGTACCGTGCTGCAGCACAGGCCGATGGCGAGGGCTCCGATTGGAATCTTCATTTCTATACTCCTCTAAAGGGTCTGGGAGGGCACGCCGCCATGATCTGATCATTCATCGGCAGGGTATTCACTTATTTCAGGCTGTGGCATGATCCGATGGATTACATGTGAATCTAACTCGCGATGAACTCAACCTGAACCAATCCCGGAGCAGGCGTCCTTCCGACCAGACTTTGCCCCTGCATCAACTGGGGGCTATCCTGACCTGCTGTACGATGGCCGTGTACCCAAGTGGTCTAAGGGGACGGATTGCAAATCCGTTATTCGTGGGTTCGAATCCCACCGCGGCCTTTCCTCCGGAGATCTCATGCGGCTCCTCCTAGCGACATCTCTCCTGCTGCTCGCCACTGGACCGGCCACCGCCCAGGAGGCAGCGGCAGCGACGGTCGAGCAGACCGAGGCCGGGGATGTCCCGATCGCACCGCTGCTGAGAAACGGAAGCTTCATCAGGGAGGCGAGTGGAAACCT
>JAYZBD010000134.1:0-6901 GCA_036339395.1 Planctomycetota bacterium | reverse complement strand
TGCTGCCGATCACGTGTCCTGCATGTGATCAGATCGAACTGGCAGTCGATGATGCAGGGCGGGTGCACTGCCTCGGTTCCATCGAAGAACTTCGGTCCCTGCTTGTTGCTGAAGGGTGGGTCATGTCACAGGGGGCCCTGCTCGAGGCAGCCTGCCCGGATCACGTCATCACCCAGTCGCCCCCGATCCTGCACGGGTTCACCTCGGATCCAATGGAGGTCAGCGATCTTCATGGAACAACACTCCAGTTGCACCTGCTCGTCGAGGTCGAGGCGGGAGAGAGCCGGACCTGGTTCTCTACACGTCTTTCCTGACGAGCCTGGCTGATTTTCCATCCCCGAACCCGGCCAAGACCTGTTTTTCGTCTATGGTTGCTGGTGGAGCAGCTGTTCATGAGCGGGGAACCAAACCAACCTGACACACCCGGTCCGGGTGATGATCCCACGGTGAAATCCGGCTTCCAGGGAGACGAGTTCACCGCTGGGCAGGAGGATCCGACGATCCGTTCGGAAGCGGGCACCGGCGTGGGTTCAGGCACCTCGGGCTCGGTTCGGATGATTTCCAAGGCCGATCTGCCAAAGGAGATCGGCCCCTACAAGATCCTCCAGGTCCTGGGCGAAGGGGGGTTCGGCATCGTCTACCTTGCCGAGCAGACGGCTCCTGTTCGGCGCAAACTGGCGTTGAAGGTCATCAAGCCCGGCATGGACACGGCTTCGGTCATTGCCAGGTTCGAGTCCGAGCGGCAGGCGCTGGCGATCATGGACCACCCCGGGGTGGCCAAGGTGTTCAATGCAGGTACGACGGAGCAGGGCCTGCCGTATTTCGTCATGGAATACATCAAGGGTGTCCCGATCACCCTGCATTGCGATCGACACAAGCTGGATATCCGTGAGCGAGTCGGTCTCATCATGCAGGTGTGCGAAGCAGTGCTGCATGCCCACCAGAAGGGCATCATTCACCGTGACCTGAAACCAAACAACATTCTCGTCGAGTACACCGACAACCGGGCGATGGTCAAGGTCATCGATTTCGGCATTGCCAAGTCCCTGAACCAGCCGCTCACGGAAAAAACGATCTTCACGCGAGAAGGGCAGATGATCGGAACGCCGGAATACATGAGCCCGGAACAGGCCGAGATGACGACCCAGGACATCGATACGAGAACCGACATCTACTCGATCGGGGTCATTCTCTACCAGGTCCTCACGGGCAGTCTTCCGTTCGAGGCCGAGACGCTTCGTTCGGCCGGCTTTGCTGAAATCGCACGGATCATCCGCGAGGAGGATCCGCCGAAACCATCCACGAAAAACCAGACCAGGAGCGAGGAAGCTACGGACAGGTCCAGGACAGCCGCCGACGATCGAAAGACGGACCAGCGTTCACTCACCAGGCTGCTCAGGGGCGATCTCGACTGGATCGTCATGAAGTGCATCGAGAAGGAACGAATTCGACGGTATGACACGGCCGGTGCGCTTCTTGCGGACCTGCAGCACTACCTTGACGATGAGCCCGTCGATGCCGGTCCACCGAGCATGGCCTACAAGGCAAGCAAGTTCGCTCGTCGACACCGTGGTGCACTGGTTGCAGCCTCGTTGATTCTCATTGTTCTCGTTTCCGGTGTGATCGTTTCGACGATGTTCGCGCTCAGCGAGGCCAGGCAGCGTCGTATCGCGGTCACCGAGCGTGATGCCAAGTCGGCACTTCTCGATGTCGAGCTTCAACATGCTGCCGGGTTGTCGGAGCTGGTTGATGTCCTGATCCAACGTGTCGATTCCCTTGAAGAGACAGCTGACCTGGCACGTTTTCAAGTCGAACATCTCCAGCGAGTCCGGTCCTCGACCCCGAACGAGGATATCGAGGTTCTCCTGCAACTTGCGGAAGCCTTCCTTGAACTGGCCCGCAACCAATGGACATACAGGAATCCGACGTATCGAGACTGGCCTGCATCCGAAGCTGCCCTCGTGCAGTCGGAGAATTTGCTTGCCACGTTCAATGCAGGCGACGGTTCCCGGCCGCAGGTGCTCTACCTGCAGGCTTCCATCGATACACACCGCGGTGACCATGCTCGACACGAGTTGAAGGATCTTGACCGCTCGGAGGCGTTCTACAAGGAATCACTCGAGGACATCCAGGAAGCCATGGGAAGCGAGCCTGGGAACGATTCATTCCTCTTTTTCGAGGGCATGACCTTCGCCAATCTCGGCTCGGTCGAAGCCAAGCGTGGCAACCATGAAGCGGCACTGGAACAGTACAGGGAATACCGGGACGCTTTCGAGCGCCTTGTTGCACTTGATTCCTCGAACCCGCTCTACCTGCGCAACCTTGCGGTCGCTCATCTCCGCTGCGGAACTTCTTCAGGAAAAGTGGGAGACGCGATGGCAGAACGCGAGTCCCTCGATACGTATCTGCAGGTTCTGCTGGAATTGGTATCCCGTTTCCCCGAACAGAACAGGCAGATGCGGGACGTGGCCTGGGGCCACTACTTTCTTGCAAAGCGACTGTACAAGGATGGGGATTCCAAGGATGCCCTGCGTCACATCCGCGAGCATCTTGGTCTCATCGAGCAACTGGCATGGTTGAATCCACTCGACAAGCGTGCATCATTCAGTGATCTCCGAATCGGCCATGGCAACATCGCATTGATTCCCGAGTACGGTGGTTCCCAGTTCGAACAGTTGGAGTTCTACGAGCGCTTCCACGAGCGGCTCCTTGCACCCCGCGTGGCCTATGCTCCATCGGGGTCGACCTCGATGGAACTCCTGCTGGAGAACATCGCCGTCCGGGCTGTGCTCCTCCTGGACATGGGACGAGACGGCGAGGCGGAGCGTCTCTGCTCGGAGGGCCTTGGACTGTGCGAATCGGGCCTGGTCGGCGACGAGTCGGGAGAATCCTGTACGTTTCTACAAGGACTCCAGGAAGAGCATTTCAGCAACCCTGGAGGCTGAAGAGCAGCCTTGACCTGCCCGGAGCATGGGCGTGGTAGGCTTATCGAATGCCCGGGCATTTCACTGCATATCAGCCGCTCCAACGGGCTGGCACGTCGGAGTTGACTCGCCGCCTCCTGGCTGCCGCCGTGGCCCTGGGCTGCGGGGCGGTCCTTGTCGTGGCCTTCTTCCTGTCGCCCGATGGTTCTGGAGCCGGGACCCACGAGCAGATGGGGCTTCCAGCCTGTGGCTGGATCACCCACATGGATCTGCCCTGCCCGACGTGCGGATTCACGACAGCCTTTGCACATGCTGCAGATGGTGACTTTCTTGCTGCATTCGACACCCAGCCGATGGGGGCTCTGCTTGCGATCGCAACGGCCTTGGCATGCCTTGGCGGGTTGGTCATCGTGTTGACAGGAGCTCCCGTAGAGGGCCTTGTAACCCGGTATTGGACGGTTCGATGGACTTGGATCGTTCTTGGACTGCTCCTTGTTGCCTGGGCGTATAAGATGCTCCGTTTCAAGGAGATCATCTGATGCGGCATGTGTTCACCATCTCCGTCCTCCTGCTGGCAGGTCTTGCTGTTGCCGGGGGTTGCCAGGCATTACTGCTTGGTGCCGGGATGGCCCAGAGTTTCGAGAGCCAGAAGCGGGTCGAGGTCCTGGCGGAGTACGAGGGGCTTGAGCACCGGACGGTGGCAGTGGTCGTCGATGCGGACCTGGGCATACTGCACCAGCACCCGGTGCTCTGCAGCTCGGTTGCATCCGGTGTCGGTGGCCTGATCGCCAGGGAAGTTTCAGGAGTCAAGGTGCTCGATCCGAGGTATGTCCGTGAGTGGCAGTTCACGACGCCGCGTTGGAATGCGATGCCCTACGACGACATGGTCAAGGCACTGAACGTCGATCGGATCATCTTCATCGATATTCACACCTTCCGTCTCCATCCACCTGGAAACCGCTGGATCTGGGAGGGAAACTGCACGGCAACGGTCGGGATCGTCGAGCGTGACGGACTCAACCCGGACCAGTTCACGGACGCGTACCATGTCGATGCGAATTATCCCAAGCTCAAGGAACTTGACAGGGATTCGGCTACGTCCGAGATCATCCAGACCGGCCTTTTGTCCGATTTCATCAAGCACACTGCCTGGATCTTCTACCCGCACCTGGAGCCGAAGTATCCAGACAAGTACAAGCCGGAGCTTGATGCCACGTGAACCTCTTCCGCTTCATTCCCGCAGTGCTGCTCCTGGCCTCACTCTTCATGCTCCAGGGCATGGCAGGCTGCAACATCGCCTCCCCAATCGCCTATGTGCTCCATCCGGAACCACAGGTGTCGGCGGAATACACCCTGAGTAATGTTCCAACCGTGATCTTCATCGATGATCGTCGGAACAGGATCAATCCAACCCGTCTCCGGCGTGTGATTGCAGAAGAGGCGACGACACTGCTCATGGAAAAGGGTGTCATATCCGAACAGTTCATGATTTCACCGCGTGATGCGATGATCATGGCACGCAGGCAGGATCGTTCGGGTACCGTCATTTCACTTGAGAAGGTGGGAGAACTCGTTGGAGCCCAGCAACTGATCTACATGGACGTGGAGCAGTTCGCCCTGACCCATGACGGCGTACAACCTGAACCACGATCGATCAGCAAGATCAAGGTGCTTGATCTCGTCAATGGGAAGCGGGTCTTCCCTGATCCCGGTGGGGAAAGCATGACCGGTTATTTCACGCTGAATGTCGAGATTCCATCACCATCGCCTCATGGTTTCAATACCGCGAAGGTTCGCAACGAGATGAATGATGAACTGGCCCTGTTGACCGGGGAGCGTCTTGCGAAACTCTTCTACAATTACATGGAATCGGAACTTGGTGATCGACTGGACGGTCCGGGGTAACGCTCGTGGGAATCCTGCACCTGGTCGATATTGATCCTCTTACCAGTGGCCCTTGCCTGCATCATCTTGTCGGCGAGTGTCTCCAGGTTCTTCCTGGGCATGAGCATGTCGTGATGGAAGTCGGCGCAGGCCCGAGGATGCAGGGAGATCTTCCATGTTCCCAGGGCCGTATTCCTGGAAACGAATCGCATCTCTCCCGGGGAAGACACCCCGTATCGGGAGTGCTTGATACCTGGGAGAAGCGTTGGGGCAGTCCGTGCCTGGTACACGCGTGGGGGCCCGCGTCAGTCGAGTTGGCCACGCGATGGGCGGGTGGGTATCCCTGCCTTGGAACCCTGGACGCATTCGACTGCTCGTCTTCTTTCATCGACCTGCTCAGGGCGGAACCGGCCATGCACATGGTGTGCACCAGCCGGGGGGCGTTGAACAGGGCGATGGCATCGGGGCTTCCCGAATCTTCCTGCTCGGAACTTGTTCCATGCCTGTCCAGGGACCAGGCTCCGGATGCCGGGCGGTTGCGTGAACGTTGGGAAGCAGGGGATGACACGATTGTCTTCGCAGCCATGGGGGAACCTGCATCGTGGACCAACCTGAAGGAACTGGCGAACGTAGCAGGGAGATTCGGTCTCCTCGGCCACGATGTGCGCCTCCTGGCCGATCCGTCTTTCGATCGATTCGAAGAAGCCCTCCACTGGATGGAACTGGTCGGTCTGCAGGACGTGATTCGAATCGAGCCTGCTGTCTCACGCCCATGGCAGTTGCAGGGTGCGATCGATGCGGTTCTCCTTGATGGTCATGCATCCCATCGGACTCGTGTGGCTGGTTCCTGCCACCTCCACTGGGCATTGGACAATCATGTGCCTGTCCTGCTCGGAAACGGGCACCCAGCAGTGACTGAAGTGAACGACAGGGGTGGAGCCTGGTTTGAACTGGATGCGTTCCTGCACGAACTCCCGGTGCTGCTCAGGGAAGCATCGGTCCCGGCGGACAACGCATCCTCGCGGGGAGGCGATCCTGCATCGTGGGCCGCGGTGAACAATCAGTATGAGCGGATGGCATCCGGTGAGCCGGCAAATTCGACGGCAGCCCCCCGGTAGAGATTCTCCAGGACAGGTGTTGGAAGTGACTGCCCACGCAGCATCGGCGCATCGAGTTCGTCATGCAACTGGGGATTCATCATGGCCAGGTCCGGGTCCGCGATGGGTGAAGGGCCTTCGTACGCCGTTTCAAAGAGATGTCGGAGCGCCCAGTAACGACTTGCGTAGAGATCGAAGGCTTCTGCCGGCGTGGAGGCCTTTGTCGCCATGCCCATGTCTGAAGAGACGGTTGAGAGGTGGTCGTCCGAACTGACGATGTCACTGCCAAACATGATCCGCCCCGGCCACCGCTCCAGGAAGGCCTGCAGTTTTCCCGGCTCATGCTTGCTGAGTTCCCGCACCATCCACTTGGTCGCCGAGGTGTCCAGGGAGAGGTTTGCATGTCGTTCCAGGAGTCCATCGAGGAATGCAAGGTCTTCGGGGAAGCCTCCCATGTGTGCTGCGATCCAGGGCACTGGGTACGCATCGAGCATTCGTTCAAAGGCCTCGTATTGTTCGGCCTTCGTTCCATAGAGACTGGAGTCGGTGTACTTGCAGGCGAACCAGGTATCCGGATCCGCGATGTGGGCCATGAAGGACATGCCCAGCGAGGCGGCGAGGTCCATCGCGGCTCTTCGGTGCGGTCCATCGATGGAGAGGAGGCTCGGGTCGCCGGCCTCGATCCCGTACTCGACGGATCGTGGGGCTGCCCAGAACTTCACGATGCGGGAGCCTGCCTCGTGAAAGGCCTTGATCTGTTCAAGGAACCCCTTCCCATGTGCGTGGAGCTTGTCGGTCTCGGCGAAATTGGGAATGGCGATGAAGTGCACCATGTCACCGAGGACCTCGGTCATGGCCTCGGTTGCATCGAGGGGAGTCATCGAGAAGACATGCTCGATTCCATAGAGTTCTGCAGCCTGCTTGTAGAGTGCTGCCGCACGGGGGCCGTTGATGTGTGCATGGACATCAACCACGGCAACAGGCGGGCTGCCAAGT
>JAYZBD010000133.1:0-5738 GCA_036339395.1 Planctomycetota bacterium | reverse complement strand
ATAAGTTCGACGATGTCGTCATCTAGGGCGTATGTTGATCCTCCACTCATCCGGAAAACAAAAGGTGCCCACGCATGTGCGTGGGCACCTGTCGTTTTCGGTATCACTGCCTGCAGATCAGTCCACTTTCAACATGCCTCTTTTCTCAAGGCAGTCGAGGACGTCCTGGACGGACTCCTCGAGTGAACGCTCGGCCGTGTTGATGACCAGTTCCGGAGATTGAGGTTCCTCGTATGGATCGTCGATTCCAGTGAAACCCTTGATCTCGCCTGCACGTGCCTTCTTGTAGAGACCCTTGGGATCACGTTCCTCGGCGACCTCGAGTGGACATTCAACGTAGCACTCGATGAACTCGATGTCTCCATCGACATGGAGCGCTCGAACCTGGTCACGGTCCTCGCGATACGGGCTGATGAAACTCGACAAGGTGATGACACAGGAATCAGCGAAGAGTTTGCAGACTTCACCGATCCTCCGGATGTTCTCCGCTCGATCCTCCGGGGAGAATCCGAGGTTCTTGTTCAGTCCCATGCGTACATTGTCGCCATCAAGTCGATAGGCAACATGGCCTCTCTGGTACAGCACCTGCTCAAGGGCGACGGCGATCGTGCTCTTGCCGCTTGCGGAGAGGCCCGTAAACCAGACGGTGCATCCCTTCTGCTTGAGAACTGCCTTCCGTTCGTCCCTGGTGACGGTTCCGTCATGCCAGGTGATGTTTGTAGCTACCTGTTCAGCCATGTGTCTCGTGCTCCTGGTTCGTTAAGCAGTATTGCGATCAGACCGCCGCAGTTGATTCAGCGGTCGCCCATTCGATGAGTACGTCAGCCACCTCCGGTCGAGAGAACTCGGCTGGTGGTCGTTCGCTCTTGTCAAGCAGTTCGCGGACCTTCGTACCACTGAGGAAGATCTGGTCACCCTTGATCTTCGGGAATGTCTTGCTGCTGACCATGCCCTGGGCCTTGTTGCTCCACGCAGCGTGCTCGAACTTGAGTGGTGTCACGGCGATTTCGCCCGGCTCGAACTCGTCGAAGATGTTCTGGGCATCGTAGGTTCCGTAGTAATCACCGACTCCCGCATGATCGCGACCGACGATGAAGTGGGTCACGCCGTAGTTCTGTCGAACCAGTGCGTGCAGGACCGCTTCGCGTGGTCCGGCGTACCGCATGGCGGCCGGCATCACGGTCAACATGGTCCTGTCATCGACGAAGTAGTGTTCGATGATGGTCTCGTAGCATTGCATTCGGACATCCGCCGGTATGTCACCCGGCTTGGTTTCACCTACCAGCGGATGAATCAACAGCCCGTCGCAGATCTCCTGTGCGCATTTACAGAGGTATTCGTGTGCACGGTGAATCGGGTTCCGGGTCTGGAACGCCGCAACCGTCTTCCAACCACGCTCGCTGAATGCAGCACGCGTTGCTGCTGGTGCAAGCCGATGGTCCGTGAACTGTTCACCGGGCTCATGCTCGGGTGTCACGGTCAGGACATGAATCGGACCCCCGACGAGCCAGTCGCCCTCTTCGAGCACGGCCTGGACGCCCGGGTGGGCTGGATCTTCGGTCCGGAAGACGTTGGGGAGTTCGAGTGCCTTGTCATGCTCGTAGATCGACTCGATGTCGATGACCGCCATCAATGTTCCATCAGCATGGTGAAGAGCAGCCTGTCCACCCTCGGCAAGCGTGTCCTTCGTCTCGGAATCGATTGCCAGCGTAATGGGGATGGGCCAGGGGGTGCCGTCCGCCGTCCGCATCGAGGTGCAGATCGACTTGAAATCCTCGGAACCTACGAATCCCGTCAGGGGACTGAAGGCTCCAATGGCGATCATCTCCAGGTCGCAGGCCTGCTTGAAGGTCAACGTGATGGCGGGCATGGAGCCGGCAGCATCCGTGAGTTTCTTGGCGTCATCACCTGTGACGAACCTGTCAACCAGTGTTCCACCATTCGGGGCAATCAGATCATGTGAGGGCATCGCGGCAGGACTCCTGCAGAGGCTGGTTTGGAATGGATAAACCGGGAAACGACCGATGATAGTGACCTAGACTATCGAGAGCAACCTTTCATTTCATGTTCCGTCGCTGAAGCCATTTGAATGCACATTCTTCATGTCATTTCATCTCTCGACCCTGCCCAAGGCGGCCCTCCTGTTGTTGTTTCACGACTTGCAGCGGCGCAACAGGAACGTGGACACCACGTTGATGTGCTCGCACATGCAGGTACAGATGACCGTACACGCATTCATGACATGATCGGTTCGCTTCCCGGCAACGGCTTGCAGCATGTGCACCTGCTGGAGCGTGGAGGCGTCATGGAACAACTTCGAGCAAAACATTCCAGGGCATGGCTCCGTGAACACGTAGGAAGATATGAACTGGTCCACCTGCACGGCATCTGGGATCCAATCCTCAACAATGCAGCTCAAGAAGCCGCGCACGCAGGGACGGATTGGATCATCACCCCCCATGGAATGCTTGATCCATGGTGCATGTCACAGGGCCGCCTGCGAAAGCGCGTCGCACTGGCCGCATGGGCCAGGAAAATGCTCTCAGGTTCTCGTTTCATCCACGCGTTGAACCACGATGAAGAGCTGGGCATGAAACCACACGTGGGCTCGGCGCGGATCGAGGTGATCCCGAACGGCGTGTTCCTGGAGGAACTTGAACCATTGCCACCTGCTGGAACCTTCCGAAGCAGGCATCAAGGCTTGTGTCTCGACACGAAGCCATTCGTACTCTTCCTGAGCAGGCTTCACTACAAGAAGGGTCTCGACATCCTGGTCGCAGCATTCGAGAGGATCCATGATGAGATCCCGGAACTGGACCTGGTGATCGCAGGACCCGATGACGGGTACGAAACAACATTGCAATCGCTCATCGAGGCAAGTCCTGCACGGAACAGGATGCATTGCATCGGGCCGCTGTACGGAGAGGACAAGCTCGCTGCACTTGTTGATTGCAACTGCTTCTGTCTTCCAAGTCGACAGGAAGGTTTCTCGATGGCGATCACCGAAGCGCTCGGGTGTGGAACACCGGTCATCATCACGGAAGCCTGCCATTTCCCGGAAGTCGCGGATACCGGAGCCGGACTGGTCACCTCGCTGGATGCAGCAGCCGTCGCCGAGGCCATGCTTCAACTGGCCTCTTCCCCGGAAACGTGTGAACAGATGGGCAGGGCGGGCGCTTCACTGGTACGTGATCACTACACCTGGCCTGCAATCGCGGCGAGGCTGGACACGGCACTCGGGCTCAAGTGAGGACCGGTCAGTCCGAGTAGAGCTGGATGTACAACTCCGCCACCCGGTCGGCATCCTGTTCCTTGAGTACCCACTCGCGACCACGCCTCCCCATGGTGTCAAGCCGCGATGGTTGATCAAGCAGTGGCTGGATGGCATCCGCCATGGCCTGGGCTGATCGCTCGACAATGACGGCACCGCCTGACGCTTCCAGTTCGGGCCAGATGTCAACACTCCTGGTCGTCATGAGTCCGGTCTCGCAGGCCAGTGACTCCAGGAGTACGAAGCCCCAGTTCTCCTGGTGTGTCGGCAGAACGAAGAGATCCGCCGCCTGGTAGAGGGACACCTTCCTGGTTCCCGAGACGAAACCTATGAAATGAACGACGTCCTCCATGCCGCATGATGCCACCTGCTGCTGGAGTCGTTCGACATAGGCAAGGTCTCCCGTACCGGCAATGGCAACACGGACCGATGCTCCCCGCGAATGGAGTTCGGCAGCCGCTGCAACGAGATGCTCGAGTCCCTTCTTCACATGGATCCTGCTGAGAAAGAGCAGAACCGGGGGACCCTCGAACAGTGCCGGGAAGGCATCGTGTGCCTCTTCCGGACCAGGAAGAACCCGGTACTCATCGAGATCAAAGACAAGTGGGACCACCCGTGCACGGTCCGGATTGAACCAGCGAGTCGCCTGCTGTCGTTCTCCCTCGGCAGTGCAGTGAACCGCCTTGGCATTGTTGAGCATGCGCCGACACCCCGTTGCCAGGTAGAGACGCTTCTTCAGCGACTTCTGTTTCATGCACCAATCGTCAAGTACTCCATGTGGACTGACCAGGTATGGAATGCCTGCACGGAAGGCGGACTTTGAAAGCTGGTAGCTGGCAGGATCCCAGACCCCGTGCAGGTGGAGTGCGTCGCAACCCTTCAACACGTTCTCGATGCGTTCAAGACTTTCCCCCCCCAGCGGTTGGCGGCGGCGGCCTGATGGCGTCAACTCAAGGACGGACCGATTGGAACCCTGCGACGTCCACATGGACTCGAGGTCTGCCTCGTCAAACGTGGCAATGACCTGTTCATGCCCCCGATCCGCCATGGCCGCCGAGATGTCAAGGACGGCACGAACAACGCCGCCCATCTCGAGGTCCATCGATCTATACCAGTGAAGGACCTTCATGCTGCACTCCCGGAAACGACCGTATTGTAGATGGTCATGACATCATTGATGTAGTGATCCCAGTTCCAGCGTGCCGCCATGTCCTCGCTGGCAGCCCGTCCCATGGCCTCTGCTGCTCCAGGATCAGCAAGCAGGGCGTCAAGGGCCTCCGTCAAGGCTGCCGCATTCCCCACTGGAACCAGGTGGCCTGTCACACCTTCCTGCACCAACTCCCGGGTGGAGTCCAGGTCGGAGGCGATCGTGGCGACACCGGCAGCGAGGCTCTCGGCGATGACCAGTTGGGGGTTGATGGTCAAACGCCTCATTGGTTGCAGTACGCACAGCGAGTTCATCACGAGTTCCGGAAGCGTTACGCCATCCGAATAGGGAAACCTGTAGACATGTACATTCTCATGTTCATCTGCAAGCTCATCGATTCCCGGGATCGGATCCCAGTAGGGACGAATTGCAAAGTCGAAGTCGAACCCGGGGTATCGAGGTGCAAGTTCGCTGTAGGCACCCAGTGCAAGGTCTGCGCCGTTTTCAACCGAAGGGTCACGCCAGAAGAGAATCCGCCTTCGAGAGGAACTGCGTTCACCCTTGAACTCGCTCCGCAAGTCCCGGATGAGTCCATGTCGGACCTGCTTGACATGCAGTCCTTCCACCTCGTACGCCTCCTGCACGAATCGTGTTGCGGTCACGAGTGCATCGACCCGCTTCCAGAGCCTTCGCGTCAGCAGGCTGCATCGCTCCGGGAACACTCCTGCGAAGACCGTGCAGACCACCGGGCAGGAAAGGCCCATCAGCCTGAGACCACCGCCGAGGTGTGCCGTTCGGTTGTATCCGTGAAGGTGGAGGAGGTCGAACTGCTGCTCGATGCAGAGGCGTTTCAACTGCCGCACCTGGCGTCGCAGCGCAGGAAGCCTTATCCCCCGTCCCTGGTCTGAGGCCCGGGTGAGAATGCCTCCCCGGTTCCTTGAATCACTCACGAGGTGAACTGGAATGGTTTGATCCAGGCAGGCTGGAAGTGATCGATCCCGTCCGAATTCATTCGTAACCAGGTGTACCTCGTGCCCGGCTTCCTTCAGTCGTCGCATCCCTTCAAGCGGAACCTGGATATGACCCGAAACGTTCTGTTCGAACCCGAGTTCTCCAGCTACCACCGATATGTAGTTGCCGATTCGCACGCGGGGTTCCTCATTGATTCCAGTGCGACAGGTCACGTCCTGTCTGGGCAGCGAGTCGTTCATTCATTGGACGGAAGTGTTCAACCAGTTGCTCACGGGTCTGGGGGTGCATCGAATGGTAGCCTCTCCCCGATCGCTTCTTGCGCATGCGACGCATTGCATTGCCGACGGG
>JAYZBD010000132.1:0-19797 GCA_036339395.1 Planctomycetota bacterium | reverse complement strand
AATCGCTGGAAGGGCGCGTTGGCGTGCAGATCCTCGGTCGATCGGATCCAGAGCAGCGTGCTCGAGGTGACCATCGTCTTGCGCCGCAACTTCAGGAAGTAGAGCAGCAGCAGCAGCGGCACGGTGGCCGAAGCGACGATGAAACCGGTCCATGGAGTCAGCCAGTTCACCGTATGTACCCCTGCTGTCGCATCATCTCGACCAGGACGGTCTCGATGTCCGTATCCGTTGGAATCGTCAGGTGCCCCATGCCCCGCCGGGTGCAGCCCGTGCGAAGTGATCCACACCAGGCATCAAGACGTTGGCGGTAGGACCGGAGGAGGGAAGGCGTAATCGTCACCTCGACCGTACCCCCATGCTCAACATCTTCCAGTCGAAGATCCCCGGTCAGACCGCTTCCGCCCGGGTCCACTTCCTCGGGCGCCAGCAGTTGCAGGCAGATGACCTCGTCGCCTCGGCCGCCGAGAAATCGAAGTCCTTCCTCGACACCGTCTCCCTCCAGGAAGTCCGACAGGACAAGAAGAACACCACGGCCCCGGCGTCCCGCGGCCAGGCTCTTCATGGAGTCGGCGAAGGTACCTGGCACGCGTGCTGCTCCTGGATCCAGGTCCAGCAGCCATCGACCAAGTTCACTGGCTCGACGGCGGCCGCGAAGTGTTCGAAGCGACTGGATACCCTCGCCGTTGAATCCGTGCACGCTCACCCGGTTGTGATTGCACAACCCGATCCAACCCAGGGCCATGGCAAGTCGCCTGGCCGTATCGAGCTTGTTGGGGTTACCCCAGTCCATCGATGCACTCGTGTCGATCGCGATGCCAAGGGACAGGTCCTCCTCCTCAAGGTAGAGCTTCAGGAACAGGGCATCGAGCCGTGCATAGATGTTCCAGTCGACGAAGCGAAGATCATCACCCGGGGAATAGGGTCGGTGATCAGCAAAATCAACACTCTGCCCCCGACGACGACTTCGTCGCTCTCCATGCTGCCTGCCACTGAAGACCTTGCGGGAGACGATGTCCAGCCGCTCAAGGTGCGCAAGCAGCCCCGGCGGAAGCAGGTCCTCAACCGTACGGGGCCGTGGAGTCGTGGAAACACCGAAGCGACTCATGTGTCCACCTCGCTTCCATCGCCGGCAGGAACATGATCGAGGATCCTGGAGATGATCATGTCTGCATCCATCCCGTCGGCACGAGCCTCGTACGAGGGAATGATCCGATGCCTGAGGCATGCATGTGCAACGAGCCGGGCATCGGCCATCGAAGCCGCATAGCGACCGGCCATGAGTGCCACGACCTTCGATGCGATGATGATCGCCTGCCCTCCACGGGGACTGGCACCAACCGAAACCCATCGATCGATTTCGGCCGGTCCAGCACCACGGCCTGGATGCGTAGCAAGGATGATGCGAACCACGTAGTCGCGAACATGTGAGGCGATGGCAAGTTTCCGTACGAGTTGCTGGGCAGCGAGAATGAAGGTGGCATCCATGGTCGGACTTGGAGCGTCCACGACCGTGCCCGTTGTTCTCTGGAGGATGGTCCCGGTTTCTTCGCGGGATGGTGTCGGTACATGGATCTTCAGGAGGAATCGATCCAGTTGGGCCTCCGGCAGCGGGTAGGTGCCCTCCTGCTCGATGGGATTCTGCGTCGCCATCACGAAGAAGGGACGAGGCAATGGCATCGTCTCTCCGCCGGAGGAAACCGTCCCCTCCTGCATGGCTTCCAGGAGCGCCGACTGCGACTTGGGAGTTGCCCGGTTGATCTCATCCGCCAGGACAAGTTGTGAGAAGATCGGCCCGGGCCTGAAGACGAGATCCCGGTGCCTCCGTGTCTCGTCCTCGGCAAGAATGCTCGTTCCCATGATGTCGGCGGGCATGAGATCCGGGGTGAACTGGATCCGAGAGAAATCCAGGGACAGCGTTTCCGAAAGCGTTCGAACAAGCAGCGTCTTGCCCAGCCCCGGGACTCCTTCCAGGAGCACATGGCCCCCGGCAAAGAGCGAGACGAGGGTCTCATCAACCACTCGACGCTGGCCGACGATCGTTCGCCCGATCTCCTCCTGCAGTTGAGTGAAGACGGCACGGACGGTCGAGCAGGCCGCCATGATCGACTCGGCATCCGGAAGATCCGTATCGAGGTGCGGCATCGAGCTGGGAGAGGTGCTCATGCGTCATCCCCCCCTTCACGCTCACGCCGAGCTCGCTCCTTCGCCTCCTTCAGACGTGACACCGTGTCACGGGGTTCTTCTTCCTCTTCTTCAACTGAAGGACCTTGGGGGACCGGTTCCGGGCCGGGTTCACTTGCTTCGCGGACAGCAGCATCGAACTCCGACGTGGAAGGCCTGCTTGCCGTACGGGGTCCGGCTCCCTTGGCCTTTCGACTGCGCTTCCAGGCTGCAACGGAAGCACCGCCAGTTGACTCCCGTGTGCCCGACATCCGATCGACCCACTCCTGCATTCGCTGGCTGTCGAAGGACAGTCGACGCACGGCCACATCGAGTATGAGCAGCGCAGATGCAAGGATGGCCAGCAGTTCCCATCCGGGTTGTTCACTGCGGGGTGGCTGGAGGGCCTGTCGATCGAACAGGTCCGGTACCAATGGATCATTCATGTCGAAGATACGACCACCCGTTCGATCAGCAACCATGCGGAGCAGTGCCGTGTTGTGCACCTGGTGCCTGTACTCATCCGAGAATGAACGGCTCGTGGCGGCGTGCAACGTTCCCGTCTTCAAGTCCCCGTCCTGGGTCGGGGTTGCAACCAGAACGCTCACGACATGCGTGCCAGTCGCCTCGGGACTGAAGCGGCCCTGGTATCGCCCGGGTCCGACCTGCTGGAGCTCAAGCGGCTCGGTCTTCCCTCCAGGGCTGATGATGGCGGCACGCGTCTGGAGGAAGTTCAGGAAGGATGCATCCGTATCGAGCGCTTCAAGGGCCACGACGACTTCGCCATCTTCTTCACGCATTGCAAGGGTGAACTCGGAGGGGGTCGCCGATCGCATGGCCCACCTGACCGTCTGTTCCCAGAAGGCATCGAAGGACGACCAGGCAAGCCAGTCGCTCCCCCACCTGCTGGACACATCGCTCGTGAACGCCACGACCCGGCCCAGGCCGTGATTCCACCATGCATAGAGTGGATCCATCCCCTCCTCCGTGGGAATGCCCAGCGCCGTCTGCGCCAGCCCTTCCCGTGGTGCAGAGAGGTCGAAGCCGTGGACCACTGGAACACCGGTAATCCCGGCAACAGGTCCCGAGAGATTGTTGACGGTGACAGGCTGGTAGGTGCCCTCCTGGATCAGGGAACGAACGATCAGCTGCGCTTCCTTGATGAAGATCTGGGGAAGGTCGTTGGGGTCCGTGACATCGTAGAAGGTGCCACCGGTGATCTGGGCGATGTCCTGCATCGTCGCCCTCGCTGTTGGAACATGCGCAGCCAGCATGACCGTTGATATGGAAATCTTCGCATCGACGAAGTCGCGGATGAGCGCCATCGAAGGTGGCGATGGGTCTCCATCTGATATGACGATGACGTGTCGATGCCCGGCATCGATCTGCAGGAGGCCATCGAGTGCCATGCGCATCGAGGGTGCGAACTCCGGCATGTCTCCGAATTTCAACTGCCGCGTGGCAGAGAGGGCCGCGGCCTTGTCACCGACCTCCTGCATCGGAAAGACCCACTCGGTCCCCTGGCCGTTGACGAACTCGATGATGCCGACCGCATCGAGACGACTGAGCGCCTCGATGGCCGACTCCGCCGTCTTCTGACCCCAGTAGTTGCCCTCGGGCATTTCACAACTGTGCACGATCAATGCAAGTGCGCCTCGAAGGATCTGCCTGTTGGCCGGAGGATCGAGTTTCAATGGAAGCACTTCTGCCAGTGGAGAATCGATCCAACCCCCGGCCCCGAATGATCGGGGACCACCAGTCATCACCAGGCCCCCCGCACCATCATGGACATAGGCACGCAACGCCAGAACCTGCTGGTCCGTGAATGACCACCTGGGTACGTTGACCAGCAGGATCGCATCGTGGCCCAGCAGTGACACCAGCCCTGAACCCATGACCGCCGGTTCCCGAACATGGACATCAAGTCCCGAACGGGAGAGGCTTTCGACCAGGTGCGAAGAGTCTGCCGTTCCCTCGGACACGACGAGAACCGATCCTCCTCCTGACACGAAGGTGACGGCCGTTGCCGTATTGTTCCTGACCATGGCGTCCATCGAGGGATCATCCGCCTCGAAGACCAGTTCAAACTCCTGTGGCCCACTGCGACTGCCGGAAATGGACAGGCGCTCCACGTGGGTGCCTCCCTCGAGCACAAGTGGAAGACCGCTTCCAGGTGTTGAACCATCGAGGTCAACCTGTTGACCATTTCGCCGCAGGTAGAGCATCCCACTGGCAGGACCCTGGCTCTGGATCACGGCAGTCAACTCGATTGACTGCCCTTCACGGACCCGGGCCGGGCTTACAAGCCTGTCTATGAGTACTTCCTTGGAGTGTTCATACTGCAACGGAAGCACATCAATGGGAATGGAACTGTGTCGGGCCAGGTCCGCTGCAGCCAGCACCGATCCGTGTGTTTCATTTCCATCACTGACCAGCAGGATTCTGTTCGCAGTTTCATTGGGAAGCAGGCCCTTTGCCAACTCGACGCCCCGTGCCAGGTTTGTCTCCGAGAGGTCTGCAGGCTCGGTGGAAAGATCGATGATCGAAGCCGGGTCGGGCATGGCTGATGGAACCGCATCGGCACCAACCTGCACGACGGCAACCTGGTCCTCGGGTCTGCGGCCCGGCCCGCGTGCAGCGCTCTCGAGATAGTGCACGGCCTGGTTCTGCAACTGGACTGGAACTGAACGACTGCGATCGAATACGACCGCAACCGTGACTCCTTCCCCCTCCTGTTCCCAGATCGGTTCGGCAAGGGCCAGGGACAGGATCAACAGGAGAAGCGAACGAAGACCGAGAATGATGATGGCACGGGTCGGTCCATGGGCACCACGCCCCCCCCAGCCAAGTGCCCAGGTTGGAATGAGCAGCAGGAGCAGCAGCAGCCAGCCGGGATGTTCAAATGCAATCGACATGGAGGCCTCGGGCAGCCAGGTTCAAACCACGGTCATCATATCCCTGATCGAGCTCTCCCCTGCCTCAGGGCAGATCCATCAACTGGATGCGGTTATTTCCCGTATCCAGGATCCAGGCCGAAGTTCCATCCACGTCTATACCCCAGGGCGCGTTCAAATCCACGGGACCTGTTCCATGGAGCCCCCATGTTCCAAGTGAAGTTCCATCGGGGGCAAGATGCTGGATACGACTGGATCCAAATTCGCATACAAGGAGGGAGCCATCCGCAAGCAGTACCAGGTCGTAGGGATAATGCAGGTGGCCCGGTTCACGACCAGGCTGCCCGATGACCTGGAGCACCCTTCCCTCGGGATCCAAGACCTGGATGCGGTGGTTGCAGGAGTCGGCGACGTAGATCCGGTTGCCATCCGGAGACACCGCCAGGGCCTGGGGTCGATCGAACTCCCCTGGCTCGCTTCCATGTCCCCCGAGAACACGGAGCAACTGGCCCTCCCGGGTGAACACCTGCACCCGATCATTTCCGCCGTACTCCGTGACGTAGATCGATCCATCTGGCCCGAATGCCACATCCGTTGGATACAGGAATTGTCCCGGTTGCTCACCGAACTCTCCAAAGCGAAGCAGTTCGTTGCCCTCGGGATCGAAGGCGATGACCTGGAACTCGTGCGTATCTGCAACCCAGACATTGCCGCGTGGACCGATACTGACACCTGTAGGTTTTCCATTGTCGTAGGAAGGCATGGACCAGCCGTGCAGGAAGACGCCTTGGCTATCGAACACCTGCACTCGACCGGTCTTGTCGATCACGTAGGACCGTCCATTGGACCTGTCGATGGCAATGGCCCGCGGTGTCATCAAGGCGCCCTCGGAGCGACCCGAACGAGCATAGGTGTCGCTCACGGGAAGAGGCATCGCCCCGTCGCTGGGAAGCGTGGTTGCATCTCCACACCCCACGATGAGGATGCTGATCAACAGCATCGAGGCAATACTGCCCCGGCGAGCAGGTTGCAGGAGCAGCCCGATGCCACAGCATCCCACTGCAAGGAGTCCCCAGCCAAGCAGGACCAGGAGTGTCAGGATGACAACTTCGGGCCGCTGGTAATGCATCGCATTCAAGAGGCTCGTGGCCAGTGGCATGGACGAAGCCGGTGGCGAGAGGAGGCCGACAAGCACGATTTCACCAAGAGAGAGCGATGCCGTGAGTCCCACGCAGGCGAACAAGGCTGGAACGAGGCGACCCTTCATGGCGCCAAGTGCCGGAAACAGCCCATCTCCCCCTTCAAGCAGGCGGGCGTCTCTCTGTGATCGAGGCTCTGCATGCACAAGCCAGGCCGCCAGGAAGACTGGAACAAGTGCACTCCTCGAGACAAGTGCCAGGAGCAGTGAGAGGCCTGATCCATGCACCAGTGATGCTGTTGCCGTGTGATTCCATGCCGCCTCGGTAGCCAGTCCCAGGATCGTGCCTGGGATGAAACCTGCCACGAGCCATCCCACCCCGAGCACCACGCCGATCCCTCGGACCAGTGGGGAACCATCCAGGAAGAGTCGGACGAGCAGGAGCATGGGGATGATTGACAGGCCCCCGACGATGGCGGATCGCAGCAGTGCCTGTTCCAGTGAACCACCATAGAGCGTGACATACGTCCCCAGGTCAAGTGGTCCCGTATTCATCCAGAGCGCCCACACGGGAATTGGAAGGGAAACACACCAGAGGATTCCAAACCACGACCATGCGACGGAACTGGTCCGGGTACGTCCTTCCTGCTCGATACGTGGTGCCACATGAACACGACGAAGCAGAAAGAAACCGCATGCAATCGCCATGAACAGGGAAGGCCAGACCAATGGAGAAGCAATTGCAAGCCCGGACTGCAGTGTCACAGTCGCCCGCAGTTCATTGGCAACCGTGAAGATGCCTGCAAGATCAAAGCAGGTCGTATTCGAAAAGACCATGACACCGGTGAACAGCGCACCGGCCAGCAGGCCCGGAGCATCATGCCTGAGCAGGTGCCCTGCTCGTTGCAATCGTGGTACGGCATCCAGTGAAAGCTGGTCGCTGCGGGTACTCGACCAGGTTGCCGCGACCGGGGCCACCCAGAGACTTGCCAAGGGCCAGGACCATGCCAGCAGGGCGACCACCAGAGTCATGCTTCGAGCAGTTGCCAGCCCATCAACAGAGACCAGCCATTCATGGAATGCCGAGTCGACCGGCCAGGCCTGCCAGAGCGTATAGAAGACCGTGTAGCCGGGCACGAGGACCGGCAGGAGGAGAAGCAGGAGCAGGAGTCGACCCTGGCCGTTTCGCATGCGGGCTGCAAGAAGTCGGCCCGGCCCCCAGCCAAGCAGCGCAGAGCCGATTCCGATCCCACCTGACCAGGCAATGGTCCGAACCCACAGCAGGATCGGCGAGGCACTCCCCCCCGCCTCGTCGACCCCAGTTGCAACGAGTGTCCCTTCTCCCCAGGCCAGGAGTGCGAAGGCTGGCCAACCGGTGAACAGCATGAACACGACCAGGGCGACAATCGCCCACAACCAGCGCGTGATCATGGCGATGCACTCCCGGGCCGCAGCATCGACATGGCCCGTTCGATCGCTGAAGCACGTCCCGTTGCAGCCTCCGTGAGATCAATCTCGAGAGGTTCTTCGATTCGCAGTTCCGGAAACTCGCTTGCAACTCCCGGCTGGAGGGGGACATTCCCGGAAACCGATGCAGCCAGGGCACGCGCCGTCTCGTCAGAGAGCAAGGCCATGAGCAGTTGCCTCCCGGCAGCCGGGTTCGGACCCCCGGATACGATCGCCACAGTATTGGGCATCATGAAGGTACCGCCCCCGGCAGTACCAGGTTCATGCCAGGGATACACCATTGCCACAGGCAGTCCCCGTCGTTGAGCGGCGCGCACATCATCCGCATCCGTGAACCCGATGCCTGCTTCGCCATGCACGATGGCATCGACCACCGCGGCGTTGCCTCCAGGAAGCATGCGAGCTTCATTGGACTGCAAACCCCTGAGAAACTCACCGTACCGCTCAGGCCACAGTGTCGCCATCACGCCCAGGTGACCGCCAGTAGTTCCGAACCTTGGATCTGCGAGGACGATCCGGTTCTTCCATCGTGGGTCAGTGGCTGCTTCCCAGGTGGCAGGGACGTCACCTGCCGGGGTTCGATCCGGGTTGTATGCAATGACACGGGGGCGTGGTGAAAACCCGAACCACCGCCAGTTGGAATCACGCCACGATTTCGGCCAGTCCACGAGTTCAGGCTGTTCACATCGAGCAAGCACCCCGTCCTCGGCAAGGTCGATGGTCTGCATCGCCTCGGATGACCAGAAGACATCAGCCACCGGGTGATCACGCTCGGCACGAAGTCGCTCGACAAGGCCGGTCGTCTTCCTGGCCTCGGTGTCTCCCACCATCAGCACATCGATGCCGGTTCGATCCTCGAACTCCTGGAGGATCGGTTTCGCAACATGTTCATCCACTGACACGTAGACGACGACCTGCTCCCTTGGAGAAGTATCACCGCAGGATGCCAGGCAGCAGGCCGCCAGCAGCGCAGCACACAGTTCAGCCCCCAGCCCCCTCTTCGGGTTCTTCCGGAGCACTGTCTTCCGACGGAGCCGCTGGTTCCGTATTGGTTGCATCATCATCACCAGCCTTTGCCGCATCGTATTCGACAGCGTCCGTTACTTCCCCGGCATTGCCGAAGTAGTGCTTGATGAGCTCGTGGTATTTCCGCGGGAGCTGTGCATCGCTGAACGCCTCGTCAAAGCCCTCGGCGGACCTGCTCATGATGTCTTCGAATGACTTGGAAGACTGGCCCGTTCGAAGCGGTCCCTCCGTCTCCATCTGCCCGATCACGGGTCCACCGGTACTCCCGTTTGACTCCTGCCGAGCAGTGGTTCCCGTTTCATCCTCTGCAACATCCATGCTCCCACCACCGAGGTTGCCCATGCGACCCATGCTCGAGGGAAGTCCACGGCCAAGTGACTGGCAACTGCTTCTGCAGGCCGACTGTGCTGCGCGTGCCTGCTTGAGCATCTCCTGGGCCTGCTCCAGTTCAGAAAGCTGGTTGCCCATCTCCTTGCCGAAGCTGCCGCTGCCCGGCGTGCCGTTCTTGCACTGACCGGCCATCTTGCTGCAGGCCTTTCCAAGCTTGTTGCAGGCCTGCTGGGAAGACTGCTGTGACTTCATGAGGTTCATCAACTGCTGTCGCTGCTGCTCATTGAGTTGCTCGGCCTGCTGCAAGGCTTCCTCAAGTGCGGCAGGATCACCTGCCAGCTGCTCGTCGAGCCCGGCCTGTTTCAACGCCTCCTTGAGAGCCGCTTCATCTGCAGCCAGTTCCTTGAGTTGCTCGGCAAGTGCTTCCAACTGCTCCGCAAGTGCTTCCCGTTCCTCATCCGACATTGAGCCTGACGCAAGCTGTTCCTGCATGGCTTCAAGTGCCGAAGCAGCCTTGCTGAAATCACCCTCGGAAAGTGCTTCTGCAAACTCACTTGCCGCCAGGCTGTCTGGCTGGTCCAGTTGTCGAAGCGATTCGCGAAGCGATTCCATCGCCTGTCCCTGTTCACCCGACACGACCTCATCGAGCGCTCGCTCGATTTCCGTCATCTGCTTCAACTGCTCGCGGCGAGTGTCCTCGAGTGCCTGTTCTTCCCCCGCGTCCCTGGTCCTGGCTTCTTCCATCTCCTGGAGCAGTTCCGACATGGCCTCCTTCAACTGGGGCTGTTCCTCGATGACAGACGTCACCTCGTCGATGGACGTGTCCGCCTCCATCACGATCCGGTCGTCTGCAGGAGGTTCTGGTGAAGACGCAAACAGGTCCGCCTGGCCCATGAAGCCGACCAGCAATGCAGCGATGATGATGGATGGTGGCACCCACCAGTTGCCGGGTGGGACGGGACGCAGTGTTCGCCGAACCTGTTCGGCGGTACGTGGGTCCCCGGCCGCAGCAGACGCATCCTTGACAACAGCGATCGCAACCGGGTCTCCTCGCCGTGCCATCTGGAGTGCAGTCCCGAGTCGATCGTCAAGATCGAGCCGGTGGTCAACGAGGGCAGCCATGGACAGGTCGCTGGGTCGAGCCATCACCCAGGCAAGCATCGTGGTCACTGCAAGAAGGACCAGCAGCCCGTATGCAATGACAGGCCAGGGAAGAAATGACTCGGCAGGTAGACGATCGAGTACTGACAGGACCAGGGCCACGCAGGCCAGGGCACAGGCGGCGTACTGGAAGGCATGCAATGCACGAGACAATCGCACACGGGATCGTGCCAGGTTGATGATCTTGTGGACCGACTCCATGCCTGCAGTGTACGTCAGGCAGTACCTCGATTTCGCCATCGAAGCAGGAAAACAAGGCACCAGGTCCCCAGGGCAAGCGAACTGAGGACCACGATGATGATTCCACTGATGAGCATGGTCCACATGACGCTGCCAACCGGATCCGGGCCGACGACGTACTCCGTGACGGGCTCGACCGGTGCAGTACCTGCCACAGGGGTTCCAGTGACTGTCCATCTGCCGGCACGTGGAATCGTGACGTCACCGACCGATACCCCCCTCCTGCCGCCAAGTTGATAGGTCAATGGAAACGAACGTTGACGCATGGGCAGGGAGGCCCCGGTGGCAGGATCGAGAAACTCGATGTGCATGTCGTTCGTCACTGGCGACGAACCGTCGGTGGACTCGATGCATACGAGCCAGGTCCCCGGTGTCATGACATTGATGTCGGTCTCACCCGGGATCGTGATCGGCCTGAAGTTGATCTGCCGGAGCGACATGAAGAGTGCACCAGCGGCAACTGCTGCAGCAACGATCACCAGGATCGCAGCCAGCATGTACCAGCCACGTGATGGAGCGAGTCCCGAGGTTACCATCAGGCCCCTGCTGCAGCCGACAATGCTTCCATCAACTTGGCGCGGGCCACGGGAAGATCCTGGGCGATTCGTGCCCCACTGGCACGGACATGGCCACCTCCGCCCAATTTCACGGCAAGTTCGCTGACATCGATGGGCTCGAAATCTCCAGTGGGTGGTTTTGAACGAAGGCTGATCTTCGTTGCCCCGTCCTCCTCCGCATAGAGAAGGAAGGATGCACGGACGGTGCTGATCGACAGTGGCTGGTTGACCAGGCCCTCGACCTCGACACGCTTGGCACCGGTTTCAGCAAAGTCATCGTCTGTCAACTGCATGATGACACAGCCGCCATCAAAGACGAACTCCATGGAACTCAGAGCCCGGGCAAGGAGACTCAACTTCCCGGGAGTTCCTTCTTCCTCGAGCAACCTGTACATCCTGTCACGATCGACCCCGGACTTGATGAGGCGAGATGCCATTTCGAACGCAGCGGAATCCGCATTGGAATGACGGAACCAACCAGTATCCGTAGCCAGACCTGTAAAGAGGGCCTCACCAACACCGTCTCCATCGATGTCGATGCCCAGTTCATCGAGGAGGCGAAGCACCATCATGGTTGCCGAAGCACACGAGGTATCGATGATTCGATCCGGTGCAATGTCATTCCCGACAGGATGATGGTCCATGCCGATGATGCGATCTCGTCGGGCCTTCAGCCAATCCGAGAGTGGGCCGACCTGGACCCATGCCCCCGTATCGACAAGGATGATCAGATCAGGCTCGCCGGTTGGATCCTTCTCGGAATCGGTAAAGGGTGTATCTCCTGCCAGCATCCTGAGCGTCGGAGTAATCGGACCGACCAGGTGGATCGCGACATCCTGTGGCAGTGCACGGGCAATGGCAAGGCAGGATCCCATTGCATCCCCGTCAGGCTTGCGATGCGTGACAACCAGGAGCGAGCCTGCATTTCGCACACGTTCGGCCAGGTCGGTCCAGGTTGTCGTCGTCTCGTAGGTTTCCATATGCAGACTGTACCGTGGAAGCACGCTCTCATGAGCCATGGGTCGACCCGACATCAATCCCACACTGTCGGATCGCTTCAACATCATGCTCCATCTGTTCTACCAGCGCCTCCATCGAGTCGAATGCGACCTGGTCCCTGATCAGGCGATCGAACTGGACCTGGATCCACCAGCCGTAGTCGTCAAGTGGACCGTCATGATCCAGGAGGTGCACTTCGCAGAGTCGATCCACGGTCTCGAACGTCGGTTTTTCACCGACGCTGATTGCAGCGAGTCGTTGCTCCCCACCAGGCAGGACCGCCCTTCCCGCGTACACGCCATCCTGAGGAAGAATCAGGTCGCCATGGTCCAGGTTCGCCGTCGGCATTGACAGGGTTCGCCCTCGCTTCTCCCCCTCGACGACCAGGCCCTCCAGTGACCAGCAGCGGCCGAGCAGTGCATTGGCATCCTCGATCCTGCCATCCTCCAGGAGTGTTCGAATCAAGCCGCTGCGAACAACGACCTCTTCGCCTCCAGGAAGTGTTGCCCTGATCGGTTCGACAACGACCGTTTCGAACCCCGACGTGTCACCAACTGTTGAAAGGAGTCGTACATCGCCGGACCGGTCCTTGCCGAAGTGAAAATCCGGCCCCTCGACGAGCACGTCGGGGTGAAACTGCTCCACGAACCATGCGATGAAGTCCCCGGGCGATTGAGCAAGTCGCTGGGGTGTCGGTTCCATCTCGACAACTCGATCGCACCCGGTCTCCTCCAGGAGACGAGTTCGCCCTGCAGCAGTCGTCAGCCTTCGTTGTTCCGCTCCAGGATCGAGGACCGTGACCGGGTGAGGTTCAAAGGTCAATGCAACAACCTCACCGGCAGATCCAGCACGATGCCGGGCTTCCTGCACAAGTGACTGGTGGGCAAGATGAACCCCATCGAAATTGCCAATAAGCAGTGCAGTGATGCCTCGCATTGATGCAAAAATACGCGTTCCAGTCCAAGAAGCCAAGTTCCACGGCTCAAACCCTTGATTCGCGCGCCCTGCCTCGGTATTCATACCCCGATGCAGGGAACTCCAGAGCCATCCACATCCTCACGGCCCACCGATGCGGGAGCAATCATCGACCAGGTCACCGAGAGCCTCAGGGCGATGGCCAACGAGGTGGTCCCCTGGTTCATCGAGCAGATGCCGACGATGTACTTCCAGGACACCGACCCGGATACCCAGTTGGCGCACATGCGTGCCATCACGGCTGCAAAAGCGTCCGGTCGACCACTCGAGTTGACCCTGCGAAGTGAAGATGGCACGGAGTGGACCTCGATGAGACCCCTGGATTACCCAGGTGTCCTCGCGGAACTGGTCTCCGAACTGCCCAGTGATCAGCCGCTTCGTGCGGCGAAGATCCACACCGCCCGGGATGGCAATCTTGTCATTGACACGTTTGAATTCGGACAGATGCCGGCCTTCGACCCCTCCGATGAGGAACAGGCACGCAAACTTGAAAGCACCATCGAATATGCAGCGGTCCACCTGCCTGAATGGAAGAGCCAGGAGGTCCGGGAGTACTTCCACAGGTGCAATGCCGACTACGTCCTGACACTCACGCCTCTCAGGATGTGCAATCATTGGAAACTCTGTTGCGCCGTCACCGGTACGGATGGGACGGATGCCTCGATCGAAAAGGAGGCAGCCGACCCGAACCACAGCAGGATCGTCGTAGCTGTCAGCAACAGTTCCCGCCGTTCCATGCTGGAGCGTATTGCACGACTCCTGAGTCGATCCTCGATCAATATCCATCGTGCCTACCTCGACACGATCACGGACGCCAACAACGGGGCGATCAGTCTCCTTGGCTTCGTCGTCGAGGGCGAGGATGGTCATGCGATCGATCCGGACGGAGAACTCTGGAAACAGGTTCGACGGGATCTGCTGCGAATCAAGTGGGTTGATGAACGCTGCATCCAGATCGACCACACGCATCCGCAGCTCGATCTCGCTCACTCGGAGTTGATCGTTGCGCTCGGGGATCTCGTTCACCAGGTGTTGACAAAAAGCAACTCCTACGCCTTCACGAGTGACCGGATCCGCAGCATGTACGAGGCGAACATCGAGATTGCCTCTGCTGTCTGTGACCTGCTCCTGCAGCGTTTCAATCCGGCAGATCCACTTGAAGACAAGGCTTTCTGGACAAGCGCACGCCGACTGCAGAAGAGGATCGAGACCGAGGTCGACCTCGAGGATGCGAGGACGGTGCTCGGCTGCATGGTCGAAGCCGTGATGTCCGTGCTGAAGACAAACCTCTACCTCGAAGACCGCTACGCACTTTCAATACGACTCGACCCGAGGTTCCTTGAATGTGATGCCCGCCCGGACCGTCCCTTCGGCGTGTTCTTCGTACATGGCCGGGGCTTCAACGGTTTCCACGTCCGGTTCCGGGATATTGCCCGGGGCGGTATCAGGGTCATCCTTCCTCGGGGCCGAGCCGAGCATGCCAGCGAGGTCGAGCGACTCTATGACGAAGCCTATGGTCTTGCTGCAGCACAACAGTTGAAGAACAAGGACATCCCTGAGGGTGGATCCAAGGCCGCACTGCTCGTACATCCCACCAGCAGGACACGGCGTTCCGTGAAGGCCTTCATCGATTCCCTTCTCGACCTGATCACCCCCGATACGTCCACCCGGAAGTTGATCGTCGATCGCCTCGGACAGGACGAACTGCTCTACCTTGGCCCTGATGAAAACGTGACACCTGAACTCATCGAGTGGATCGTGGATCGAGCTGAATACCGCGGGTACACCATGCCCACGGCACTGATGAGTTCCAAGGCCGACGCAGGAATCAATCACAAGGAATACGGGGTCACGAGTGAAGGTGTATGCGTCTTCCTGGAAGTTGGTCTTTCGACGCTCGGCATCGACCCGAGGAACTCGCCTTTCAGTGTCAAGATGACAGGTGGCCCGAATGGGGATGTCGGTGGCAATGCAATCAAGATCCTGATCCGGGAATACGGTGACAACGTACGCTTCGTCGGGATTGCCGATGGCAGTGGCAGCGCCGAATGCAGCGAGGGACTCGATCATGTCGAACTGCTGCGGCTCGTTGAAGAGTCGCAACCGATCGCCGAGTTCAACGAGAATTGCCTGGCCGGTACCGGCACCGTTGCAAGCATCGAGGAAGCTGATGGAGTCAGGCTTCGGAATACGCTGCACAATCGCATCGTGGCGGATGCCTTCCTTCCCTGCGGTGGGCGGCCCAACACGATTCATGAAGGCAACTGGTCCGAGTTCCTGCTTGAAGACGGGCGGCCCAGCAGCTCGCTGGTCGTCGAGGGAGCCAACCTCTTCCTGACCCCCGAAGCCCGGGATGCACTCCATGATGCAGGGTGCCTCATCTTCAAGGACAGCTCAGCCAACAAGTGCGGCGTGATCTGCTCGAGTTTCGAGATCATTGCAAGCATGCTCCTGAGTACGGAGGAGTTCCTGGCCATCAAGTCGCAGTTCGTGGAGGAAGTTCTTGAGAAACTACGCCTCCTGGCACGACAGGAAGCTGAACTGTTGACACGAATCTACGTCCAGCAGCGAACACTCTCGATGCCCCACCTCAGCAAGAAGATCAGCGAGGTGATCATCAGGACGGCCGATGCCATTGAGAACTCCCTTGACGAGTTGGAGCAGGATGACATGGATCGACTGACCCATCTCATAGATGATCATCTGCCGCCCATACTGGTCAAGACGGCCGGAGAACGCCTGATGACCGTGACACCTCCACCCTACCTTCGGTGGATCATGGCGAAATCCCTCGCTGCTCACATGGTGTACCGGGAAGGGTATTCCTCGCTCGAGTCGATCCCGGACGACAACATCGCAAACCTTGCCATGGAGTATCTTCGACTCGAACAGGATCGCATCTGCCTTGCAAGCGAGGTCGAAGCGACATCGGCAGAGCACCGCGATCGCATAGCGGCAATTCTTCGACAGGCAGGGATTCTCTCCTCCATGGGTCGACCCTCTTCTGAAGAGAACTCCTGAAGCCAACTGATCTGAAAGCAGCGAACAATGAACGCACGCCGCATCCTGTTGACTGTTGCCTGCATCATGATGCCACTGCTCCTCCAGGGACCTGTGGTTGAAGCTGACGGCATCGAAGAACGACCGAGAGTCATTGTTCATATCACGCGGGCGAAACAGGTTCCCGGGCATGTCGAATACGAGGACGACTCGGTGCTTGTCGTGGAATCGCTGGAAGGCATCCATGAAAGCTGGTCAAAAAGCCAATTGCTGGACATCCTCCGGCTCAAGGATCTTCCGACTCCTCAACGTGGCACGGTCATCCTTCGATCCGGGAAGAACCGGAAGGGCTTGATTGTCCGAGATGATTTCGACCAGGTCGAGATCCTCGTGTCCGAGATTCCAATTGTCATGGATCGAAGCGAAGTCAGCCACATCGTCCTGGATCCCACCTTCGAAGAGCAGTACGTCGATCGCAAACTGCTCTCCAGGAACGGGGGCATCCATGCACAGCTTGCACTCTGCCAATGGCTGATCAATGAGCGTGAATACGACCTGGCACGCATTGAACTTGACGAGGCCGACATGTCCCAGGCCGACGGCGATGCGGCCCGGAAGTTCCGATCACTCAACGCACAGTTGAAACTGCATACTGCCAAGTCGGACCGGACAGAACCTGGAACCAGTCCGGACAAGAAGAAGAACAACACTACCCCGAGGCTGCTGACTTCCGAGGAAGTCAACCTTGTACGCGTCTACGAGATCGACATGACCAACCCTCCAAGGGTCCTGGTTCCCAGGGACGTGATCGAAGAGTTGATCAGTCGACACGGCACGAGCGACCTGATCCCCGATACGGAAGCCGAGCAGGCCGATCTCTACAGGGCCGACTCGATTGAAATCGTGAAGATCATGTTCCGCCTGCGGGCCCGGGACTTGTACGACCGCATCGAAGTGATCAGTGAACCGGTGTCACTCAAACTCTTCCGCGAACGGGTTCATGACAGTTGGCTCAACAACAACTGCTCCACGAATCGCTGCCATGGAGGCGCCGATTCCGGTCGGCTCAGGCTCAGGCGGGATCCACTGACAAACGAGCGAAGTTGCTATACCAACCTGATCGTCCTTGAACGATTTCGAACATCGGACGGCATGCCGATCATCGACTGGGAACGACCGGCCCGGTCGTTGCTCCTCCAGTATGGGCTTCCGCGGAGCGAGACGATGACGCCCCATCCCGATGTGCCAGGCTGGACCCCGGTGTTCGATACCAGGCATCGAGAACTGATGGACAACAGCATCGGCTGGATGAACTCGATGAAGACGACCCCGAGACCCCAGTACCCGATCCCCGATCTGTCTCCGAGGAATACGGAGGCGGAAGGCCCCTGAAGGGCCAGGAAGAGCGGCTCCTGCAGTCCCAAGGTGATACACTGTGCGGCCCGGACAGGAAACCAGAAGGACCTCGATCATGCTTTGGAAATGCCTCTCGACTGAACGGACATTCGCACTGCTCCTTGCAGGCTCCACCCTGCTGATGGGATGTGAACACGAGGCCTCCCTTGACCAGGCACGAGCCAGTGCCGAAGCCCACCAGGCGGAAGGTGTTGTCGCTGCAGCCGGAAAGAACCCCGAACAGTTGAAGAAGGCGATCAACCGCATCCGTTCAATACGGGGTGGGACGAAGATCCAGCAGGCCAACCGTGATCTGCTCCTGGCCTCGACACAGATCAAGCTCGGCCAGGTCGAGGTCGACGCATTCAATACGATCGAATTGTCGCTTCGGAACGAGATCGGCCACCTCAACACCCTCATCGATCTCATGCACTCACTCCAGGTCTTCATCGACGAGCGGGATATTTCGATCGATCAACTTGGAAGTGAACCTCTCCAGCAACGACGAGCGCAACTGGAAACAACACAGGCCGCCCTGCACCGACAACTCAGCAACATGCAGGCTCCTGTCAATGCTATGGATGAGGAGATCGCCAGCCAATCTGCTCGAATAAGCGACCTGCGTCGTGCGGCGGAATCACTTCGGGAAGAACAGGCTTCACTTGGCGTCCTCGAAGGATTCGATGCATTCCAACGATCAGTCGACGTCGACAACGAAGCCGACATGCTGGCGATCGAAGTGGCTCGGAGACAGATCCTCCTCGACCTGGAAACCCAGCCGATCATTGATCACACGCGGCTTGCTTCGGTCCAGACCCAGGAACACATCGAAGAAGTCACTGCAGCTCACGGAACACTTGAAGCCATTGTCGATTCCTACTCGTCTCAATCAAGTTCCGCTCGAACACTGCTCAATCGGATGAACGACGAGGTCAATGCCGCCATGCAGTCCCTCAATGAGCAGGACACCGGGCCATTGACGCAGTCCTATGCGTCTGCTCGCAGCACCCTTGAGAAGGCTGCCAGTGACGCCCGGTCTGGATCGAGGGGCATCGACAAGACCGGGAAGAATGCCGCCTCGTTCCTCCAGAGCCAGGCACACCTGCTTGTCTTCCAGGTTGACGGCAGCCGCCTTCGAGGACTCATGGAACGACAAGGACTCCTCGGTCGACTTTCAAGCTCCCTGGTCATTGGCAATCGCGACTCGTATGCAATGCAGTTGAAGAAGGTCGAGAACACCATTGCAGAGGTCAACGCTGGAGCAAAATCCGCCGGAGAAGCCGCCATCCAGGCCCTTGAAAATGTCCGAGGAGGCGAGGTTGACCAGATTCGAAGCGAGATCGAGTCGACAATGAACATGATGGGTCTTGCCAGCGAGATGGAACAGGCTGCCATCCAGCCTGAGACTCCCTCCACAACACCGCCACCAGCCAACCCGGTCCCGGATCCAGTCGCAACAGGCCCGTCCTACGACACCCCGCAGGCACTCGTCGAATACCTCAACAGCCTGATCGAGTCACCGCAGACACTCAAGCAGAAACTCCAGGCGATCCATGCGCATTCGTACTCGACGACGCCGGAAGCCCGGCAGGGAAACACGCTCCAACTGGAGTTCCTCGATGCCTTCCAGGGACTCTGGGATGCGGCACAGACCAAGTTCGGTCAAGCATCCTCACCAACGCTTGGCATGATCAAGACACAGATCGACAGCAGTATCTCGAAGATGCACCTGGACTCCTTGAAGGCCACTTCCGACACGACTGCTGAGATCACGGTTGACCAGCCCATGGGACCACCGATTACCCAGTACCTGGTCAAGACGGATCACGGCTGGATGATCAATGAAGACGAGAACTACGCTCGTACTCCAGCCCTGGCCGAAGGCATGAAGCAGCTTCCGATGATGATTGCTGCATTCCAGAGTGTCACGAAGCAGATCCAGGATGGAACGATCTCGAACTCGATGGGAATCGACATGGCCATCGGCCAGGCCCTGGGTGGTGGAGCACCGGGCGGTCCGTGAATCAACCCTGCCGATCGGCAAGCACATCCACCGCTGTGGAACGGACCAGGTCCGCCTCTGCGTCGCAGGACGCGATCGATTCGATCTTCGACACGAGGTCCCTCCCCACGTCCCCTTGACTTGATGCATTCACGGCCGCGATGACGGCGTTGCGCCGCATCATCTCGAGGTTCGCCCGTTTCATGGCAGATGATGTGAAGGCCTCGCTGCGTTCCGCCGGTCCCCACTCCAGGACGGTTGCCAGGTCGAAGGCGGATGCATCGGGTGTCCGACCCTCGACGTCCTCGGTCGGTGGATTCGCGTAGGCCTCGTGAACCTGGATCACCTGGTTCCTGGTCGTCATGGCATTGTGCGGGCAGACCTCCTGGCAGATATCGCAGCCGAAAAGCCAGTCACCTACGTCGGCATGGAGACTCGGGTCGACCACCCCAC
>JAYZBD010000131.1:0-4634 GCA_036339395.1 Planctomycetota bacterium | reverse complement strand
GACGGGATCGTTCGTCGAGGCGATGTGCTGCTTCGACTTGATACGACCAGGATCGATGAAGCGATTACCGAAGCACAGACAGCGCTCGATGAGTTGAAGGCCCGGACGCACATTTCCGAACGGACTCGTGCAATCGAAGCGGAATCCATGGCAACCACGCTTGAACAGAATGTCAAGTCGGAGGAACGGGCCAGGCGGGATCTCAAGCTTTTTGAACAATATCGTTCGAAGATCCAGAAGGAACGGCAGGCGATGGGCTACGAGCGAAGCCGGAATTACGTGGATGACCAGACGCAGGAACTCAACCAGCTTGAGACGATGTATGGCGATACGACCCTGGATGATCGCACGAAGGACATCGTCCTGGAGCGTGCTCGTCGTGGACTGGACCTGGCCGAGAGAGGGTTCCAACACACGAAGGTCGAGAACACGCTCTTCGATGCGTACACGTTTCCCGACCGGGAACAGGATGTGAAGGACAGCGCACGCTGGAAACTCCAGAGTCTCGACCACCTGAAGATCCGCAATCAACTCACCAGGATGCGATGGGAACTGGATATCGCAAGGGAATCGAGGGATCTGGAGGAGAAGGTGGAACGACTTGATGAGTTGAAGGCTGATCGAGAGCGATTCACCATCAAGGCCCCGATCGATGGAATCCTGACACGAATCAGCCCCGAAGCCGGTGATGAAATCGGGATGCACCAGCAACTGGCCCAGGTCCACGACCCATCAACAGCACAGCTCGAGGGAACCATCGAGGCGTCGGATCTCCTGGTCCTTGAACAAGGCATGCGGGTCTCGATTGAAGCAGGTGCCTTCCCCGGGCTTTCATTGCCTGGATCCATCCGCTCCATCGGGCTCGTGGGAACTCCCTCGGGCGCAGGAACATCCTTCCCGATCGAGATCTCGCTCGCCAAGCGTGACGACCGACTGCGGCTGGGCCTTGCCTGTACTGCAAGCGCGAAGAAGACTCTCAAGCGGGTGCTCCGTGTCCCTGTTGCCGCCGTCGGTGTCGAGGATGGAGATCGGCATTTCGTACGACTCGAGCGTGGAGAGAACATCATTGAACAGGAAGTTGTCACCGGGCAGCGGAACGACGAGTTCATCGAGATCATCTCCGGCTTGAAGCCTGGAGACCGCATCCAGATCCCCGTGGATGAGGATGACAACTGACCACCATGCATCGGTTCACGTTGATCCTGCAGCAGTCCCTTCTGCTGTACTGCACAGTGTTCATGTCGGCATGTACGACAAGAACTTCAACTCCCGCTGAATGTCGCGACAGGGCAGTCCAGTGGATGATCGACAACCAGAACCCTGATGGTTCATGGGGTACGATCGATGCCTCTCGCCCGTACCAGATCTACCTGGACACACAGGCAAGTCATGATGCCTTTGGTGAAGCCACTTCCGCTCTCGGGGTGATGAGCCTCATTGAACCCAGCCGCACGAATCCCGCAGCGGAAGCGGCACTTCGCCTTGGAGTTGAACATCTCCTTGAAACGCCGGTCGTGGGGAAGGCGACTGGCAACACCTTCTACGACATCTGGACACACACCTACATGCTCTCCGCGATGTGTCGCCTTGTTGATGATGAACGATTTGCCGAGGATCGCGACAGGATCGCCAGGACCCTTGAACAGGAGATGCTGACCCTCAAGGAGCGACAGGCGATCGACGGAGGATGGGGGTACTACGACTTCTCCTATGTTCTTGAACACCCCAGTGGAGACCAGAGCACGAGTTTCAACACCGCCTCGGTCCTCCTTGCCCTTGACGAAGCCCGTGATCACGGTTTCGAATTGGACATGGACATGGTCAATGACGGCATCAAGTCCGTGGAACGCATGCGTCTGCCAAGCGGTGCCTATGTCTATGGAACCTACGCCCAGTTCCGGCCCCAAGCTCCCTACAACATGGTGAAGGGATCACTGGGTCGCTCGCAACCATGCAATCTCGCCCTCCACGAGTGGGACAGGGATATCACCATCGAGCAGATGGCCGTGGGTGTCGAGACGCTCATGCGCGATCACCATTACATCGAGATAGGCAGGGGCCGAAAGGTGCCCCACGAAGCCTATTATTCGACTTCAGGCTACTACTACTTCTATGGACACTACTACGCCGGCCGTGTCATTGAACAGCTCGAGGAACCGCAGAGAACGCAACTGGCCACGTGGCTCCAGGGCCTGCTGGTCGAGGTCCAGGACAAGCCTGGCAGCTGGTTCGATTATCCCCTGTACGGATATGGGCATTCCTATGCCACCGCATACGCACTCCTTGCGATGCAGTCATGTGATCGAGTTCTTGAAGAAGGCCCGGAAACGATGGACGTCAGCAACCACCCAGTTCCCGGTACCGGAAGCAACTGATCACGTGGTCGTTGACCATGCCGACTGCCTGCATGAATGCATAGCAGATCGTCGGACCACAGAATCCGAAACCAAGTGACTTCAGTTCCTTCGACATGGCCTTGCTCTGCTCGGTTTCACATGGAACTTCCTTGTCATGCTTCCATGCATTGACCAGTGGCGCGCCATCGACGTGTTTCCAGAGCAGGCTCGAGAAGTCCCCCGGCCCTTCCATGACCTTGATCCAGGCCCTGGCGTTCTTGACAGCCGCCTCGACCTTCTGCCTGTTCCGAATGATCCTGGCGTCCTGAAGCAGCGTCTCGATCCGCTTCGGGCCGTACCCTGCAATCACCTCCGGGTCGAGCCCCTCGAACGCCTGTTCGAACCCCTCACGTCGACGAAGGATCGTAATCCAGGACAAGCCCGCCTGGAACCCATCCAGGATCAGCTTGGCGTAGAGATCCTTGTCATCACGAACAGGAACCCCCCACTCCACGTCGTGATAGGCGACGTACAGCGGGTCATCGCCACACCAGGTACACCTGCCTTCACCTGCCATCAGGAATGTCTCCTTCGAAGAACGATCGCCGTCATGTCATCAGGCTGCACTGCCAAGGCGTTCGCCTTGGTTCAGAGGTCGGACAGTCGGCCAGTACTGTCACCAAGCGTGTCAACCGGAACATTCATCCGGTCGAGCAGGGATGCATAGAGATTGCAGAGCGGTGTGTTCTTATCATGGGAGATGTGACGACCGGGCGCAAGACTTCCCCCGCCACGCCCCGCAAGAAGAATCGGAAGATCATCGTGGTTGTGCCGATTGCCGTCACCGATTGCACTTCCATAGACGACCATGCAGTTGTCGAGCAGTGTCCCATCGCCCTCCGGCTCAGAGGCCAACCGCTCGATGAACTTCGCGTAGGCATCCACATGAAACCGGTCGATGCGGCGGATCTTCTCGATCATCGACTCATCACCCTTGTGGTGGGACAGCTGGTGATGTCCCTCGGGGACATCGAGGAATGGAAACGTACGATTGGAGCCCTCGTTCGACCACATGAAGGTGGAGACACGCGTCAAGTCGAGCTTGAAGGCGAGAATCATCAGTTCCGACATCAGGTCAAGATGTTCCCTGTAATCACCTGGGATTCCCTCTGGTCGTTCGAAGGTCGTCAACTGCGACGGATCCTGCTCCATCGTCTCCACCATCTCGATGCGTTGCTCAAGTTGGCGAACCGATTCGAAGTACTCGTCAACACGAAGACGATCGGCCGTTCCAAGGCCTGCAGACAATCGACGAGCGTCGACTCGCACGTAATCGAGAATGCTGCGGCGGGTACGCAGCCTCTCGGCCCGAGCTGTCGCTGTTTCACGACCCGGGCCTACTTCGAACAGGCGTTCAAAGAGTCGCCTCGGATTGGTTTCCTTTGCGTTGGGAGTCCGTGCCGATCGCCACGAGATATTCGTCGAATAGACGCAGGCATACCCGGAATCACAGTCGCCCGACTGGCGACCTCCTTCGCATCCAAGTTCCAACGAGGAGAATCGCGTCTGCCCCTCGAGGGACCTGGCCGCCACCTGGTCTGCAGAGATTCCCACTGCAATATCCGTCCCAGCCGTCTTGTGGGGATGTGCCCCGGTCAGGAAACACGCTGAAGATCGGGCATGGTCTCCCGGGCCATCGCCCAGCGCCTTGGCATTGTGATGTGCAAGGCCACTCAGGATACTCACGTGCTCTCGAACCCTCTCCAAGGGCTCCAGGAGCGGAGAAGGTGACCAACCGGCTCCAGTACCTGTCGGTGCCCACTTGGGGGCATTGACACCGTTTGGAACGAAGAGAAAGGCAAGTCGAGTTGGCGGGGTTGGAACTGTCGCACCCATGACGGATGAAAGCCTTGAGAGCGGCGGCATGGCTTCAAGCCATGGCAGTGCCATTGCTGCTCCCATGCCCCGAAGCATGGTCCTGCGTGAAAGTGGGCACGAACTCAACGCGTTTCTCCTTCCATGCCTGCACGGAACCTGAAGGCATCGGATTCGACAATCTCGCGGATCAGGCGTCGCAATCGAGGATCCTCCTGGAGAATTGCGGCAAGTCGCAGGACGAGAGCTTCATCGGCGAACGTCGTGCCACGACCCAATGCATATACCAGCATATTCCGAGCAAGGGCTCGAAGAAAGGACTGATCTTCCAGGAGGAGCTCCTGGAGACCTTCGACTCCGGTAAACGACCGGCCATCGGGAAGAATCGCCTGCAAATCCATGGCGGCGACTTCCTCGCCCGGG
>JAYZBD010000130.1:0-6905 GCA_036339395.1 Planctomycetota bacterium | reverse complement strand
GTCCGCGGAGATGATATGCCGCTTGGGATTTCTCAGTGGTCGCAGGGTGTTCCATGCTGTTGAAGGAGGGTGGGAGGAACACCGATGTCCACCACGTGGACCTTCCCGGTCCATGCCGAGGCCCCGGCCGCCGTGAACCCGAGTTTCGGCCCTACGAAGGTTGCGGTGGCCGACGCTCGGACAGCCTCACCCAGGGGCTGGCCGGTATCGGCATCGAGGCCGGAGGGCAGATCGATGGCCAGGATGGGGGCGGAAAGGTCATTGATGCACCTGGCAAGTTCAAGGGGGGAGCCTTCCATCTCCCGATCCAGCCCGGTTCCGAACATGGCATCGATCACCAGAACCGGCTCCTCGGGCAGTTGGAGGTCCTTGCCCGGCCTGTATTCATGCGAGGGAACTCCAGCCCGGCGTGCACGTTCCATGTTGATCGATGCGTCTGATCCGGCCGCAGGCGACCCGAGATGCACGACGTGTGGCTGATGTCCATCTTCCATCAGGAGCCGGGATATGGCCCATCCGTCGCCGCCGTTGTTTCCACATCCACATGCAATGAGGATCACGGCGGATTGCTCCTGGTCTGCAAGCATGGAGCAGGCCAACTGTGCCGCGCCCCGGGCCGCATTCTCCATCAGTTCCAGTCCCGTCATTCCATGGTCCTGAACTGCTTCGGAATCGATGCGTCGCATGGCTGTACGGGTGAAGACGAGGCTCATGCGGACAGGGTACAGCGTGTGACGCGGGGGTCGAAGCCCGCGTACACTGCGCGATCAATGAGCGTTCTCCCGATTCTTGCCTGGTTCCTGCTGGTAATAGCCGTCCTGGCAACGGTCTACTGGCTGATTGTCCTGGTCCGTGTTCGTCGCATTGCGTCCACGCGGCCCACGGTCCTGTGCGGACTTGATTCACCCGAGCCTGATGGTGGCTGGCCCAGCGTCAGTGTCATCATCCCTGCGCACAACGAGGAGCGGGTAATCGAACGTTGTGTCCGGTCGATCCTGGACCAGGACTATCCCTGCCTTGAAGCCATCGTGGTTCTTGATCGATGCACGGATCGAACTCTGGAGATCCTCCAGTCGATTGCATCCGGGGATGATCGGTTGCTCCTGATCGAGAATGATGACTGTCCGCCGGACTGGGCAGGCAAGTGCAATGCGGCGAAGATCGGTTCTTCACGGGCAGGTGGGGACATGCTTCTCTTCGTCGATGCCGATACCCATGCCCATCGAGATGTCGTCCGTGCAGCAGTCGGGCTGGCAAGGGAACGGAGGCTCGATCTCCTGAGCCTTCTCAGCACGCTGACCTGCAACAACACCTATGAGCGCAACTCGCAGCCGGTTGCATCGATGACGCTCATGAGCCTGTACCCGATGGACATCATCAACAGGCCGTCCCAGAAGCGATCCTTTGCAAACGGGCAGTTCATGCTCTTTGAACGTGAACGGTATGAATCGATCGGTGGGCATGATGCGGTCAAGGAGGTGCTTCTGGAGGACATCGCCTTTGCCCGCTGCGTGAATCGTGCAGGGGGCCGGATACACATCCTCAATGCCGATGGAATGTTCAACTGTTCCATGTATTCCACTCCAGAGGCGTTTCGAAACGGATGGATGCGGATCTTCATAGAGGGATGTCGTCGGAAGCCGGCACGAATGCGCAAGATCGCCTTTCGCGTCCTCTTCACCGGCTGCATTCTTCCACTTGCCATGGTCCTTGCTGTCGGGACAGGCGTTGCCACGTTCCTGCTTTCGAACCAGCTGGTCGGGCTCATGGCCATGTCTGCGGGGTTCCTTTGCCTGCTGATGCAGTTCGGCACGCTTGCCGAGATTCATCGCATGGGTCGCCAGCCGATATGCTCGGTCTGGAGGCATCCACTCGGGGCCGTTGTCGTTTCGGGTATTCTCAGGCGCGCTGCGGAAGTCATATCTTCCGGTACACCAGTTGTCTGGGCAGGCAAGACGTACATTCTCGAGCCGAGGTGAAAGGTTCCATGCGTATTCTCCTGACCAATGACGATGGGATCCAGGCAGTCGGCTTCAGGTCACTTCATGCTGCACTCGCAGGCCTGGGTGAACTCGTTCCCATTGCTCCACTGACCGTGCAGTCTGCAACAAGCCATGGGATCACGTACCACGACCCCCTCTTTGTCGAGGACATGGACATTGCGGGCCAGTTTGTCGGAACGGCTGTTGACGGTCGCCCTGCAGACTGCGTGAAACTCGCCATCACGACGCTCTGGGAAGAGCGCTTTGGTGCAGGAGAGCGACCCGACCTGACGATCTCGGGTTTGAACTCGGGAGCCAACATCGGCATCAACGTGCTGTACTCGGGAACCGTTGCTGCGGCCATGGAGTCCGCGTTCCTGGGCGTGCCCTCGATCGCCGTCAGCCTGCTCATTGCGGACAAGTCGGCAACCCAATGGACCAGGGCGGCTGAAATAGCCAGGGAGTTCATCGATCGAGTTCTCTGCATGGGACTCGAGCCACACGATGTCGTGAATCTCAACCTTCCCCGGACCGAGTCCCCCCGGTTGCCGGTGCCGGACCTTCGCATCGTTCCCATGAATACCGCGCCGCTTGCAGAACACTACGAACACCGCAGCAGTCCTGCAGGACAGAACTACTTCTGGGCAGCGGGAACGGGCCTGAACTTCGAGCACACGTCAGTCGGGTCGGATGTGGAGGCCATCTTCGAGGGAGCCGCAACCATTACGCCCCTGTCATTCAACATGACCGACACCGATCGCCTCGAATCAATGAAGAAGCACCTGGAACCTAGCGACGCTTCCGTGTCATGATCAGTTCCAGGCGGACATCGACCGTTTCGTCTTCGTCGAGTCCCTTGAGTCGCTCCCCACGGGCTCTCCATCGATAGAGACTTGCAAGCACGGCGGTGTCAATGCTCGGGCTGCCACTGGATGAGAGGATGGCGGCTTTCTCTGGTTTTCCATTGCCGTCGAACTTGATGACGACCACCATGTTCGCTGCGCCGCTGAGTGTCTGGAGTGTCGTAAAGATGGGTTTCCTGGGCACCAGTTCAAGCCCCTGGGAAGCAAGTGGCTTGCCGGACATCCAGTTCGAGCGGGGAACCTTGATGGTCGATGTCGCATCGGATTCCCTGTCGGAAGCATTTGGTTCCGGGGGGGTGGGTTCGTCCGATGGATTGGAGGGTGGTGCTCCACCACCGGTTGCAGGGGCTTCGCCGGGCTTTGCCGGATTGGCTGAAGGAGTCGGTTCGGGGCTGGCCCCGGAATCCGGGGTGGTTCCCTCCTCCTCTGCCGGACCTGGTTCAGCTGGAGACAGTGGACCCTGCCCTTGCGAGGGAAGTCCGCCACCCTGCGCACCTGTCCCGTCGATCGGCCCTCCTCCCGCGGGAGTTGCCTGTTGTTCTGCCGCCGTCCTTGGACTTGCCCCGGCTGGTACTGAGGGGCCGGGCTGGGGAGCGGGTGTTTCTCCCTCGGTCGTTGCGTTCACCGGCGACGATGCATCGACGAACTCGGCCTGGTCGAACTCGGCCAGTTGTGCAAGGTGCTCCTTGTAGGTGTCGTATCCGATCCATGTCATGGTTGACTGGTCCGATTCCTCGAGACCGAGTCGTTCAGGTTCGTCCTCGGGCAGCCGCTCCTGTGTTGCATCCGAAAGTTCGTGGTCAAGTTCCGTATACCCGGCTTCCGCTGTTGCTGCAGCGACAAGTGCAGGGAGCAGAACCAGCGCATGAATCAGGATCGATACAACGACCGAGAGAACCATCACGAGACGGTGCGAGATACGAGTCATGGTGCTGTTGCAGGAGTGGGGTCAGCAGGAGTTGGAGCGCCGACCAGTTTGATCTCGATGCCGGACTCACGAAGATGGTCCCAGAGTGAAGTGAGAATCGGCCCACGGTCGATATCCGCTTCACCGGCTGCCATGACGATGTAGATCACGGTATCGGGGCTTGTCTGGAGGAGGCTCTTCACCTCCGGCAGCACCTGGTCCAATGCCACGGGATTCTGCCCGAGGTAGATGCTTCCATCGAGATCCAGGGTGATGCTCGTTGCGGGGACAGGATCAGCCTCTTCGCCGGAGATATACGATTCCATCGGAACGGGAAGAACATCCACCTGGACCATCAGGACCATGGCGTAGATGAAGAAGGTGAGAATCAGGAAGATCACGTCGATGAGGGGCATCAACTCGATTCGCGCTTCGGGTTCACTGCGCCTGATTGAAAGCATGATCGTGTCCTTCCGCCGAACTCGTGATCAACACTCCATCTGGAGTCGGGCAAGGGCAGTGGTCACATCGTCATTGAACGTGAATACCCTGTCGAGTCCAGTTGCCAGGAGCGCTGTCCAGACTCCATCCGCTACGGAACAGACGATAAGGCGCTTGTCAGCCTGGTTGAGGGTGGTTCTCAACTTGAGGAGTGCTCCGAGATTCGAGGAGTTGACGGTGGTGACTGATTTCAGATCGACGATGATGCATGGCAGAGGTGCCTCTTCGCGTGCAACGTCCTCCAGCTGCTGGTGGAGATTGTCCATGTCCTCCGAGAACAGCGGCTCGTTGTCAAGCTCGGCGATGAGGATGTCCTCGTTCCAGGCATTCAATGGCATTCCGGTTTCTCCACGTCGACAGTACATGTCGCGAGCCACAGTCTACTCTCCATGAGCCCCATCCACCCGAAAGATGTCCTGTGGTCATTCTTCTTCGTCATTTGACTCGAAGACGCGTGCTGCGGTCATCACTCGATCGCCATCCTTCACGTTGACGAGGCGGACACCCATCGTATTGCGTCCGATGCGACTGATCGTATCTGCCGGAATCCGGACCAGCATGCCACCGGCGCTAATGAACATGATGCTGTCTTCGTCGGTGACGCTTCGAATGGCAACAACATCACCGTTTCGACTGCCCGTGCGAATGTCGCGTCGTCCCTTGCCGCCCCTGCTCTGGCTGCGTGTCGTGCCATCGACGGAGTGAACAAGGTATTCATTCATGCTTGTTCGCTTGCCATACCCGTTGGATGTGACCGTGAGAAGGTCGGCTTCATCGGTTGCGACTACGCAACCGACGACCTGGTCATCTTTTCCAAGTTCGATCCCCTTGACTCCCGCAGCGGTACGACCCATCACGCGTGCATCGTTCTCATCGAACCGGATCGACATGCCCCCAACTGTTGCGAGCAGTACATGGTTTTCGCCATTGGTCTGGATGATCCCGACGAGGTTGTCATTCTCCTTGAGATTGATGGCGTTGATGCCACTGCTCCGGACATTCCTGTAGTCGGCCAGGGCAGTTCGCTTGACTCGCCCGTTCGATGTGGCGAAGAAGAGGAAGTCCTCTCCCTTCTCGAAATCACCGACATTGAGAAAGGCGACAATGCTTTCGTTTTCCTTGAGTTTCAGGAGGTTGACGATCGGTCGTCCTCGGCTGCTTCGACTCATTTCCGGTATCTGGTAGATCTTCTGCCTGAAGACCCGCCCCGTATTCGTGAAGCAGAGGATGTCATCGTGGGTCGATCCCGTGAAGACGTGCTCAGTGAAATCCTCGTCACGCGTCGAGCCACTTCGAATGCCTCGACCGCCCCGTCCCTGTTCCCGGTAGGTGGCCAGTGGAAGTCGCTTGACGTAGCCAAGGTGGGAAATGGTGACGACAACATCGTGCTCCGTGATGAGTTCCCCGAGGTCGTATTCCTCCACCTCGGAATCCTCGAACCCCGTGAGCCTCGGCGTTGAGAAGAGTTCCTTCATCTTGAGGCAGTCCTCGCGGATGATCTCCAGGACCTGCTCGTGATCGCCGAGGATCGATTCGTATTCCGCGATCTGGTCAAGGAGTTCTGAATATTCGGAGGTGAGTTTTTCAATCTCAAGCCCGACCAGCTGGATGAGCCGCAAGGCGCCGATCGCATCAGCCTGCACGCGTGTCAGCGAGACGCCCTCATCCTGGTTCGATCGCTCGATCAGTGATGCCGGTACATGGGCGGCGTGCTCATGATCACCGGCAATCCGGAATGCACGTTCCATGAGTTTCTCGATGGCTTCTTCACGAGTGCGTGATCCACGGATCAGCGCGATGACCTCGTCGATGTCGCAGACTGCGAAGATGAGTCCTTCAAGTCGATGTGCCTGCTTCTTGGCTTCCAGCATCAGATATTCGGTTCGTCGCCGGATGACCTCGACTCGATGGTCGATCCAGCACTGGATCATCTGCTTGAGCGCCATCGTGCGGGGTCGTCCATGATCAAGCGCGATGTTGATGATCGAGTAGGTCGACTGCAGGGGAGTGAACCTGTAGAGCTGACGCTCCACGACATCTGGATCAGCATCCCGTTTCAGGTAGATGACGATCCGCGTCCGGTGATTCTTGCCGGAGAAGTTCTTGATGTCGGAAATCCCGTCGATACGCCCGTTTCTGGCTGCATCAACAATCTTCTCGATCAAGGCGTTCTGTACGACCTGGTATGGGATGGAATCGATGACAAGGGTATCTTTCTTGCCGATGGTTTCCTGGCTGACGGTGCCCCGAACGATGATTCGCCCCCGGCCGGTCGCATAGGCCTCCGCGATGCCACGCTGACCGATGATCATGCCACCGGTGGGGAAATCAGGTCCGGGGACCAGTTGAAGCAGTTCTTCGAAGGACAGCTCTGGGTTGTTGATGACCGCGATGATCGCGTCGCAGATCTCGCCCACGTTGTGGGGAGGAATCGAACTTGCCATCCCGACGGCGATGCCACTGGAACCGTTGATGAGCAGGTAGGGAAACCGCCCGGGAAGAACGGTCGGTTCCGTCCGGGTGTCGTCGTAGTTCGAAATGAAGTCGACGGTGTCCAGCTTGATGTCGTCAAGGAGTTCGACGGCAGCCCGCGTCATGCGTGCCTCGGTGTACCTCATTGCAGCAGGTGGGTCGCCGTCGATCGAACCGAAG
>JAYZBD010000129.1:0-10267 GCA_036339395.1 Planctomycetota bacterium | reverse complement strand
GCCTGGATCAGGGAACGGGCCATGGAAGACGGAGGTACACAACGGATCTTCGTGACCACCATGGGAACGGCACAGGACTTCTCAAGTCGAGATCTTCGCCGCCTGCTGCTGCAGGCGATGCTCTGGCAACTGGAGGACGAGGACTCGATTCCCGCCGAGGGTCTTGATGCCCCGATCATCGGTGACTGGGACCCGACGCCCTTCGGCTTTGGGAATCACAGGCGAAACTACACGCCCTCCCAGGTCCGGGATGGTTCTCCCTGGGTGAAGGAAGAGTCTCCTGCTCCCTGACCTGCCTCTCACTCAGGGTGCAGGAGCGCAGACTGTTGGTCTCTGCTGGTCGAACATCCAGTCCATGCCGCCATCGGGTCCGAAGGCCGTGGACCAGGAGTTGTGACCGACGCCCTCAAGGGCCGAGTACTTCGGGGATCCTCCCGCTTCCTGGATGGCCTCGACCATCTCGATGGTCCGTACTTCCGGCACGACGGCATCGGCTGTTCCATGGAAGGCCCAGGTCGGCACGCTGGCCAGTTGCGATGCCGTGGCAGGATCTCCACCACCACAGATGGGAACAATGGCTGCAAACAACTCCGGGTGCCTGGCTGCGAGATCCCATGTCCCATATCCACCCATCGAGAGACCGACGAGGTAGACACGGAATGAATCGACCGGTTCCTCCTCGAGTACCCGATGCACTGCCGCAATCGCGGCCTGCATGGCGGGCGCAGCTTCATCCTGTTTCATCGGGACCTCGTAGGGATGATCAAAATCGACCCAGCTCTCGCCGGCTGGACACTGGGGTGCAAGAACGATGCACCTGTGGCGAAGGAGATGGTCATCGCTGAAAGCTTGCTGGGGGAAATACTTCAACTGCGAGATGTTGTCATTCCCCCTCTCCCCGGCACCATGGAGGAACACGACTAATGGCAGTCGTTCCCCCTCCGCGATGTCCTCGGGTCGACGAATCCTGTAGGGGTAGGCCCGAGCTTCGCCATCGACCTCGACATCCACCGACCCTTCCTTGTATCCGTGCGCAGAATCAACAGGTTCCACGTTGAGTTCTCCCGTGTAGATGCCCAGCGGGTCTCCACGCTCGGCCAGCGTGCGGGACATCGTCTCGTAGGTTCGGGGGACGATACCCCTGAAGAGTTCACGCCCACCCTGCGTGACGATGACGGGGCGGTCCATGTCAACCATCTCGTCGTTGAGTCGAAGGCGAATCTGCTCCGCCCCACCACTCTCGATGATCCTGAAGACCTGCCCATCGCGTTCCACGACGATGCGCTGTCTTGCCACCGGTGTATCCACCGCCAGCCAGTAGAAGCGGTCGTGCGTGACGTCATCCTGGAGCCAGGTGATCTTCTCCGGGTACCGGTTTCGATCATGCTGGGCCATCCATGGAAGAGCGACCGCATCCTCCTTGTCCATCCAGTGCCCCTTGCCCTCGTGAACCTGTACCTGGTGGGGATACCCCCCAGGATCGGCCTCGGCCAGTTCAGCGAGTTTCACCTTCCACTCCCGGCCGACTCGATTGCGATCGTAGGCCGAGTCCTCTCCACCCATGTGCAGTGCAAAAGGCAGGTTCCGCAGGCCATCTGGCCGTGTCTCGTTTGGATGGCCGGCCATCATGGCCGCAGCTGCGAGTCGGTCGGCCATGCGTGGTGCCAGTTGAAAGACCCCGTCACCCCCGGCGCTGTAGCCCATGATGTAGACCCGGTCGGGGTTGACTTCCTCGAAGACGATCATGTTCTCGATCAACCGATCGTAGAAGTCATCGATGTGTCCCTGGTGCCACAGGTTCCAGGTATTCGTCGGGGCACGCGGAGCCAGGTAGACGCCCTCCTCCGGGGTGTAGAGCTTCTTCTGGTTTTCCCACTGGCTGTCATTGACCTCGGCCGGGGCTCCCCCACCGCCATGCATCGAGATGTACAGGCTTCGGCCACCCTCGGGCTTCTCGCCGTAGATGGTGTACCAGAAGGGCATGGTGTGTTCACCGATGGTGATGCTCCTGGCCTCGTGCTCGGCTGCACGCTGGTCGCGGACAAGCTGGGCGTGCCTCCGGAGCATCGATGTCCTCGTCGACTCGGCCATGTCCCGTGCGAGTGGTTCCGGATCAGGCAGCTTGATGACGGCAACCTGTTCGTCTTCGCTCACGACGAACTCCATGGTGCCCGCGCCATGTCGGAATTCGGCCTTGACGGAGGTGTCAGTCGGCAGCATGACCGTCACGTGGTCATTGCCATCGAATCGCTCGTCTCGAGTACTCGTCTCGATGGGTTCCATGCCCTGGGCGCTGATTCGAAGCGGCACCATGATGCGTTCGTCATCGGGACCAACCGCCTTGAAACGAACACGGGCCATGCCCTCGGGTACAGCCTGGCGATCCACCGTGTATCGATCCGTGACATCGATGCCACCGACCGTCGTATCGTGCAGTCGCCAGCTCATGGGGAAATGAATCGGGCTCTTCGCCCATGTCGCCGCGTAGATACCGTTGATCGGGTCGGTCCGATCGGCTGTTCCTGCCCGGCCGCTGAACCAGGCCTTGTCCAGGTCCATGCCGGTTGGTTCGGCGGCGCCGGTGAAATGCCAGCCGTCATCCCAGACTTCCACCCAGGAGTGGTTCCCGGAACCATCGGACCAGAGTGGCGTCCCGACGAACCTCGCGGGAATGCCCTGCGACCGGCAGGCATCGACAAGCAGGACGGTCAGCCCGGTACAGGACGCCATGCCCGCGTCGATGCTCTCGTAGGGAGACTGGTCCGCCTTGGGTCTTTTCGTCGAATAGATGACACCGACTTGACCGTACATCTCGTTGTTCAGAATGGCCGCGGCCTCCGAGGGTGTCGTTGCTTCACTGACATGGTGCGCAAAGCGTTCTCGGAAATCCGCTCGCCAGTTGTCACGACGTTCATTGATGCTGGCATAGGGAAGGATCGCCTCGAAGAACATCTCCTCGGACACCTCTTCATGCCAGGGTGCCTCCTGCCATGCCTCGTATGCATGCTGGCAGTTCTCCAGCAGGAACATGGCATCCAGCGTGCGGAGATCCTCCTCCGGCATGTGCATGACAAGCCACTCCATGCCCGGTCGCTGGTCAGCGGGGACCTGGTCAAGCGCCTGCTGGATCTGTCCACGATTCCCGCCGGCCCGGTCAAGGGCCGAATCGACCTCGCCTGCCCGCACCGGGGCAGGGAAGAGGAAACAGCCAAGAAGAAGCATTGCCAGGAATCGAGCCATCCGTCCATCATTCCTCATCATGGGCCACGTGTCCAGCAAGACAGTATCCTTCCATGAAACACCCCTTGGACAACCAATACAGCACGATGAAGAAACAGGCCAATGTGACATCCTCGACCATGGTGTGGACATTCGTCGTGCTCATCTTCCTGATGAACCTGGTCAACTACATCGACCGGGTCGTGATTTCCTTCGCCATCGAACCGATACGCCGGGATTTCGGCATTGACAATGCTCAATTCGGACTGGCCATGACCCTGTTCGCAGCAGGTGCCATCGTTGTGAATCTCATCTCGGGCATCCTCCTCGATCGATTCGGCGTGAAGATCGTCTGGATGATTGGCCTTGCAATCTGGACAACAGCCATGTTCATGCTCGGAATGGTTGAGTACTGGTGGCTCTTCCTGGTGTTCAGGGTCATCCTCGGACTCGGCGAAGGCGTGAACTTCCCAGCCATGAACAGGGCCATCTCCGACTGGGTCCCCCCACATCATTCCTCGAAAGTCGCAGCTGTATGCCTGATTGGAGTTCCCGGAGCATTCCTGCTCGGGGGGCCTCTCTTCGGCTTCCTCATCGAAAACGCCGGATGGCGAGACACTTTCATGCTGCTCAGCGGGGTAAGCCTGGTCCTCCTGGTCGCACTCTTCTTCCTGTATCGAAATCCGGGCAAGAACAGGGATCATGGGCAACAGGACATGACTGGGTGGTTGCAACTCCTCAAGAACCCCACCCTCCTGGCAACATCATGGTCGTTCTTCGCATTCGGCGCTATTCTCTACTTTGGTCTGACCTGGATCCCCGGCTACTTCGAACAGACCTTCAATCTCAAGCTCAGCGAGATCGGTTGGTTCACGACGTTGCCATGGGGACTGGCGATCATCCTCATGCAACTCGTTGCATGGTGGTCCGATGCACTGCATCGACAAACGGGGAACACGCGAACGTCGCGTGTCTACTTCATCATTGTCTTTCAACTCCTTGCTGCCGCCTGCTTTGTTCCATTGATCTTCGTTGAAACGGCGACCTGGGCGATTGCATGGCTCACATTGGGCATCGGTTGCTCGATGGCTCCCAATGCTCCGTACTACTCGATCCTGACGGATCTCTTCGGCAGCAGGAGTGGAGCTGCCACGGGTGTCATGGTCACCTTCTTCTCCGCATCGGGCTTCCTGCTGCCGGTCACCATCGGTCTGCTCACCGAGCAAAACGGGAACTTCGACTCCGCCTTCCTCCTGATTGCAGCCATTGTCGGCAGTGGTTCACTTGGAATGTTCCTCTTTGCACGGCAACAGGCGGATTCAGCCGTCGCCTGAGCCCCGATCCTGCGGCCGAACATCGAGCAGGCAGGAGTTCATGGTCGTACCATCGACGCCGGAGTACTCCCCATGCACCTGCTGCTTGCCTGCCTTGCCATGATCCTCGCCACGCAGGAGGTCCCTGCGCCAGCAGCAGATCGCTGGCCCCCCCACCACGTGATCGACGAAGCCCTCGCAGCCGAGGAACTGGCACGGTGTCGTGCGACCTGGACCGATGCAGCATCCTGGAACACGCGGGCCACGACCATTCGCCGGCATCTCCTGGACACGCTGGGCCTGGACCTTGATGCCACGCGTGTACCCGTTGGAGTCACGGTGACCGGCGAACATGCATTCGACGACTACCGCGTGCTGAACCTGCAGGTTGAAACGGCGCCGGGCCTGTTCATCGCGGCCAACCTGTATGAACCTGTCGGTCGCAAGGGCCCGTACCCGGCGGTGCTCTGTCCGCATGGGCATTTTCGTGGACTGGATGATGACCCCGAGGGTCGTTTCCAGCACGACTACCAGCGACTGTGCGCGAACCTCGCCCGCATGGGCGCCGTTGCACTGACATGGGACATGGTCGGCTGGGGAGAAACAACACAGCTCCCCCATGGAGTTCCCGAGACCACCATCCTGCAGACGTGGAACTCGATTCGCATGGTCGACTGGCTCTTGAGCCGTGACGACATCGATGCGGCGCGCATCGGCATGACTGGTTCATCGGGAGGCGGAACACAGACCTTCCTTGCAACGGCCGTGGACGATCGCATCAGTGTCTCGGCCCCCGTCGTCATGGTGTCTGCACACTGGTTTGGAGGGTGCGCCTGCGAATCTGGACTTCCTGTTCACCAGGGGAAGAACCTGCGTACGAACAACGTCGAGTTTGCCGCCCTTGCGGCACCTCGACCTCAACTGCTTGTCTCATGCGGTGGCGATTGGACCAGGAACACGCCAACGGTCGAGTACCCCTACCTGCATGACGTGTACGACGTGCTTGGCGCCGGTGCACACTGCCGGTTCGTACATCTTCCCGAAGAACAACATGACTATGGTCCAGGGAAACAGGCAGCGGTCCACGCGTTCATGGCCAGTCAACTGGCCCTGGATACCTCCGTGGAAGTCCAGGACACTGGAATCACACTGCTGACCCGGGACCAACTCCGCTCCTTCAATTCAAAGACTCCCCTGCCCCCGGGGGCCCTTGGGAATCATAAAATTGCCCTTGAAGCAGTGGAATCAGCCTCGAAACCCCCTGGAGACCCCTGAGCGGTGGTTGAAAGGCCGATAAACACCGTGTATTTCGGTATTTAAACTGTACGAGTTGGATTTTTCCCCATAGTATCGACGCCGGAGGGCTCCCAATGGGGGGCCACCTGGCCAGGGTGGAACCTGTTCCAGGTAGAGAATTGAAAGAGAAACGAGGGAGGAGTGGGAGCATGAACAGGACACTTGCCCCGATCACCGTGGCGGCTGTTGGTCTTTTTGGCACAACTGCACTCGGCGTCGTGATCCATACTGAGAGTTTCGAAAACTACTCGACCGGCAGTGGGTACTACATCGATGCCGATGCAGTCAATGACCACTGGCTGGTCAACTATGACGATCACACGGTTTCCGGCGACGGCTGGGGAACCTACTACACGAATACGCGCGATGGAAGCGGTCTCTCTGATGGCGACTACTTCGGCGTGACCTCGTATGCCGGTGCTGTTGGAGACTGGACTGACGGAAGCCAAGGCTTCCAGATGAGCGATGTCGACGGCATGGCCACCATGGTCTTTGATGCAGTCGATGGCGCAACAGGCGTCACCTTCGACATGTTCGTCGACGGAACCGGCTGGGAAGCCGATGACCGCATCATGATCGAAATCGGTGGCGTAGTCATCCTTGATACGGCTGGCAGTGACATCGATGACCTGGATATCGAAGAAATGTGGACGAACTACGGCGGTGGTGCAGGCGAACTTCGTATTTCCCTGGACTCCAACTCCGGTAGTGAAGCAATCTTCGTCGACAACATCGTCTGGACAGGTGTTCCCGCTCCCGGTGCACTTGCCCTGCTCGGTCTCGCCGGTTTCGCCGGTCGACGCCGACGACAACGGAACTGATACACCTCCTCTGGACGTGTCAAGGGCCAACCTCCCTATGGCATGACACGTTGGACACGGTGAACTCTCGATTGGGGTCGAGGCTGCGAGCCTCGGCCCCATGTCCTTTTTCATGACAGCTCCCGCCGCTTCATGTGCTTTCCGGGTACCGTGAGGTACATGCTCGTCGCCTCCACCATCCTCTCGGTGCTCGTGTCCGCCGCACCACTCCAGCGACCCCCGAACATCGTCCTGGTCATGGCCGATGACCTGGGCTGGAACGAGGTTGGAGCCTATGGCCAGGAGAAGATCCGCACCCCGAACATGGATCGGCTCGCAGCCGAAGGCATGCTTCTCACCGATCACTACTCGGGCAGCGCAGTCTGCGCACCTTCACGATGCGTCCTGATGACCGGCAAGCACAGCGGCCATGCCGTGGTTCGTGCCAACTGGGAAAATGGAGGCTGGGGCGAGGACGAACCCGAGGGCCAGTACCCGCTGCCCGAGGAGGAAGTCACCATCGCCGAGGCGTTGAAGGCCAATGGGTATGCAACTGGTTGCTTCGGCAAGTGGGGACTGGGAGGCCCCGGAACCGTGGGCCATCCCAACGAGCAGGGCTTCGACCAGTTCGTGGGCTACCTCTGCCAGCGACGTGCGCACAACTTCTATCCAACCCACCTCTGGAAGAACCAGGAGAAACTCCCACTTGGCAACCCGTATCACAAGGGACATGAGAAGATCACCGAGCCCCTTGAAGACGAGGCCGACTACCAGCAACGATGGTCGTCGGGAACCTATTCATGCGACGTGATGCGTGATGCAGCTCTCGAGTTCATTCACGACCATGCCGAAGAACCCTTCTTCCTCTACTACCCGAGCCTGATACCCCACGTGGCCATCCAGGTTCCAGAGGAGGAAACGAATGCCTATCCACGCGAGTGGGACACCGAGGCCTATCTCGGACAGAAGGGCTACCTCCCCCACGCCCGACCCAACGCGGCCTATGCCGGCATGATCAGTCGACTCGACCGGGAGATCGGTCAACTCGTCGATGCGCTCGTCGAAGAGGGCATCGAGGATGAAACCATCATTCTCATCACCAGTGACAACGGCACGACCTGGGCTGGTGGCGTAGATGCGTCATTCTTCGACTCGACCGGCCAATGGCGAGGCCTGAAAGGTTCGCTCTACGAAGGAGGCATTCGTGTACCGATGATCGCCTGGTGGCCGGGTCACATCGAGGCGAACAGCAGGAGTGCCGTGCCATCGAGCTTCCAGGATCATCTTCCGACGATCTGCGCAGTCGCGGGCATCACTCCCCCGCCTGGTCATGATGGTCGCAATCTCCTGCCAGTACTTACGGGCGACCAGGATGCGGTCAACCGTGAGCATCTCTACTGGGAGTACGCAGCCAAGCAGGCAGTACGAAAGGGTCGATGGAAGGCCCTTCGAGTGAAGCTCAAGAAGGGCGATACGACCATCGAGCTCTATGACCTGGAACGCGACCCGGGTGAAACAACCAATGTCGCCAATGACCATCCCCAGGTCGTTGCAGAAATGGCTCGCATCATGGACACGGAACACGTGGCCAGCGATGCCTTCCCACTTCCCACCATAGACACACCTGCCGACACACCTGCTCCTTGAACCTGCTTTCAACCATGTTGATGGTGATGCTCGGCGGCGCACTGGGAGCCGCCGCGCGCTTCCTTGCCCAGGAGGCCGGGCAGCGTTGGACACAACTGCCGGGGTGGACCGCGATTCTCGCTGCGAACATCCTCGGGAGTCTGCTGATGGGCATCGGCTACGGATGGCTCCATGGCCTGGCCGTGCTCGAGTCACATGAAGCACTTGATGCCATGCAGCAATACCAGGACAGCGTGTCGATCCACGAGGGCATGGCCCTGCTGCTTGCCGGTTTCTGCGGAGGGCTGACGACGTTCAGCACATTCAGTCTCGACAATCTCTTCCTGGCCTATGGGAAGCGAGGCCAACTGGCCTGCAATATTCTCGGTTGCCTCCTGCTTGGCGTCATTGCAGCATGGGCTGGCCTGTTCATCGGGGGGCAACTGGCCTGATGCGTTTCCTGCTGCTCATCCTGTGCATCGGCTTCGGAGGCGGGCTTGGTGCCATCTCGCGTGAAGGTTCCATGTCGCTGCTGCATGGTGAACTGGGCATGCCCCGGTACATCGCCCTGGCATGCGTGAATATTCTCGGCTGCCTGCTGATCGGCCTGGTATTCGCCTTCCTGGAAGGCACGCTTCGTCGCGATGGCAGCAGTCGCCTCCGGGACCTGCCCCATTCCAGGCAACTGCATGAGCATCCCTGGTGGCCCGAGGGAGACCCGACCCTCTCACCCGTGGAACTGCTTCGCATGAACCGTTCATTGCAGGTCGCCTCGGCCCTCGTGATCACGGGCTTCATCGGCAGCTACACCACCTTCAGCAGTTTCAGCCTGCTGACAGTGCAACAGCTGCAGCAGGGCGCCGCCCTGGAAGCATGCATCAGCGTGGTCGGATCAATCATCCTGGGCCTGCTGGCCGCCTGGCTGGGAGTGCATGCAGGCTGTCGGCTGGTCAGGAAGCCCTAGGCGGACGATGCAACCTGCCTGTTCAGGAACGCATCATTGCATCGAGTTGCTCAACGCACGCTTCGACGAAGGCATCATCTTCGACTCCCGCATCGAAATCGATGACCTCGACCTGGGCCGGGCAGTGTTCCCGCAGCGAGGCGAAGAAACGCTCATCACTTGCTGGATCGTGCAACGGGCCGCCCTTGATGGAGTAGCGACTGACACCTCGTGTTGGAATCATCATCACCGCAGGCCCGGTCGTCGATTCCAGTCGGCTGCCGATTTCCGCCCCGACCTGCTCAAGTTGCTCGGGCGAAAGACGCGGGGCGAAGATGACCGGGTTGTGGAAGACATGCATGCTGTCCGTCCAGCCATCCGGGACGACATTGGGCTCGACAAGCAGGCCGATGTGCTCGGCGCCGCCTGGGCAGATGACCTGGGGAAGGCCCCGGGCACCTGCAACCGTCAGTCGATGCGCATCGGCAGCCCGAAGTCCATCGAAGAGTTCATCACTGATCTCACCCATGGCGTAGTCGAAGACACCATGGATCACGCCTTCACGGATGAGTTGTTCCATGGCACGGCCACCGGATCCCACCGCGTGGAAGACGATGACCTCGTAGCCTCGCTCCTGCAGCAGGGCCATGGCCTTCATGGCACCATCCGTGAGCACACCGAGGTTCGTCATGCCGATGACCTTCCGATCACCAGCAGCTCTCTTCACCGAGTCATGCGCTGCAGCCATGCCATGGGCGGCTCCGGCTGCATTGGCGAGGATCTGCCTCGTCAGTGGATTGAGCCCGAGGATGTCTCCCACCGAGAACATCATGGTGATGTCCTTGATGTCGACGAAGGGCCCTACGTCCCCGGATGCGATGGTCGAGACCATGATCTTCGGGAACCCATAGGGCAGGCTGCGCATGATAGCCGTGCAGTTGGGCGTGCCCTGTGTTCCGCCAAGGCCGATGACGCCATGCACGTTCCCTTCTGCAACGAGTGCCTGGAGCAGGGCCGAAGCCCCGCGGACCATGATGTCCGAGGCTTCCTGGCGGGTGGGATTGGCAAGC
>JAYZBD010000128.1:0-3464 GCA_036339395.1 Planctomycetota bacterium | reverse complement strand
AGAAGGGCGTTGAGTTCAAGACCTATGCCCAACACAACCTCCCCCATGCCCGAGTCATCGCGATCGAGAGTGATCGTGAATTCGGTCTCAGCGTTCTGCAACGAATCGATCTTGAACTGAAGGAGCGAGGCGAGCGCTTTCGCGAACTTGGCGTCCAGGACCTTGCCTCGTTCAGGGCAAACACGGGCGAAGCTCTGCCGAGAGTGCTCCTCGTCGTCGATGAATTCCAGGAACTCTTCGTCGACGACGACAAGTTGTCACAGGATGCCGCACTCCTTCTCGACCGCATCGTGCGACAGGGCCGTGCATTCGGCATCCACGCACTGCTTGGCTCACAGACACTCGACGGTTCCTACTCGCTGGCGAGAAGCACCCTCGGTCAGATGGGTGTACGGATCGCCTTGCAATGTACAGAGGCGGATTCCTACCTCATCCTCAGCGAAGAGAATGCAGCAGCGAGGCTCCTGGAGCGACCCGGCGAAGCGATCTACAACGACGCCGGTGGGAAGGTCGAGGGAAACAACTCCTTCCAGGTCTGCTGGCTTGATGACTCGGTACGAGACCACTATCTCGATGTGGTCCACGCCCTTGCAAAGGAACGGCACCTGGACCTTCCATCCCCCTTCATCTTCGAAGGAAACATCCCGGCTGATCTGACCGAGTGCAGACTGCTTGAAGCTGCCCTGGCCGACCAGCCGAAGGAGACACCCGCTTCGATCAGGTGCTGGGCGGGCGATGCGATCGCCATCAAGGATCCAACGGCCTTCATGCTCCAGTTGCAGAGTGGTTCGAACCTGTTGGCCGTCGGCCAACGGGAAGAGTCTGCAACAGCGCTCTTCATGGCAGCGATGCTCTCGGCTGCGGCACAATCACCGCCAGCTGTCTCACCCGGCGATCCTGGAGTTCGGTTCGTCATACTCGACGGGCTTGCCTCCGATTCCGATCTCCATGGCCGGCTCGAAGCGCTGGGAACAAGCCTGCCCCACGCCTGCACGACTGGAACACATCGGGAGTCCACGGAGATCATGAACGAACTTGGCGCTGTTCTCGAGGAACGCCGATCCACCGGGGAAGCCTCCGGATCGAGGATCGTCGTGATCCTTCACGGGCTGCACAGGCTCAGGGAGCTTCGAAGACCGGAAGATGACTTCTCCTTCTCGACGCGTGATGAAAATGAACCTGCCAGCCCCCATGCCATCCTGACTGAACTTCTCAAGGACGGACCGGCACTTGGCATCCATGTCCTGACCTGGGTCGACACGCTGAACAATCTCAACAGGACACTCGATCGAAGCAGCCAGCGGGAATTCGAGATGCGAATCCTCTACCAGATGAGCGCAAACGATTCATCACAACTGATTGATTCACCTGCTGCATCAGGGCTTGGGCTCCAGCGAACCCTGTTCTGCAGCGAAGATACGGGGACCGAGGAAAAGTACAGGCCCTGGGCCGTGCCCGAAGAAGCCTGGCTGAAGACTGTGATCGATCGACTTCGTACACGGCCCTGATCGCAGTACCATGGTGACATCCGGGCGATTAGCTCAGTTGGCTAGAGCGCTTCGTTTACACCGAAGAAGTCACTGGTTCGAGTCCAGTATCGCCCATTCCACGAGTCCATGGAGGAACGAGGGGAACCCATGAAGCAAGCGGTGGCCATGGCCATCCTGGCGTGCACGACATGTGTCCTCGGCAGCAATGACGAGACATGGTGGTCGTGCATTGCACTTGAAAAACCAGCAGTACCCGGATCGAACACGGATGCCCACCCCATTGATCGATTTCTCGCCATCGAGATGGATTCCCTCGGACTGACCCCATCCAATGAAGCCGACCCCCGTACCCTTGTACGCCGTGCAACCTACGACCTGACCGGACTCCCGGCTCCACTCGATGCGATCAAGGCCTTTGAAGCCGATGATGATGCAACTGCGTGGAACACATGCATCGACCGACTCCTCGAGTCCGAGCAGTACGGGGTCAAGTGGGGAAGGCATTGGCTTGACCTGGTCCGCTGGGCAGAGACGAACTCCTTCGAACGCGACAGTCGAAAACCAGCCGCATGGCGGTACCGCGACTGGGTGATCGATGCCTTCAACTCGGACATGCCCTACGACCGCTTCATTCTCGAGCAACTGGCTGGAGATGAACTTCCAGACCGCTCTCTTTCATCGATGATCGCGACCGGCTACTACAGGCTCGGCATCTGGGATGACGAGCCGACGGACATTCCACTAGCACAATACGACGACCTTGACGGGATACTCGACACCACGTCGCGGGTGATGCTTGGAATGTCCATGGGCTGCGCCAGGTGTCATGACCACAAGAAGGATCCAATTCCCCAGGCCGACTACTATCGAATGCTGGCCTTCTTCCACGGCATCACCCCCTACAAGTCGACTCCCGGAAACTCGATCCAGGAAGTCGACTTTCTCAAGAGAGTTCCGGACAATCTCGACAACCCGGACATAGATCTCCGCCGCGAACAGGCCTGGCTCGAGGAACGCAACCGGCTCACCAACTCGATCATCGAGTCACATGCGGGCCTTGTGAACTCGCCTGCGCCGCCCGTGGATCGAAATGGACTTGTCCTCGCCCTCGAGGATGGCTCACGGGAAATCGAGACCCCGGTTGCCGATGATTTCACCGTCGAATTCGAGTTCATGACCACTGAACAGGGTCATGGAGATCACCACCGCAACTGGTGGACCGGTACCGGGCTGATCAGCGCCGAGGTCCCGGGAATCGTCAACGACTGGGGCATCACGCTCCAGGGAACTGGATACATCGTTGCAGGCACTGGGAATCCGGAGCAAAGCATGTCCTCGGCCAGCGGCTACAACGACGGGGACTGGCACCACGTCGCCTTTGCCCGTGATCGGGAATCGGGGATGTCCATCCTGTACATCGATGGCGAACCCGTTGCCGAGGGAACAGGGTCGCAGGAATCACTTGATGCACCACGATTTGTCCTGGTAGGCGAGGTGCTGCCTGGACGGAATGTCTTCAAGGGTTCGATCCGGAACGTTCGATTCTGGGATCGTGTACTCCCCCATCGTGGAATCGTCGACCTGGCCCTGGGCCTCTCCCCTCTCCCGTCCGCCCCTGGATCTCCCGAGCACGAAGCACTCGTCAAGAGGTTCATGGATCTCCACCGCCCCGTCCCCCCGACGACGGATGTCCTGTGCGTCATGGAACCGGATGCAACGCCTCCTGAAACCCGTGTGCTGGCCCGGGGAAACCCGGCTGCGCAACTGGAAGTCGTTGGAGTCGGATTCCCGGGCATGCTCGGCGGAGGAGAACCCGGATCGATCCAACCAACCGATGAATCCTCGGGTCGAAGACTTGCATTGGCACGGTGGATCATCGATCCGGACAACATTCGCACAAGCCGGGTCCTCGTGAATCGCATCTGGCAGCATCATTTCGGCACCGGGCTCGTCCCGACACCCAATGACTTCGGC
>JAYZBD010000127.1:0-4259 GCA_036339395.1 Planctomycetota bacterium | reverse complement strand
GGCCGGGAGCGGCCGCCTGTCCCACGGGTCAATCATACCCCATGTGAGTACCATCTGGCGATGGCAGACCCCCTGAAGATCATTGCCTGGGCCGATGCAAACCAGCTCCCGGTACTGCAACGCGCCATGGCGAGCGGACTGGTCGATGTTATCGGCATCGGTTCGCCCGATCTCGATGATGGCATCAGCCTTTCGAAGGCGATGAAGGTCGAACAATTGAAGGATCTTCGCAGCGCATTGCACGGAACCGACCATGACATTGCATGGATCGCTGCACGGGATGCGCTCGACACTGCTGCTCGCAGCGCGATCCGGACAAGTGATCGACCCGTTGCCACCTCCACCCTCCCACCGGACCCGGTGCTTGAACTGCTCGCCGAGCCTGATGATGGACTCCCTGCGCACCTTGTTCCCATGATGCGCCAATCACCTGGATTCATTGCCGCAGCAGGTGCACTCGACGGGTTCGGACGCATCGAGTGCGTACACATCTCGATGACCAGCGGGCAGGAACAGTCCTCACCGTGGGCGCGACTCTACGATGCCATGGACATCGTCCTGCACATGCTTGGTGAACCTGATGAAGTGTTCGCAGCCCACGCCGGCCCAAGGCCCCTGCAGGCCGATGGACTTGCAGGGCTCGCAGGACATTTCTCGGTGGCTGCTCGCTTCCCGAACCAGGCTACGGCAACCATCGTGGTCAGTGATGGAGGAGGTTCCTGGGATCGACGCCTCCTCGTTCTGGGCGATGAGGGACGACTCATCGTCAACGACCATGCAGCCGAGTGGACCCATGTCGAGGGAGACAGGGATGAATCAGGAGCCCCAAGCGAGGAACCAGCGGACGCCGGGACCCTGGTTGCCCAGCAGTTGCAACGGATCGTCGAGGATGTCACGGAGCCGGAAGCTCCAGGAACACGTGGCCGGGTACTGAAACTCTGCGAATCGGCGAGGATCAGTTGCCTGACCGGGCAGGCCGAAGGCGTGATCGCGCCCTGATCGAACCCCGGACTCATGCACTACTTGTACACACCGGCATGTACCGGGTATCACGGGTTTCGGCGCGATCGCTAGCATGCCCCGCATGAGTACGTCCTTTGGTGCCCTCTGCAGCGACTTCTACGTGAACCAGAAGATCGATGTGACGATGGATCTCCCCACGACCCGGGAGACGATCCTCGACATGTTCGACCGCGTGAAGAAGGTCGTACCCGACATGGAACGACTGCGGCGGTTCGAGAACGAGATCGCACTCGAGTCGGGTGAGGTCAATGGACGCTACTGCTGGCTGGCGCTTCGCAAGACCTCGATCCGAAGCGGCTGGGTGAACCCGGAATCCTTCGAGGAGGCCTACAAACTCCACCAACTGATCCTGGAGACGGCCCCCTGGTTCCTGTCGATCAACGCCATCGACGTGGAAGCGATTGAACTCGTCTTCGGCTTCGACCTGCACGCCCGTGCCAATCGCAACGAGATCGTCTTTGATGCACTGCTTGCCGATTCTCCATTGGCAGCCCTCTTCGAGCCCAGCGACGAGACCCTGCTCGATGTACAGCCTTTCCTCGGCCTGGCCATCGATGATGATTCCTCGATCCAGGCCGCCCTTGAGATCAAGACTCGCACATCGCCCAAGTCGGTCGTCGAACATTCCTTCGACAATGAGCCCCTGAGTGTCTACCTGTCCGTTCGGAAGCAGGGCCCGTTCGAGTCCATCGAGCAGTTCTCATCGGTGTTCGGCACCCTGGCAGGACATGCCGAACGCCTGGCCGAGCAGCGAGTCATCCCCGGAATCGTCATGCCGCTGCACGACCGGATCCTCAGCGCCTGACTCAGCCTTTCATCGGCTGCCGCGTCCAGTACGTCAGTGAACGCCAGAGCCACTCGGCAGGACCGAAACGGAATGCTGCCAGCCACAATGGCGACCAGATCAACTGGGCGATGGAGAGACCCAGGACCAGGAGCATCTGCTCAGTCCGGTCCCAGCTGCCAAACTGCCCCAGTCCATGTCCATAGAAGATGAAGGTGCAGAGGATCGATTGCAGCAGGTAATTCGAGAGGGCCATGCGACCGACACTGGCAAGGGCGTGCTGGAACCAGCGGGCCATCCCGCTTCGAACCAGCAGCATGACCAGGCCGATCCAGCCGAAGGCCACGAGGATGCTGCCCCAGTAGTTGAACTGGCTGATCATGAACTTCACCTTGAAGGGATGCCAGTCCACCGACCAGGCCGTCTTCAATCCATAGGCGACGATCGGGAGCCCTACCAGGACCCCGAGGCCAAGCATGCCCAGGTAGAAGCGGCTGGACCGCTTCGCCGAGAAGACACCCCATCGATAGAGTGCCATCCCAACGAGCATGAGTCCGGCCGCCCGCCAGAAGAGGAAGAAGAGGAAGCCGGAGGTCTGTATTGACATGGACGCCATGATCCTGTGCGGCATCTCGTCGGCCCATGTCCCGGAGTAGGCTTCCAACTGGCTTTGAATGCTCGCCATACGGCCCGGTGAATCCGGACCGAGCATGCTGACTTTTTCCGGCACGAACTCGGAGATCAGGAACCCCGAACCAAGCATGAAGATCGAGCAGACACTGACGACACACAACCCACCGATGAACAGCAGCCATGGAGGAAATCGTCGACACCAGACCACGATCATTCCAGAGAGTGCATAGGTCACGAGGATGTCGCCGTACCAGATCAGGTAGGCATGCAGGAGTCCCAGTGCAAGCAGCCAGAGCATCCGGCGGTAGTGGATGGCGTAGGCTGGTCGACCTGTCTCCTGCAGCCGCTCGATGAACAGGACAAGGCCTGCCCCGAAGAGCATGGAGAAGATGGCCATGAACTTCATGTCGCCCAGCAGCATCGCGAAGGTAAAGACCCAGTAGTTGGAGCCCTCGATGTCGCCATAGCCATAGGCATTGCCATAGGCCTCGAAGGGCATGGCGAATGTCTGGATGTTGAGGACGAGAATGCCCAGCAGGGCCAGTCCTCGCAAGACGTCGATGGACGCTATGCGACGTGAGTCGGCAACTGGACTGGCGGCAAGATCAGGTGTCATCATGAGTGGTTCCAAGTCTCGCGGACAATACGCATCCAGACAAGTACGGCATCCACCTCGGAGAGATCATCAATGATCAGGTCCGCCCCGGCAGCCTCAAGCACATCGGCATCGTGACTGCCGGTACAGACGGCCAGGACATGGCAACCGGCTGCCTTGCCACTGGTGACATCGTGCGGGGTATCCCCAACGAGAATGACCACCTCCGGCTCATCGCCAAGGTGTTCCTTGGCTCGCTGCAGTGCCTTCGGTGGAAGCTCATTCCGAATCTGCCCATCATCGCCATAGACACCGAAGGCGAACATGGAAGGATCGATGTCCGCGGCACGAAGTTTCAGTTCCGCCGTCTCCTGGTAGTTCCCGGTGACAAGACCCTGTGTCACGCCGGGCATGTCAGCCAGTGCGACCAGGAGTTCCCTTGCCCCGGGCAGAATTCGCAATGGGTGATCTCCCTCGAGCAACTGCTTGAGGGAACCATGGAATGTTTCCCGGAAGGTCGCATGGTGAGGTTCAAGTTCAGTGTCACCCATGCGGGCCAGGGCTTCCTTGACGATCAGCGGATCAAGACGGCCGCCAAGCTCGATGCCCTCCAGCGAGAAGCCTTCACCAAAGACTTCCTGGCCAGCCGTCTCCATGCCCTGCGCACCGGCACCTTCACTGCTCAGAAGGGTTCCATCGATGTCCCAGAGAATGAGCATGGGGCCTGTCATCAGGCACTGACTCCGACAGCAGCCGTGACTTTTCGAGCGGCATCAGCCAGGTCGGTTGCGGTCTGCATGGTGGGCAGGCGGGTTCGCGCCTCCTCGAGGATCACCCGGGCTTCATCGACATTGGTGCCCTCGAGCCTGACGACCAGGGGAACCTCGAAGCCGACCTCCTCGGCGGCACCGACGATGGCATTGGCAATGCGATCGCACTGCATGATTCCTCCGAAGATGTTCACCAGGACGCCTTCGACCTGCTCCTCGCCGAGGATGATCCGGAAGGCTTCCGTCACGGCTTCGAGGGTTGCATCACCCCCGACATCCAGGAAGTTGGCCGGTTCGCCACCCTCGAGCTTGATGATGTCCATGGTGCTCATGGCCAGGCCGGCTCCGTTGACGAGACAGCCGATGTTGCCATCGAGGGCAACGTAACTGAGGCCGAACTCCCGGGCGTGCAACTCGTCTGCATTCTCCTCGGACGGGTCGAAGAGTTCCTGCA
>JAYZBD010000126.1:0-16352 GCA_036339395.1 Planctomycetota bacterium | reverse complement strand
TGAGCTCGAGATCATGGACCACGATTCACAGGAAGTTGATTTCGTGCTGTCCGGGCAGGTGCTGCTCTACAGGAATCGAAATTACCTGCTCCTTGAACACGTGGAAATGGAAGCGAGCCATGGACAGCGACCTGGAACCGCGCCGGAAGACGTGCCTGAACCTGACGTAGTAGATGAAGTTGATGAAGATGGGTTTGACTTCCAGGACCAGGGGGACAGCATCGCTGCAATCGTCTCACAGCTTCAGAAGGATATTGGCCCCCTGAAGAGAAGTGTGGACCGAAGTGGTGAGTTGACTCCGGGACCCAAGGGATTTGAAGAAGGCATGCTGCTCGTGTCCAGGCGAGGGCGGTTGGTCCGTGGAAATCATGGAGCATGGATCGTCGTCTTTGATGCCGACTCACAGGGACTCCTTGAACCTCCCATGATCCTCATGCCATCAACCACCCTCGTCCAACTTGAAGCCTGGGCACGAAGTACCGGCATGGAACGGCCCCTGTTGATAAGCGGGCAGGTCTACTCCTACAGGGGAAGGCATTTCATGCTGCCAACAGCCTGGCGGGTTCCCATGGAACGACCAAACCTGAAGTAATCGCCGGCCACATGTGGATCATGGCTTCCTATGAGCACGTGGACTCCGCCATGGCCACGGATGTCATGGAGACCGGATCGAGCGGACGGTCGCCTGAATCGGTCTTGACCGCACCGATGGCCCTCACGACGTCGAGGCCATCAACCACCTGGCCAAACGCCGTGTACTGGTTGTCCAGGTGCCTGCAATGTTCGCGACCGAGGCACACGAAGAACTGGCTTCCTGCGGAATCCGGGTCACTCGATCGAGCCATCGACAACGTTCCCTCGACATGTTCACGGTCGTTGAACTCGTTCTTCACGTTCCAACCGGGTCCACCCATCCCGGTTCCATCGGGACATCCGCCCTGGATCATGAACTCGGGAATGATGCGGTGGAAGATCAGGCCGTCGTAGAACCCGTCGGCAGCGAGCTTCCTGAAATTCTCGACGTGACCAGGGGCAACATCGTTCCAGAGTTCCACGACAAGATCCCCCATCGACGTTGCGATCGTAGCTCTCGGGTAGTCGGTCATTGTGTGTTCCTTCCTTCGTTGAGTTTGATTCACTTGTTCCTGAGCTTGTCTTCCAGGCACTGTCGCACGGAGGCTGCATCAGCCTGGCCCCCGCTTGCCTTCATCACATGTCCAACCAGGCGCCCGATGGCCGCGTCCTTGCCTTCTGCGAAGTCCTTGGCCGCGTCCGGGTGTTCACTGATTGCTTCTTCTACCCAGCCCGTGAGTGCCTCCGGATCGTCGACCTGGAGCAGCCCGGCTGATTCGGCGACCGCATCGGCAGTGTCCTCGGTATCACAGAGGAGTTCAAAGAGATCATTGGCGGCGCTGGATCCGATGGAGCCGGTTGAACGGAGTTGGATGATCCCGACCAATTGGAGCGGTGTGATCCCGAGATCCTGGATGTCCACACCACGCTCATTGGCAACCCGTGATCCTGCATTCAGCAGCCACTTGGCGATCTCCGCTCCGGAACCATCGCCTGGCATCGCATCGAGGCATGATTCGAAATACCTGCAGAGGTCACGCTCGTCGACGATGGCACGTGCGTCCTTCTCTGGAAGTCCGTGTTCCCCCTGGTACCTGCTTCGCAACTGGATTGGAAGTTCGGGTATGCGTTCCGCCACACGACCCTTCCAATCCTCGTCCACGGTGACCGGGATCAGGTCTGGTTCAGGAAAATACCTGTAATCATGCGCATCTTCCTTTGACCTTTGAAGAAATGTCGTCCCCTTCTGGTCATCCCAACCCCTTGTCGTCTTCATTCCAGGGCCCATTTCAACTCCGTCCTGCTTCCACGCCTCGACCTGTCGCTTGACCTCGTAGTCGATGGCACCGTGAACCGCGCGGAAGGAGTTCAGGTTCTTTACTTCTGCAATGGGAGTTGCAACCTCCCGACCATCATCAAGCTTGATGATGACGTTGATGTTGGGTTCGAATCGCATGTGTCCCCGCTGCATCACTCCCTCCGTAACACCGAGAAATCGACAGATGTTCCTCAACTCCTTTCCGAACGTCACGGCATCCTCGGCACACGACAGGTCGGGTTCAGTGACTATTTCCAGGAGTGGCACGCCTGCCCGGTTGAAGTCCACGAGAGATCCCTCGCACTCCTCTCCCCCGGGAAGTTCATGACCCGTCTTCCCGGTGTCCTCTTCAAGATGTGCACGAGTGATCCCAACGGACACCGTCCCCCCCATGCCCGAGGGGATTTCCAGGGATCCCCCGATGCAAAGTGGCAGGTCGTACTGGCTGATCTGGTACCCCTTGGGAAGGTCAGGATAGAAATAGTTCTTTCGATCCCACTTGCTGAACGAGGAAACGCTTCCTCCAAGGGCCATTCCGACCATCATCGACATTTCGATGGCCTCCGTATTCATGACCGGCAACGCTCCCGGAAGAGCAAGAACGACGGGGTCACAGAGGCTGTTGGGCAAGGCGTCCCAGTTGTCGGGATGGGCGATGTTCGCCGATCGAGAGAACATCTTCGATCGCGTGGCCAACTCCACGTGGATCTCCATGCCGATCATCGGGGTTGTCGAAACGATTTCAGCCATTTGAACACGCCTTGGTCACCAGGATCATCATGACGAAACGTACGCCTCTGGTCGCACAGGGTACCATCCCGACATGCTTGATCGAACGAGCGTTGCCGAGCGTATCTCCGAGGTCGCAGTACTGCATGGCACGTTCACCCTCAGGAGCGGGAGAACCAGCACCTACTACATCGACAAGTATCGGTTCTCCACCCAGCCGGACATCCTCCAGGCCCTGGGCAGTTTGTTCGCTGAACGCATTCCTGCAGATACGACTCTCCTTGCCGGAGCAGAGCTCGGGGGAATACCGCTTGTCACGGCTGCCTCCATGGCATCCAAGTTGCCCTGCCTGTTCATCCGAAATGCTCGCAAGGACTATGGAACGGAGAAGATCCATGAAGGAGTTGTCTCGGAAGGTGACCATGTCGTCATCCTTGAAGACGTCGCGACAACCGGTGGGCAGGTGCTGGAAGCTGCCAGGGATATCGAGGCATCCGGGGCGGCTGTCACGAGGATCATCGCCGTAGTCGATCGGGAAGAAGGTGCGAGGAAGGCCGTGGAAGATGCCGGCTACGCCTTCGATGCGCTCTTCACGGTATCAGACCTGGGTATCGGCTCCGCGAAATGATGTGAATGCATCAAATCAACCAGGTGGATTCCTGTCCTGATCAAGTTCCCGTTCGAGCAGGTTTTCCGCGCGCCGCTTGACCCACCTGGCAAGAGACTGCACGGCGAGATCCGTGGATTCGGACGCTCCCAGAAGAACCGGGCTTTCAAGAATGAGTAGGTTGTCACTCTTCTCCAGGAGGCGGATCAGCAGGATCATGGACACGAGCCGCTGCTGATCGTCCATGGCGTGCTCCTGTATCGAGCGGATTTCCTTTGAATCGTTCACGACAGACAGGAACCACGCCTTCTGGACAGTATCCATTCGGGCAAAGGACTCGAGAACCGCCTGGATGCCTCCATCAAGGATGTTCTGTGTTATTGGATAGGTCACATCCATCCTGGCATTGTCCTGTATCACGCTGGCCAGGAGCGCAAGTTCAATGATGTTCTCCGACCTGAGTTCGTCCTTGCCTGAAGAAGAAACGATACGAGACACCCATTGGTCATTAACTCGAACTCCATCGACTCTCGCGGGAGTACCTGAAACCTCCGTACCAAGCAGACCAGGATAGAAGACCGTATTCCTTGCCATCGTGTTGTTTCGGGCCTTGAAGTTGGTTGTGCCGTTGGTAAGAACAGTTCCGCCGGACAATGGAAAGATGTTCAACATCCTTCCAACCCATGTTGCTCGAAGATCAATGGTCATCGAAACTCGTTCATGTCCCTCCAGCCGCAGACGACGGCCGACATCGATGACAAGGGGGCCGAACTGGATGTTGCTCATGCCGGCAATGTGTATTTCCGGTTGCAGGAGAATCAACTCGCGAATGGGACCCTCGGGGCTCATGGCCATGGGCAACGGCGTGTTGTTGACAATCTCAAGCTCGACCATGATTGGCTCGTAGGGCTGCATGTCACTTTCGCTGGTTCTGATGGAGAAGGAGACCGCCAGTCTTGGGTCGAGCGGATACCTGTCCACGGCCATTGGAATGGTGTTGACAAGTGCTGTCATTGCGGCGGAATCTTCCGTGGGAGGGAGACGTGTGCCCAGCATGTCCTGGAGGCGAATGGCTGACCAGATCCCCAGGAGGGTTCCCGGAGTATCACGGGCTATCAAGAGGTAACTCCTCGCAGCCTCCTGGAGCTGACCCTGTTCCTGGTATGCAACTGCAAGTCCAAGACGGGCAGCGGGGTCCGCGTCCGCAAGCGGCTCCAGGACCGTCAATGCATCTCCTGGAAAACCCTTTCGAAGAAGCAGCCAGCCATCGAAGCGGGCCCTGGCTTCTTCGCTGAGTGGTGTAAGTGCCTGTGCACTTTCAATATGTGCTTCAGCTTCATCGGCATTGCTGCCAAGCCAGAGTTGCAACCAGGCCAGTTCGAGAGCAGCTGACGCCTGGGCCTTCTTATCGCCTGTGTCGTTTGAATTGAGGATGTTGATTGCCTGCAGGTAGCTTTCTCTTGCTGAAGCCATCCCATCTGCAGCTGTATCAGCGTCGGAGCCGGATGAGATCACGGCCCGGACTGTTGCAAGGGTCGGCGTCATGGGCGCCTCAAGCCTTGCAAGTTCAAGGGGAGACAGTCCCGGCTGGTCATTCTCAGTCAGCGAACGGAACATCTCATCAAGTTCATGCTGACGGACCTGTATCAATGCAAGAGCAGATTCCGTTTCACCGCTTGCCCACATCGAAACCGCGAGATCCGCGAGGAGATCGTTCGACGGTGTCTGCCTGTCTGCGACAAGGTCGTCAACGGCAAGGGAATACATCCGCCGGGCAGCATCGTAGGCCCCGTGTTGCATCAGCATGTTCGCAAGAACTGCGGGGGTGCTCGTATCCGACAGATCCGAGAGAAGCAGGCTGACAAGTAGTTCGATGCTGGCCACTGGATCTGAAACTCGGGTCTGGAAATAACCGGCCCCGATGGCCATGGCCTCGGCATAGAAGGGGTCCAGGGTCATCGACTCTCCGAGAAGTCGAGCGAATCCATCCCTGTTGCCCGTTTGCCTGTAGAGCATCGCCAGGTTGAATGCCAGCCTTGAGGAAATAACCGCTCCAAGTTCGTCCGTGTTGGATGGCTGCAACAGGAACTCGTATGCCTGGATTCGATCCTCCGCAATATTGAACTGGTCGACGGCCATGACAAGTCGTCGCAGTTGGGCAACCTGGTCCCCTGGAGTCAACGCCAGCAGGTGGCGAACTGCCCTGTCGATGAAATCGTCTTCCTCGGTCAGTATGGCGATGAGAAGCTGCTTGTGGGCGATCTCGACATTACCCGGATCCAACTTGACTGCCTCATTGATGAAGAGGTTTGCGGCCTGGATGGCCTCGGTGGAGAGCGGTGGAACAGCCAGGACATCCGACGCATACCGAAGCAGTTCAACTGAAAGCAACTGCGCTGTCTTGGCATCAGATGTCACCAGGCCTTCCGTGATGGTCGGAGTCCCGGCTGCTGGCCCGGGGGAAGGATTCTCCTGGACCGCCAGTGGTACAGCCCCTGACATGGCCAGGGCGAGGACTCCGGGAATCAGCACTATTCCATGCATGTGGCTCTCGTGGGGGCACCTGCTCAACAGAAGCGTTCGTGGGAATAGTAGGCGGCCCTCTAGGGGCTGCCAACCGGCACACGTCGACTCACTGCCTTTCACGAGGGTTGGTTGGAAAGCAAAGGCTGCCAGATCGTTGACACCCCCATGAGCGACTGATACCGTTCCCTGTTCGATATCGACGGGATGTCAACGACCCCATCTCCTGCAATTTGGCGACGTACCCCAGGCATGGATCGAAGATCTGCAATGACAATCAGCTGGCTCGTCTGCCTGCTGGCCCTTCCAGGCGGGGCCAGCGGCGAGGTACCCACTTCACTGTCGGCCTTCGTTGCCCAGCCGACACTGGATGAGGGGGATAAATCGGAAATCAGGGAGTACACGGCTTACTACCTCGACCTGCTTGCCCGTGGGGATCATGACGATGTCATGAAGGCCCGCACCAAGCTGGTTGAGCCGATGCAGAACATCAGGGGGCAGGCAAGTTCGGCGTTTAGATCTGCCTATGCAGCAGACCTCATTCCATCTCTTGAGACTATTCTCGATGAGGGTGATGTCTACAGGGGCGTCAATGCAATCCAGATTGCCGGGTTCCTGGGAACGGATTCCTCCATACGAATGCTCGGGCAACGGGCCAGCAGTTTGGATGAACCCGATTACACGAAGAGACTCTGGGTTGCCATCGCGATACGGAAATCAATGACAAATGGCGAATTGTCGCTCCGAAGCTTCAATGCTGCAGTCCGGGCTCTTGCCGATGCAGCGGAGTCCGAAGATGACTGGCGTGTTCTCATGCGCCAACTTGAATCCGTTTCAAGCATCGCAAGGAGCCGTCGATCCCAGGACGAGGGTGGTGAAGATCTTCGAGCAATCGGTCGCAAACTCCAACTCAGAATGATCAAGAGCACGCTGGATCGAATCCTTTCAGGCGAAGGTGGTATTGAACTTATCCGTGCTCTTCGACCAAGCATCTTCGATGTGCAACAGCAGTACCTGGATCCAGAACTGATCCGGTACAGGCGGGAAGTCGGCCTGAACATGGCTCCTCAACTTGCGCGGGTCTACGACGTCATCCTGCTGCACCATGAATCGCTCCAGGGCAACGAAAAACTCAAGGAGAGCAGCGGGCTTTCTCTCCGGCTCAGCGACGAGACGTTGAGGCTGATCGATGGCGACTATGCAAACGCCCAGAGGGATCTTCCATACCCGAACCTCAACCTGGAAAACCCCTGGTTGAACAACAAGGACGACCTCAGGAAAGCCAAGGAGGCCTGGGATGAGATGCATTCCAGGCCACCCTACACCGGTCGCTGAGCAACCCCACAGGCAACCGAAATGAACGCTGGCCATCCATGTTGGTCGACGTACCATGTAGCCAGACCCCCCGGAATGGATCCGGGAATGCGGTTCCATGGATGGTGTGATGCTGCGGCTCCTTCTACCAGCACTCCTGTTTCTGTCAACGATGCTTGTCGTTGCAAGGTGTGACGATCATGGCGATCGATCGGACCTGGTCATCGTTGGTGGAGGTGAGGTCTTCACGCTTGATCCTCAACGCATGAGTTACCTTCGTGACATGCGCATGGGAGGCGCCTTGTACGAAGGACTGGTCCGCCTCGACCTGGACAACGGTGGTTTCAAACCGGCCGCTGCCTGGAAATGGGATGTAAGCGGCGATGGATTGACCTGGGTCTTTCACCTGAGACCCGAATCAAGGTGGAGTGACGGGTCGCCCGTAACTGCGCATGATTTTGCCTGGTCATGGCTTCGCCTGCTGGCTCCCGATACGGCTGCGGACTATTCAAACCTCTTCTTCATGATCAAGGGTTCACGCGCCTTCTGGGACTGGAGACAGGAGCAACTCGAGGAAGCCAGCGGAGGCGGTGAGGGTATCGACGGACCCGCATTGTGGACGGAAGCAGAAGAGCATTTCCGGGAAACCGTGGGGATTGATGTGCTTGATGACTACATGTTGCGACTCCAACTTGAGCACCCCGTTCCCTGGCTGCTCGACCTGCTTGCATTCGCTCCCGCCTCACCGGTTCACAGGCCGACGGTCGAAGGTTGGCCGATGGAAGAAGTCCGTACGGATGTGGGGTGGCACCAGTTGGATCCGCCCCCCTGGAGCAGTCGCAGGTTCGTCGACTTCAACGCGAAAACAGGTCGACTTCAACAGGATCATCGATGGGCAAGGCCTGGAAGACTGGTCGGCAATGGTCCATACATCCTGGATGCCTGGCGATACAAGCGGGACATGCGGCTGAAGCGTTCACCTACCTGGCGGGATCCGGACGGTGTCCGGAACAACACCATCACGACCCTTGCCATCGAGGATCCAAATACCGCTGTTCTTGCCTATGAATCCGGATCGGTCGACTGGATAAATGGCGTGAACGTCGATTACCGAGCCGACCTGGTTGAAATGGCCAGGTCCGGAAAGCGGGACGATGTGCACATCGTTCCGGCGTTTGCAACGGATTTCTTTTCCTTCAACTGCAGGCCCGAACTGCCTGGAGGTGATCTGAATCCATTTGCGGATGCTCTCGTCAGGCGGGCCTTTGCCAGGTCTGTTGACCGGTCGGTCATAGTCGACAACGTAACCCGGCTGCATGAGCCGGCTATTTCCACGCTCATACCCCCGGGGTCGATTCCCGGGTATGTCTCGCCCACCGGATTGCAGCATGACCCTGCCCGGGCTCGCGAAGACCTCTCCGAGGCGGGGTGGCTTGACAGGGATGGAGATGGGAAACTCGAGTCCGTGGATGGAACACCCTTTCCTGTCGTCAGCCTGCTGTATACGACGAACACACCTCGTTACAAGCGGATCGCCCTCGCGTTGCGAGAGCAATGGGAACGCGTTCTGGGAGTCGAGGTGGAACTCGTCGGGCGAGACACGAAGTTCTACAAGAATGACCTCCGGGAAGGTGACTTCATGATTGCCCGTGGAGCCTGGTACGGCGACTTCGGAGATCCAACTACGTTTCTCGAATTGTGCCGATCAACCGATGGGAACAACGACCGGGGGTTCGTGGATGAACGGGTCGACCAGGCACTTGATGCTGCAGCAATGGAAAGGGATCCACAGGCTCGCATGTCGATGCTGTCGGAACTCGAGCGATATCTCTTCGAGGAACAGGTCCCGATGATTCCCATCTGCCAGATCGTGGATGTCCACATGTACGATCCCACGAGGATCGAGGGTATTACACATCACCCCAGACAGGTCCAGTCACTCTGGAACATCCGGCGTACGGACCATCAAGAGGCAATGGTCCAGGCGACTGCACCATGAAACGGGGTGGACTGCCACGAATGATCGTCACTCGGCTGATGCAGTTGCCCCTGATCCTGCTGGCGATCTACACGATCACCTTCATGCTCGTCTGGATCATTCCGGGGAACCCCCTTGAGAAACCTGAAGGTCGGCGGCCGCCTGCGGAAATTGTTGATGCAATGCAGGCTCGATACAACCTTGATGACCCGGTAGTCTTCTACGGGGACTACCTGTCGGGCGTGACGGGGCTTGACTGGGTGCTTGGTGACCGGGACGGGCCCATCATCGATTTCGGTCCAAGCCTCCGACATGAAAACTGGACCGTCAATGAAATCCTTGCTGCCCAGTTGCCTGTTTCAATCCTGCTGGGCCTGTCCGCAGTGGCGCTCGCCTGCCTCATCGGCATTGGCGCCGGTGTTCTTGGAGCGGTGCGACCCGGATCGCTGCTGGATCTCGGCTCATTGCTCCTGGCCCTGGTTGGAATCAGCCTGCCAGCCTTCGTGATTGGAACAGTGCTTCTTGTCGTCTTTGCAGTCCACCTCGGGTGGTTTCCCGTCGGAGGTTGGGGCGAACCGGGACACGTCGTTCTTCCTGCCCTTGCCCTGAGCCTGCCATTCGCAGCATACATCGCCAGGTTGACGCGTTCGGGGATGCTCGAGGAACTTCAATCCGATCATGTCCGCACGGCCCGCGCAAAGGGAATGCCTGAATACACGGTCGTTCTCAAGCATGCATTGAAGAATGCACTGCTTCCTGTTCTCAGCTACCTGGGTCCAGCTACTGCAGCAGCCATGACGGGTTCCTTTGTCGTCGAGAAGGTCTTCGCTGTACCTGGGGTCGGAACCCATTTCGTTGATGCGGTTCTCGGGAAGGACATCACGTTGATCCTGGCTGTCGTGCTCGTCTACTCGGCCATGCTGGTCCTCCTGAACCTGTGCGTGGATGTTCTCTACAGGTGGATTGATCCACGGATTGAACCCTCGGGAACCCCTGCATGAATACCCTCGACGAGTCAACCGGGGAATCAAGGAATAGAAACCTGCTCGGTTCCATCCTCTTCATCTCCGTCATTGCGTGCCTTTCCTGGTGGGTACTTGTTTCCTATTTCCAGGAGCGATTCATATTCCCCAGGTTCCTGGTCAATACCGACGTAGCGACATCTGCACCGGATGATGTCGAGGTTCTCCTCGTCGGTGAGGATGTGAATGTCGAAGCTTTCCTGCTGCCGGGTGCCGGATCCTCGGAATCAAGGCCATCACCGATGATCGTCATGCTTCATGGCAATGCCGAGTTGATCGATGATCGCCTTGACATGGCACGCAGGTTTTCGAATCTCGGGTATGCCGTACTCCTGCCCGAGTACCGGGGGTATGGCAGGTCCGGGGGGTCCCCCGGCCAGGAGGTCATCCGTGGAGACGTTCTTGAAGCCATCGATCGTGCAACTGCCAGGGTGGATATCGATGGCAACCGTGTCGGGTACTACGGGATCTCCATCGGCACCGGGGTTGCTGCCGATGTCGCCCTTCGCAGAAGCCCCACCTGCATGGTGTTTGTCGTTCCGCCGGCGAGCATCAGCGGCTTTGCCTGGAGCTTCGGAGCCCCGCCGTTCCTGATCAGGCACCCCTTCCGGACGGACGAAGCCCTGTCTCGGCTGTCCGTGCCACTCCTGATCTGTTCCAACGCACAGGATGAAGTCGTGCCTCCCGAGCAGGCCAGGATGCTTCATGAACTCGCGGGGAAATACTCGACTCTTCTCGAATTCGAAGGAAGGCACAACTTCCTTTTCGACGAGAGCGAGGAGGAAAGGCGGCGCAAGGCCATCGAGGAGTTCTTCACGGAGCACCTCCTTGCTCCATGAACCAGTGGCTACATGGCGGGTCCGTATTCGGCAAGTTCTCCCAGCTCCTCCGATATGCGGATGAGCTGGTTGTACTTTGCACACCGGTCACTCCTGCAAGGTGCCCCGGTCTTGATCTGCCCGGCATTCACTGCAACGGAAAGATCGGCGATGGTTGCGTCCTCGGTCTCTCCGGACCTGTGGCTCACGACAGCGCTGTATCCGCTGTGCTGAGCCAGCCGGATCGTCTCGAATGTCTCCGTCAATGTGCCGATCTGGTTGACCTTGACAAGGATGGCATTCGCGCATCCTTCCTCGAGACCGCGACGGAGAAAGTCGACATTGGTCACGAAGAGGTCGTCCCCGACAAGCTGGACCTCGTCCCCCAGTCGCTCCGTCATCTCGGCCCAGCCGGACCAATCGTTTTCGCCAAGGCCGTCTTCGATGGATCGGATCGGGTATCTCTTCGACCAGTCTTCCCAGAGATCGATCATTTCCTCCGTAGTGGCAATACGATCCGGGTCGCTTGAGAAGAAGCAGTACCCTTCCTTTCCCTTCTTCCTGGCGGCATCCACGAGCTCACTTGCCGCTGGGTCCAGTGCTATGAACACCTGGTCACCAAATCCATAGCCTGATCGGCCGACTGCCTCCTCTATGACTTTAAGCGCGTCCTCGTTGTCATCGAGATCCGGCGCAAACCCGCCTTCATCTCCAACAGCGGTGGACAGGCCACGGTCTGAAAGGACGCCTCGGAGATGATGATATATCTCCACGCCTGCCCGCAACGCGGACTCGAACGTGTCGAATCCCCAGGGTTGAATCATGAACTCCTGGAAATCCACCGTGTTGTCAGCGTGCTTGCCGCCGTTGAGGATGTTCATCATCGGTGCCGGGAGTGATCGAGCAGATGCTCCTCCCAGGTATCGATACAGCGGAAGTCCCGATGCCGATGCGGCTGCTCGTGCAACGGCCAGTGACACTCCGAGCATTGCATTCGCCCCCAACCTGCTCTTGTTCGCGGTTCCATCAAGCTCGATCATCAACTGGTCAATGTATTCCTGTTCACGGGAATCCAGGCCGACGATCTGGGGTGCCAGCTCGTCGTTGACGTTTGCCACTGCATTCAGAACGCCCTTGCCACCCCACTGCTCCTGGTCTCCATCCCTCAACTCGACGGCTTCGTGTTCTCCGGTACTTGCGCCCGATGGAACCATCGCACGTCCCATGACTCCTTCGCCGAGCATGACCTCGCATTCAAGGGTCGGGTTTCCACGGCTGTCGAGGACCTGTCGTGCGTGGATGGATTCAACTTCATAGTCCATGGATCAAGGTTCCAGCTTCAGGGGAATGGCAGGTCATTCTAGCCCCGCTGGGACTGATGCTCCATCAAGTGCGTCATTCGACTCCCAGGTGCCTTGCCAGGTCCTTCACCACGCTGCTCATGTCTGCAAGCGCCTTCCCGGTTCGAGCCCCCGCATGCGGAAGCAGGGTCGTATTCGACAAGCCCAGCAAGGGACAGGTGCTTGGAATCGGTTCTTCTTCATGAACATCAAGGACGGCATGCATCGCCGGGCACGCCTTCAGTCTTTCCAGCAGTGCTTTCGTATCAAGAACGAAGCCTCTTGATGTGTTGACCAGGAGAACGTCGTCCTTCAAATGGCCCAGCTCCTCGGCTCCCAACAAGCCACGGTTGGCATCGCGACCATCGACGTGAATCGAAAGAACGTCGGAGGCAGCGAGGAGTTCCTCGATTCCAACCGGTCGTGCGCCATGCCGTTTCCTGTCCGGGATATCCAGCAGGTCTGCGTAGATCGTGTCAAACCCGATCGCCCTGGCGATCTTGCCGACGCGGCTCCCGATCCTTCCGAATCCAAGGATCCCCAGGCAGAGAGTGTCCATCTGCCTTGCTGCGTGGGTGCCTGAACGCAGGGACATCCATGTTCCGGCGTCAACCGCCTCGGATACGGGTGTCCGAGGCCTGAGTTCATTCGTGATGATTGCAATGACATACTCGACGACAGCCTGGGTATTCGCTTCGGGTGTCGAGAGGACCTTGATGCTCCGAGCTCCACATGCTTCAACATCGATGTTGTCCAGGCCGACTCCTGCACGGGCTACAACCCGAAGATTCGGCGCGGAACTCAGCAAATGTTCGTCTACCCTTGTTGACGTGCGGACAACAATGCCGACCGCCTGCGGGAGGTGTTCGACGAAGTCATCCTCACCGGGTGCACTGGCCACAAGCTGCACACGACTGCCAAGCCATGATGCAGCATCGGCTTCGATTGGTTCCGCCAGGATGACAAGGGGTCTGCCTGCCATGATCGCATTATTGCAGCATGATGACCCGGGGGGCCGTTCGGGGTTCTGATAAGATCGTTGGCCCGCATCTTGAGCAGGTCCCGGAGCCTTCAACAGTGACAACACATCATGCCCTGATCCTGATTGGATTCCAGAATGACTACTTTGGTCCTGGTGGCGTCCTTCGGAGTGTCATGGAGAATGAAGATCGGAATGATCGGGTCGTCTCGCGTACGGTTGCCCTCGTCAGGTCGATCGTCGATTCCAAGATCACGATCCTCGGTGCCCCGATCGTCTTTACGGACGACTACAAGGAGTTGAGACAAGCGGATGGAATCCTGGCTGCCATCAAGGCTTCCGGAGCGCTGCGGGATGGGCAGGAGGGAACCAAGACGATCGCTGAACTCCTGGATTTCGGTGACAGGATCATCGAGGTACCGGGAAAACGAGGCTTGAATGCCTTCTCGAATACGACACTCGCCCGGGAGCTGATCAGCCGTGACATCACCGACGTGGCGATCGCCGGTGCTTCAACCTCGATCTGGATCGATTCAACCGGCCGCACCGCTTACGAGATGGGTTTCAAGGTATCCATGTTGGCGGATTGCATTTCTGCACGCACAGACATGGAGCATGACATCTTCTGTTCCAAGGTATTTCCGACGTATGCAACAGTCATGAACTCAGAGGCATACCTGCAGCATGTCAACCTGCCCGCTGACAACTGATTTCCGGCTCCAGGAATCACAAGGAGGAGTTCCCAGGGAATGAACAAGGGAAAGTACACACCGGAGAAATTGGCCTCCACCATTCCTCCAGACCACCTTCCAACCCAGTCGGTCAAACCGCAGGCGGGGCCGGATGTGTCGTGGCTGGTCGAAGGAACGGCGAAGAAGGAGTCTGATCGCGCCTCTCTTCCAGAACTTCGGATAGGGGCAGATGGAGGAGACCTGGATCTTGTTCTCGAGGTCACGGTTGGAGAAGGTGGGATTGGAACGGTTTCACTTGCACGGCAGTCCTGTCTCAACAGGAATGTCGCCGTGAAACAGTCGAGGTCGGATCGCCGAAGCAGCGATGCGGAACTGCAACTACGAAGAGAAGCTGAGCTCATGGGGCAACTTGAGCACCCTTCGATTCCGCCCATTCATGTCTTTGGAAACGATTCAGAGGGCCACGCCGTCCTGGTAATGAAGTTCGTTTCCGGAGAATCGTGGGGAGATGTGCTGGACAAGGACATGATGTTGACTGAGGACAGGGATGCGGAACGAATACATCTTCGGAAACACCTGAATATTCTCTGCCGAATCGGCGAAGCCCTCGCCTTCGCGCATGGACGACGGATCATCCACAGGGACATCAAGCCTGACAATGTTGTCGTGGGTGAATACGGCGAGGTCTACATGATCGACTGGGGGATCGCTGCCGAAATGACTGAGGATGGTACCTACAAGCCCAATGGGTTTGCTGGAACACCTTCGTATTCTGCCCCGGAGATGCTTGACCAACATGCGCATCTCGATGAACGAACAGATGTCTACCTCCTCGGAGCCACTCTCTACCAGGTCGCAACAGGAGAAGCTCCTCATCCGGGGAGCACGGTTTCCGAGGTGTTTGACCACGTTCTTTCCAACCCGACCCCGGATTCAGTTGAAAATATCCCCCTTCCGTTGGCTGAGGTCTGTCTCAAGGCAATGGCTGCAGATCCTGCAGATCGATTTCAAACCATCAAGGACATGCTTGATTCGATCCATCACTTCATGAACCATGGCGATACGGCTGAACTCTTCGCCCAAAGCGGCATGACGATGGAGGCGTTGAGGGAACTTGTTTCATCCCAGAGAGTCGATCCAGACCAGGTCGATACTCTTGGCCAACGTTGCCGGTACGACCTGGAACGTGTGCACCAGGCCTGGCCTGAAAATGAATACGCGACCAGGATGCTTGCCGAGTGCCTGCTGCTGCTCTGTGACCATTCAATCGAGCAGAATCGGATCGGGGCCGCACGCATGCTCCTGACCCAGTACAAGCAGCTTGGAAATGGAGACTCGGCCGATGTCTACAAGCGGCAGGATGACATCGAAGATCTCGTCGACCAGATGATCTCCCGGAATGACGAGCTTTCCGTGGGAATCCAGGTGTCTCTTGTTGAACAGATTGCCTCGCTCTCAAGTGAGTACGAGGACCTCAAGAAGGCCTTCGAGGATCTTCGCAACAAGTGACGGGCGTCTCCTGGATCTCAGGGACAACTGCCCCAGGCCGCAATCAGTTCGAGCAGGTCGAGCACGTCTACGAGATCGTCTCCATTGAGATCAGCCGGGCATGGGGACTGGCAGTCATCGCATGATCCGCCACTGGTCCAGCCTCCACCCAGTTGATTGCATGCCACCTCGTCCAACTGGGTGCAGCCTGATACGACGCAGCATGCACCGATCAATGCATCACATGCATCGCAGGAGATCTCTTCCCCAAGCCAATCTCCTCCCAACGCTGTGCAATCTTCCTGCGACATCTGTTCACAACCAACAGCTACGCAGCAGGCGCCTGGAGCAGGTGAGTTCTGGATCGAGTGGTAGTACCCGGCATCTATCTGTATGACGCCGTTTGGTGTCAACGGTGGAATCTGGAGGCCGTATTCATCGTTGCCCCAGCACGCCAACTGCCCATTGGCCAACAGGGCAAGGCTGTGCTGATGCCCCGCCGCCACTGCAATGATGTCCTCGAGTCCTTCCGGTACGTCGCATTGGCTCTTGTTGTTTCTGCCCCAACAGGCCACGGTTCCATCATCCAGCAGTGCAACCGAGTGATCTCCTCCCGCGGCAATCTCGGTGATGACCCCCAGGCCATCCGGGGTATCGCATTGGCCATGATCATTATTGCCCCAGCCGACCACAGTACCCCCTGCCAGGAGTGCCAGTGTGTGGTTGTTCCCCGCCGATATCTGGATTACGTTTTCAAGCGAGGGTGGGGTGCTCTGTCCGTGGGCGTTGCCGCCCCAGCAGAGGACAGTGCCGTCACTGCGAAGAGCGATGGAATGTCGTTCGCCAGCGGAAACCTGGGTTGCATTCGTAAGGAACCCGGGGACATCCAACTGCCCGTCGCTGTTCCACCCCCAGCACGCCACGGTTCCGTTGCTCCTCAGGGCCAGGGTGTGTCGACTGCCACAGGCAAT
>JAYZBD010000125.1:0-6163 GCA_036339395.1 Planctomycetota bacterium | reverse complement strand
GAGTGCGGCGACCTGAATTATCGCACGAGTATCCGCGTGAAGGGTGGTATCGACGAGAAGGTGAAGTCTGGCTTCAAGAAGTTCAGTCCCCGCCTTCGGAAACACACGCTCCACAAGATCAAGCGGAAGTGATGCAGTCGGCGGGGTGTCCGGCACCTCGTCGCAGGAACGCCGGTAGCTCAATTGGCAGAGCAGCGGATTCCAAATCCGCAGGTTGAGTGTTCGAGTCACTCCCGGCGTGTTCAGAACGGTTTCCACCTCCTGGTGGAGTCAAGGAACGGAGCAGGAATCATGGCAGGGGCCATCTACAAGAGTGGACAGGGATACTGGGTACGACTCATGTCGGCCATCTCCTTCGGTGTCATTGTCGCCCTCGGGCTGACCTGGCTCTGGGACTGGCTTGACACGATTTCGTTCGGCGAAGTGGAAACCGCCTATGTCCAGGTTGCAGCCATTCTTGTTGTCGGGATCATCTTCGGCGGTCTCGGCTATTACCTGATCGGTTCAAAGAGAGGTACGGTTGATTTCTTCATCGCCACCGAGGGAGAGATGAAGAAGGTCAACTGGTCCACCCGGAAGGAACTCCAGCGGAGTACATGGGCGGTGATCGCATTGACCATGCTCATCGCGTTCTACTGCTTCGTTCTTGATCGAATTTTCTACATCTTCTTCTGGTGGATGGGCGTGCTTGATGCGTCCTCCAGCGGATGATCTCCTTGGAGCAACCCTGCATGATCGACGAAGATCGCAGCCAATCAATACCCGAAGATTCGCCTGAAGCAGTCGATGCCACTGTTGAAACGGCAGACATCAGTTCGGAGGAAGCCGTGCCGGCAGTGGAACCTGCAGTCGATCCACCTGCCGTGGAGGTTCAAGCCGTCGAGGAATCCTCCGATCCGGTTGTAGAGGCACCTCTTGCCGAAGAACCAGTCGCCGAGGAGCCAGTTGCTGAAGAACCAGCCGCTGAGGAGCCAGTACCTGAGACGCCTGCTGTTGAACCGACTCCAGAGGCGTCCCCCCTCGCTGAGTCGATCTCCGATGAAACGGATGAGGAGGCATTTGACCCGGCGGTTGACATGCCCATGTATCGCCAGGGATTCGACTGGTTCGTGCTGCGAGTGGCTTCGAACAAGGAAAATTACGTTCGGGATACCCTCCAGAAGAAAGTGCAGATCGAACAGCTTGAAACATCCGTAGGCAGGATCATGGTGCCGACAGAGAAGACACGGACGCTCAAGGGTGGCAAGGCTCGCATTACCGAGACGAAACTCTACCCGGGCTACATCTTCGTCGAGATGCAACTCGACCCTGCCGGGCGGATTCCGCAGGACGTCTTCTTTCTCATCAAGGAAACAACCGGCGTGGGTGATTTCGTCGGGACTGCCGGCAGACCGACCCCCATGTCACCGGACGAAGTCGAGAAGATGCTTTTCGACTCCCGTGTTCCTGATGAGGATCCGACGGTCAAGCTCGAATTCGAGAAGGGTGACAACGTCACGATCAATGAAGGTCCCTTCGAGAACTACGAAGGCACCGTTGACGAGGTCATGCCCGACAAGGGACTTGTCCGTGTTCATGTCTCGATCTTCGGTCGCCAGGCGCCCGTTGAATTGGAGTACTGGCAGATTTCCAAGTCTGACGAATAGCTCCAGGGGTCTGCTGGACGCCAGGGAGCTTGTCCAGGAGCCAACCTGGACTTCCGACATCGTTCTTCCCTGTTGCAGGTACCATCTGAACCATGACCATCGACTCGGCTTCAATCGAGCGTTTCCAGGCCGATTACCTGAAGACCAGAGAACAGATACACCGTGTCATCGTCGGTCATGAGGACATCGTCGACGGGGTATTGACCTGCCTGTTCGCAGGCGGACACGCCTTGCTGGAGGGTGTGCCGGGCCTTGGCAAGACACTCCTGATCCGATCGTTGTCGGAAGCATTGCAACTGCATTTCTCACGGATCCAGTTTACGCCCGACCTCATGCCGGCAGATGTCACCGGTACGACGATCGTCGTCGAGACCGAGACCGGCCGGGATTTCAAGTTTCGACAGGGGCCGATCTTCGCCCAGATCGTTCTTGCCGACGAGATCAATCGCGCAACACCGAAGACGCAGTCGGCGATGCTCGAGGCGATGCAGGAGCGATCCGTGACTGTTGGCGGAGAAACCTACCTGCTGGAACGGCCGTTCTTCGTCATGGCAACGCAGAATCCAATCGAGCAGGAAGGAACCTATCCTCTTCCGGAAGCCCAGTTGGATCGATTCTTCTTCAAGTTGCACGTGGGCTATTCAACTCGGCAGGAACTTGGCGAGATCCTTGATCGAACTACCAGTGATTCCTCCGTTGAACTTGAAACGGTTCTCGATGCAGCCACCATTCTCGAGCACCAGAAACTGGTTCGCCAGGTCTCAATTTCCAATGACGTCCAGGATTACGCCGTTCGGCTTGTCATGGCGACGCACCCGGGCAGCGACCTGTCGACACCGCAGGTCAACACCTACCTGCGATTCGGAGCCTCCCCGCGAGCGGCCCAGACACTTGTTCTCGCTGCAAAGGTCGTTGCCTTGCGTGCTGGACGTGCGAGTGTCGAACCCGCTGATATCCAATCGGTCCTCCTGCCTGCCATGCGCCATCGGTGCCTCCTGAACTTCGAAGGAGAAGCCGAGGGCCTGACAACGGATGATGTTCTTCAGAACCTCATGGATACGGTTCCCGCCAATGCGGCACTCACCGGGTCCGCCCAGGGATCGAACTGAAGATGGTGGGCCTGGTACCAACCATCGTTCTTGCCTCTGCATTCTCAGCTGGCCCTTCCAACGGGTTGGCATCGCTTCCATCACTGGCAGTTCTACAGGAAGCCGGAGGAGTGGATGAATCCAGCAGCGTTGAACCTGTTCCCGGCTTTGGCCAGCTCGACGCCTTGTCACGCGGAACAAGCATCACGTTCGACCCACAGTATGCGCATGTATTCAACAGCGAAGTAGATGACAACCAGGGCGAGTTCGACCTGGACAGGCTGAGACTTCGTGTGCAGGGGAGAACGGTGATCAATGACACGTGGGAACTTGGATATGGATTCAAGTACCAGTTCGACGGCTTCGGGTTTGCTGAAACGGGATTTTTCGGTGCGTCGCCGTCCCCCTGGACGGACATCCATACCGTCCAGTTCCACGTCGGTGCCACCGTGAAGTTCACCGAGCAATGGAGGGGCTTCGGAGGCGGCCAGTTCAGGTTCGCCAGGGAATCCGGCGCGGGGTGGTCTGATGCATTCGAGGGGGGTGGTGCCTTCGGCGCCAGCTATTCATTCAGCAGGACCCTGACCCTGGGCGGTGGCCTTGGCGTGGAGACGCAATTGGAGGACGGCCTGCTGTTCTACCCTGTCATCGTCATCGATTGGCAGATTGCCGATCGATGGTTGCTGACGACCCGCATGTCCACGGGCTGGGCGGACCAGACGGGCATACAACTGGTCTATGACTGGACCGAGACGCTCGATGTTTCCATTGGCGTGGCGTATGACTACCAGCGATTCCGGCTCAATGACGACGGCCCATCTCCCGGTGGTGTGGGGTTGTTCACGGCGACGCCCGTGTATGCCATGCTGACATGGATGCCCAGCAGCCCTGTCCGTCTGTCCGTATTCGCAGGCGCTAATACGATGGGGGAGCTCGAGCTCAGGAACAGCAGCGGCAACTCGATCTCGAAGAAGAACTACGGCCTCGGATTTCTCTTCGGTGCCCAGGCGAGCATCACCTTCTGATCAGCGACCTCACTTGCCATCTCCTGCTGCAGGAGAGTTGAACCCGGGTCCTTCACCATCCCATCCCGACAGGTCGAGACGCACCTTGTCTGGATCCATGTGCCAGGGGACGCAGGCATTCGGGGCGGACTCGAAGTCCCTGTTGTCACCATGCGTTCGCACGAGTGCCAGTTCCAGGTACTCATCTCCACTGGGAAGCCATCCTTCCGGGAAGATGAACCGGGCCAGCCATCGATCGGCATAGGATCGCACATGGACTTCCGGCAGTTCGTCACGGGATCCGGCAATGATGATCGGATCATCCTGTTCGGGTATGCACACGATATGGCGGGCTGGAACTCTTCTGTCTGCGGAAGGACCGACCAGGACCGTGACCGCTTCCGTACCTCGCAGGGCATCAAGCGATTGAATCCGGCCCGTCAGTGGAAGTGCCCTTGCTGTTTCATCCGGGCGAAGGCATTCAAGGAACAGTTCCCACCTGTTCTTGAACCTGCGAAGTTGTGCATAGGTGATTCGTTCATCGGGGACAGCGATCGGAGCAGGAGCTCTGCCACCTGCAAGGGTAAGTGAAGCCTGGAAAGGTCCAAAAAGAGCACCCGGGGGCTTGACGGGAATGGTGCCGGGCCCGAATGGCAGGGTCAGAACATGGTCTCGTATGACGATGTTCAAGGACGCAATGTCATTCATGTCAAGTTCGGGGTAGTAGTCGCTGATGATGTCCTGGGGCGGTCGATCGACGACGACTCGCTGAGTCTTCCCTGGATCAAGTCGTGTGCCGATGGGAGTGTCGCCCCGGTCATGCCAGATCAATTCGGCCAGCCTTGCTCCACCTCCAGGGGTTGCAATCGCCAGGTTGATTTCCTCGCCATAGGCCTGTTCGACCCAGACGACCTCGGTAACCTGGTAGTCGGCCCATGCAAGCGCATGTTCGTCGATCTGCTCCTCATGCTCGGGATCAAGGAGTACCTGGAGCAGTTGCGTGATTGCTCCATGCTCGGTGACCCAGATGGCGAACTCCAACGTTCCGTCATGGGAGGTATCCGTCAGGAGATCACGACATCGGCTTGCAACTCCGCGGCTCTGCCTTGCAAGTCGTGCAAATCCGATCCGCCACAACTGTTCGACATGCCTTGCAACAAGTTCCTCGATTCGTGATGAGGATGGGGGGGGTGGTGGTTGCATCCCAAGCCTGTCGGCAAGCAGCGTCCATCGCCACCATGTGAATGGATCCCGGGCAACGGGACGGTTGGGGGCATTGACAAACTCCATCTGGACGCCAGGGGCCACTGTTCGTTGACTGATCGAGAAGATCGGCAGTTCATCCGGCAGTTCAAGCCATCGTGGAGTCGTGCTGCTGTTGCCCAGTTCCAGGCGGCCGTTCGCATCCGGCGGCAGTTCGACCAGGAGGTAGGCTCCTGTCACGGGGTCCCCCGGTGCGATGCGCGCAAGATCATCACCAGCCATGATCGGACGTGCGACCAGGTTGCTTCCATTCCAACTCCAGTTGCGACTGCCTGGTTGTGCACCCTGCTCGATCCAGCCCAGTTGCCCGACAAGATCGACGGATGCACCCGGGCCTGCCAGCGTGATGTCTACTTCAGTTGGCCACCCCGTTGTGTCGCCGGTCGAGGCGACTTTCACCATCAGGATCCCACCCCGGGGTGCAAGTGGTTCCGGATCGAGGATGACGATGTCATCGGCATCGATCGCAGCCAGCGTGGTCCCGTTCCAGGCCGGGGTAACCGCCAGCCCTGCGACGACAGCGACATGCAGCAGGCGGCTCACTGTTGCAGTGACTCGCGACGAGCATCCACCAGTTTGCACGCTTCTTCGACAGCCTGGTCGAGATCGACATTCGTGACGAAGGCATCGTAGAGATCACGCGTCATGGCCTGCTTGATCTCATGTTGCGCTTCGGCAAATCGTCGCTCGATGGCTTCGGGTTCATCACGGCCTCGCGATTCGAGTCTCCGCCTCAGTTCTTCGTCACTGGGAGGGAGAATGAAGAGCATGAATGCCCCGGGCATCGTTTCGCGTACCTGCACCGCTCCCTGGACATCGATGTCGAGAATGACAAGCTTGCCTTCGACCAGTTGATCCTCGACAGGTTGTCGAAGCGTTCCGTAGGCGTGCTTGCCGAAGACTTCCGCCGACTCGAGAAAGGCCCCCTGTTTCTGGAGTTCATCAAACCGTTGATTCGTGACGAAGAGGTAGTCTTCCCCGTCATGCTCGTTCTGACCCCGCGGGCGGGTTGTCGCCGAGACGCTGAAGACCCCCTCGAACCGATCAAGTAATCGATGGGCAATCGTCGTCTTGCCCACCCCGGATGGACCGGAGAGGACGAGGAGAAGGCCGGGATGGGAACTATTGGACATTGGGTGGCAGTGTACGACGGAACCCGGTG
>JAYZBD010000124.1:0-20271 GCA_036339395.1 Planctomycetota bacterium | reverse complement strand
CGACGATCCTGCGTATGCCTGCGGCCAGAGCCTGGTCCGAGAGCAGAACGAACCCGGTCGCCTGTGCCGTTGATTCAATGTGGGTTCCGCCGCAGAACTCGATCGAATGTTCTTGCCAGTCGGGGTTCGAGGGTGAGGAGGACAGTTCTTCAACTTGAATGCCGATGCTGACGACGCGGACCGGATCCGGATACTTCTCACCGAATACGGCCCTGACACCCGTGATGTTCCTGGCAGTTTCAAGTGGGACTTCTGCGGCATCGACTGCCAGGTCGTGCTTGATGGCGTCAACGACCCGCTGCTCGATCTCGGCCAGTTCTGGGGGGGACGGCGGGGTTCCATGGGCGTAGTCGAACCGAAGTCGATCGTCGGCAACAAGTGACCCTCGCTGCTCTACGTCATTACCGAGCACTTCCCGCAATGCATGGTTCAACAGGTGAGTGGAGGTATGGTTGGCTTCAATTCGCAGTCGCCGAGGCGCATCGACATGGAGAGAGAGCGAGTCGCCTACGTTGAGGTTGCCGCCGGCTGCAGAACCGACATGGAGAATCCAATCGCCGAATCGGAGAACATCGTTGATTTCAAATGCACCGTCGCCTTCATCGTTGTCTCCCCGCCCGATGTCCGCGATCTGCCCTCCCTGTTCGGGATAGAAGTTCGTCTGGTCAAGCACGAGTCCCATCGGCGTCGAAACTGGAATCACGTTGACAAGTTCACGCCCGTTCCAGGCAGCCTCGATCCGGGCAGTCGTCTTCGTCATGTCGTACTTCGCATCATCCTTCGTGGGAGAGACATCCTGATCCAGGGATGCAAGGGCATCGGGAGGAAGTCCCATCCCAGCCTGGTCTTCACTTGTGCCTCTGGAGAGATTTCTTGCTTCTTCCATTCTTGTTTCGTATGCGTCCCGGTCGACGACCAGCCCGCGTTCGAGAGCCATCACCTCCGTCAGGTCGATCGGGAATCCGAAGGTGTCGTGAAGCTGGAAAGCGGTCTCTCCATCGATCACATTGCTTCCCGAGGCACGAATATCCTTCTCGGCAGCGGCGAATCGCTGGAGCCCCCGGTCCAGTGTCCGGAGAAAGGCTTCCTCTTCCCCGCGAATGATGTCGGACACCGCCTTCGGATCACGAGCGATCTCCGGGTAGGCTTCCCCGAGCGAGGTTACGACTGCAGGAACAAGGTCGCAGAGGACAGGTCCATCGACACCGAAAATCTGTCTTGCAAGTCGAACGGCTCGTCGGAGGATTCGCCTGAGAACGTAGCCGCGACCCTCATTGCCAGGGCGACCGCCATCTGAAAGTGCGATCACGAGACACCGGGCATGGTCTGCAAGGACCCGGTATGCAATGTCGACGGGATCATCGAGACTGCCTTCGTAGGGACGGCTTCCCGTGATGCTGCAGATGGCGTCGAAGAGTGGTGTCCAGAGGTCCGTGTCGTAGTTGCTTCGCTTCCCCTGCAGGATCCGGACGACCCGTTCAAGGCCCATGCCCGTATCGACATGACGAGAGGGCAGGGGAACAAGTTCACCCCCATCTTGACGATTGAACTCGATGAAGACCAGGTTCCAGATCTCGATGACATCCGGGTGGTCCATGTTGACGAGGTTTCCCCCGGTTGCATCCGGTGTGCTGTCGTAGTGAATTTCCGAGCAGGGTCCACATGGACCCGTTGCGCCCATCTCCCAGAAGTTGTCCTTCCGACCCCAACGACTGATGTGTGATGGATCGATGTCCGTGAGTTCACGCCACAACGCTTCCGATTCCTCGTCGGGGCCCGTGCCGTCACCGGCGTCCCCCTCGAAGACGGTTACATACAGGCGGTTCTTGTCGAGTCCCCATGTATCGGTGAGGAGTTGCCAGGCCCACTCGATCGCCTCGGCCTTGAAGTAGTCACCGAATGACCAGTTCCCGAGCATTTCAAAGAAGGTGTGGTGATAGGTGTCTGTACCGACGTCCTCAAGATCATTGTGCTTTCCACCAGCCCGAATGCATTTCTGCGAGTTGACGACGCGAGTGGTGCCCCTGCTTCCCAGGCCCAGGAACACATCCTTGAACTGGTTCATGCCGGCATTTATGAACAGCAGTGTCGGATCATCATGTGGAATCACAGCCGAGGACGCGAGATGGGAATGGCCCGCTCGCTCCTTGAAGAACTCGATGAATCCCTTCCGCACCTCTGCGGCTGTCAAAGCGGTTGACACGTCATCTGACCCTTGTACTGGGGCTGTTGCATGCTGTGGCAGGGGCCCAAGGCCCCTGTCGGGTGTTCCAGTGTATCGCCGGCGGGTGTGGACGGCTTGGGGTATCCTGTGCGGCTCGTTTCTCCGAAGGGAATGACATATGACCTCCCGTACGCCGTGTATCGGCGGCAATTGGAAGATGAATACCCGGCTTGAAGAAGCCCTGTCCCTTGCCAGGTCGATCGACGAAGGTGTCGCCTCCATCGAGGCCTGCGTCGATGTTGTTCTCTTTCCTCCACTTCCATGGATTACCGGCGTGGCGGAAGTACTCTCTGGAAGCCCGATTTTCCTTGGCGGCCAGGATGTCAGTCCTCATGAGGATGGGCCATTTACAGGGCAGATCTCTGCCGGGATGCTCCTTGATTCGGGCTGCACCCACGTGCTCGTGGGACATTCAGAGCGGAGGCATGGCCTTGACGAGACGAATACCCTGCTGAATGACAAGGTCCTGGCGGCATTGGAGGCCGGGCTCCAGGTCATGCTCTGCATCGGTGAGACGCTCGAGGAACGTGAGGCAGGGAAGACCGGCCAGGTCATATCGACCCAGGTCCGGGAGTGCCTCTCCGGGGTTGACCAGGGATCTTTTTCCAGGATGACAATTGCCTATGAGCCGGTCTGGGCGATCGGTACCGGGCGGACTGCGGAGCCGACGGACGCCCAGGATGTACATGCCCAGGTTCGTACTCAACTGGCAGACCTGTATGATGCTTCAATTGCCCAGGAGATGCGGATTCTCTACGGTGGGTCGATGAAGCCTGACAATGCCGGGGAACTTCTCCAGCAGGCGGATATCGATGGTGGCCTGATTGGTGGCGCTTCACTGCACGCGGACAAGTTTCTATCCATCATCACTGCCTCAACGACGCAAGGTTCTGCGAAATGAAGCAGAACACAGACAAGGGAACTCAATGTCAAGCCTGTTCTTGATCCTGACGAGCCTGTTCATCGTGATTTCCGTCTCGCTGATCCTGATCATCCTGGTCCAGCGACCAGCCGGGGGTGGTCTTGCCGGAGCCTTCGGTGGTGCCGGCGGTGGAGGCAACGAGAGTGTCTTCGGCGGTCGCGTCGGCGATGCCCTGACCTACATGACCATAGGTGCCTTTGGGATCTATCTTCTCCTGGCGATCAGCCTCAACCTGCTCAGCAGCGATGATGGAACAGCGGCGACAGTTCTCACGGCCGAAGAAGCCATCGTCGAAACCGACCCGGCTGGAGATGACGTCGTCACCATTCCCGCCTCCGTCGAGGAAGAATCCGTCGTGGTTCCAGAAACGCCCGTTGAGGTGCCTGCCGAGCCTGCAGAACGTGATGGCGGGGGGAGTTCGGCACCATGATCAGGTCCATGACCGGATTCGGGAGTGCATCCAGCATTGTTGATGGAAGGCACTTCTCACTTGAGATCCGATCGCTCAATGGCAAGCACCTGAAGTGCCACGTTCGACTGCCAGAGGAACTGCTTGGTCTTGAACCCGAACTTGAATCCATCGTAGCCCCGGAGATTCAGAGGGGAACGGTGACCATGACAGTGCGATTCCAGGATCGTTCCAGTCATGCTGCTGCCGAGATCAACAATGAGGCCCTTGCTCGTTACATCGAACAGGTTTCGGGCATCGATGGCATGCACATCGATGCAGGCACGCTCCTCCAGTTGCCGGGAGTTCTCGTGCACAACACGGGCGAGGATGCCAGGGTCGCGGCGTTGAACGAGTTGAAGCAACTTGCAACCGAGGCCTGCAGTGCGGTCAATGCCATGCGATTGGAGGAAGGCAAATCACTCCATTCGGATCTGGTGGAACATCTCGATCGAATTGCCGGTGAGGTCGTCCACATCGAAGCAAGAATCCCCGAAGTCAACAAGCTGTTTTCGGAGAGGCTGAAATCTAGAATGTCCTCGATGCTTGGTGAGCTGGGTGCCGAAGTTCGAGAAGAGGACTTGATCCGTGAAGTGGCCATCTTTGCGGAGAAGTCGGATATCGCGGAAGAAGTCAGTCGTCTTCATGGCCACCTCGATCAGTTCAAGGAACTGATTTCAGTGGAGCCTGCGTCTCCAATCGGAAGAACGCTGGACTTCATTACCCAGGAAATGCTCAGGGAAGCGAACACGATGGGCAGCAAGTGCCTCGATCCAGTTGTGAGCAAGCATGTTGTATCGATCAAGGGTGCCGTGGACCGGATCAAGGAGCAGGTCCAGAATGTCGAGTAACCTGCCCTGGACTCCGCGAGGAACATGATGGCCGAACAGGCTGTACGCACGAAACTTGGATCGCAGGAATTGACCGAGGTTCTTGAGTGCTATGACCTCGGGATGGTTACCGACATCAGGGCGTATGAGCGAGGCTCCCGAAGATCACCGAAGGCCTGGATACGTGCGATCGACTCCAGGTATCTCCTGAAGAGACGTGCTCCAGGTCGAGACGATGCCGACAGGATCAGGTTCCAGCATGCGGTCCAGGTTCATCTGAAATCCCATGGTTGCCAGGTTGCCGGACTTGTCGAAACACGATCGGGCGAGACCCAGGTCCTTCGAGGAAGCAGGGTCTACGAGTTGTTCCACTTCATCGAAGGAGAACGATTCAACTCCCGGATCGACCAGTTGGAAGCCGCCGGAACGGCGATGTCCCGGATGCACGATGAATGTGCCAACTGGACGGGGCCCGTGCATGGAGGGGCGCCATTCCATGCAAGCCTGGATGTCGAAACGGCAATGGCTCATATCCGGGAGAACGGAGACCCGGAACTTGTCAATGCAGCATCTCCACTCCAGGACATGTTCGAGACCGCGCGCGAACAAGTGATGAATCTCGGCTGGTCCTCGATGCGAAAAACGATCGTACATGGCGACTGGCATCCCGGAAACCTTCTTTTTGTCCGGAATGAAGTGGCAGCATTGCTTGATTTCGATTCGGCCAGGGCCGAACCTCGAGTTGCTGAATTTGCAAACGGGGGGTTCCAATTTGCAATGCGACACGGAACCGGTTCACGTGGTCGATTGTCAGGAGAACCAAGTCTTGAGGCTCTTTCTGCGATCCGTCGTGGGTACGATGCCGGTACGTTCGAGCCACTCGAAGAAGAGGAGCGGGCCATGGTTCCTCCATTGATGATCGAAGCAATGATTGTCGAGGGGATCGTGCCGGTTGCGATGCACGGCAACTTTGGAGATGTTCAAGGGGATCGCTTCCTCTCCCATGTGAGAGATACTGCAGATTGGATTGCATCCAACAGGGACGACATCCTGAATGCAATGGACGATGCCGGAGCATCCTCATGATCACCATGGTGATTGCCAGCCTGTGTCTTCTTGCTCCTGTTCCAGGGGAAGGCGTTTCGACATCGGAACATGCACCGGTCCAGCCACCCCCATCCCCGGAGTTCGAACTGCTCATCGATCAACTTGATGCTTCAAGTTGGGAAGTCCGAGAGGCTGCGGTCAACAGGATTGCCCGCGATACATCGGGTACTCCTCTGGAATGGATCGAGGTAAGGCTTGCCAGGGGAGGTTTGAGTCTTGAGCAGGTTGTTCGACTGCTCCGTATTGCCGAGATTCGACTGCTCCACGCGCCCCGAGGAGCCATTGGTATCCAGATGGCGCCCGATGCCCTGCCCGGAGCGGATGAAGGACCAGGGGGTGTCCGGATACGAACCGTCATCCGGGACATGCCTGCAGAGGGCATCCTTCAGGCCGGTGACCTCATAACCCACATAGAGGATGAGCCGATCAAGACGCAGGAGGATCTTGCCACGATTGTCCAGCGTCATTGGCCCGGGGATACGATCATGTTCCGCGTACTCCGAGCTGCACGGCCCACGGGTGATGAGACTGAAGAGTCGACGCTCCTTGAATTCGAGATCACGCTCGGTTCCACGAAGGCTCTTCGAGAGTCCAACTCCGGGCTGAGCATCCGTGACCCTGATTATGGTGAACGGAAGGACCGTTTCATTTCGCTGATGCAACGCCATGGCGTGGTGTCGACCACGATCCCGCCTCCCCGTGTCGGATCGGAATCTCGAACCGAGCTGGGAATAACGGGGGATCCGATCGTTGAAGGATTCATCAACCAGTTTGCAGACCACGCATCAGGGAAGTACCCCAACTCGCTGCCTCAGATCCGGCGTGCCTGCCTCATGGTAATCAATCGCACCATCAGCCAACTGGATGATCCAGACCTGCTTCCTGCTCACCGCGACGAGTTGGAACGTCGTCTTCGCCGCCTGGAAGCACTGCTTGAACACAATCCTCCCTGATGCATCAGGCGAAGAGCATGAGCACGGCGACGACCAGCAGTACCATGACCATGAATACCGTGACGGAGAATGCCAGCCTTGCCGTGATCGGCATGCCGCTGGTCACGGCTGCAGGGCTTCCCTCGGGTTCTCCAAGTTCGACGGAGTCCCAGTCGATGTCAACGGAATCACGCCGTGCCTTGTCCAGCGCGTTCCGTGCACTCTCAAGATCGCTGGCCCGGACCTGTACCGGGGTACCCCATCCAAGCGTGTGATGCCCCAGTGGAAAACCAAGCCCGCCCTGGATCGTTCCGAAGGCACGTGCTTCGATTCCAGCGTCTTCCAGGACGACAACAACTGCATTCGCCGCGAATTCGCTTGTTGCAACCAGGAGCGTCTCCAGGTGATCGGCGTCTTCATTATGTTCAAGCATGGGCAGTCCTTCAGTGTCCTTCCAGGTATGGATCGAGGGATCCCGTGATCGAGGAGTCTGCCGTGCCATGAGGTCCGTGCAGGATCCAGCCCGAGATTTCCTCGATCGTCACCTTGGTTCGCCACCCCGGATCCACTCCTTCGACAAGTCGAGGTGCGTGAACGAGTTCTGCTTCTACGCTGTTTCCATCGATCGACACGATGCTCAGCCAGAGGTGTTCCCTGATTTCATCCTCCGAATCAACCTGCTCGAAGGGTACCTGTACCAGGCAGGTGTGCTCGACCCCGTTCTCGATGAGTTGACTGCAGACCCGCACGAGATCAGTCCAACCAGCTTGCGCACGAAGCGTATCCTGCCGGGTTCTCCGCTGTGTATGAAACATGGCCAGGTCACCAGTCGACAACGCCTCCAGGGCTTCTGCAGGGTGCGTTTGCCCGTCCTGCCCGGGATCAAGAATGACCGCAGCAAGGGGAGGATCATCACCATCAGTGTCACGACTTGCAATCGAACCAGGTATGGAGTCAGGGAGACTGTCTATGACGTCCTTGACCGGCTGGAAGCAGATCTGCATGCCCGGTCCGATTTCCATGGGTGTGCCGGCATCCGGCAGATCGACCTCGAGAGACAGTGCCGCAAGGTTTCCAACCAGGTCCACGGCCTCGGCAGTACGTGTGTCGGGTACGCCGATGCACTCCAACTCGGCCCTTCCACATCGGACAAGGCCGGTTGTCCGGACCCACCGACCGGACTCGGGTGATGATTCAGATTCAATGACATCGATGCGCCAGAGAACATCCTCCGGTGGTTCGAGCTCATCTCCCATGAATACATCATCGATCCATGTTTGTTCAAGCCAGTGTCCACTGCCGGGATCGAGCATTGCCGGAGCCGTGCCCATGCAGGCTGAGGCGAGGCGAACAAGATTGATGTAGCTCGTGAGCGGGTCCTCCTCGGAGAGTTGAACCTGGAAGGCGGCAAGCCATTCGTACCCCGCCCCGACAACCTGTTCGAAATGGCTCGCAAGGTCGCCAGCCGGCTCACACCAGAGCGTCAACGGGCCGCCCAGTCCCTCCACATTGCAGCCACAGAACCAGATCATGTCCGGTTCTGGAGGGTCACCACTGCGTACATCGAGGTCCTGGCCCGTGTAGTCGGCAAGTGACTGGAGGATCACCTGCAATTCCGGGGGATCCGCTCCCTGCATTGGAAGCAGGAGCAACGTGGCAACAGGGGAATCCTGTTTCCAGGGAGCCGCGCTCTTCGTGTTATCTGAGGAGTTGCTCACGGATTCACCCAGGAATGATGTTGATGATCCTGCCGGGAACGACAATGACCTTCAGTATCTCTGCATCACCAAGCAGATCGACGATTCGATCATCCGAAAGGGCCGCTTCCCGGAGGGTTTCTTCGTCAGCATCGGCCGCGACCACGATCTTGCTGCGAATCCGCCCCTTGATCTGCACCGGCATCTCGATCATCTGCTCCTTGAGCAGTTCGACATCATGGGTTGGCCATGTTGCATGCCCGACCGTCGTCTCATGTCCCAGTTTGTGCCAGAGTTCCTCTGCAACATGAGGTGCAAAGGGAGACAGAATTCTCGACAGCCGGTCAAGCTGGTCCTTCGTAACGCCACCATGACCTGTTGCCGTGTTCGTGAACTCGATCAGTGCAGCAATCGCCGTATTGAATGCCAGTCGTTCAATATCTTCCCCGACCTTCAATATGGTCCTGTGAAGTGCCTGTTCCACGGCTTCGTCGACTTCATCCGCAAGCTGCAGCTCCCCCGTATCCTCGTTTACTGCAAGGCGCCATGTTCGCTGAAGGAAACGATGGACTCCAACGATGTCACGTGGATTCCAGGGCTTGCTTGCTTCAAGTGGACCCAGGTACATCTCGTAGAGCCGACAGGTATCAGCCCCGTATTCGGCAACGACGTCATCCGGATTCACGACATTCTTGAGGGACTTGCTCATCTTCGCCGTTACCCGTTGAACACCCTCTCCGGTCGCCTTCTCGACCCACTGCTCCTCTCCAACTTCTTCGACTTCGTCAACGGGTACGAGGGTCGTATCGGGTCGCTGGTAAGCGAATGAAGTCAGGATGCCCTGGTGAAACAGCTTTGAAAAAGGTTCCAATGAGGATACGAGCCCCAGGTCGAACAGGAGCTTGTGCCAGAACCTGGCGTAGAGGAGATGCAGTACGGCGTGCTCGGCTCCACCGATGTAGAGATCCACTCCACCTGGTCCGCCCTCGCGAGGACCGAGCCAGTAGGACTCGGCTTCACTGGACACGAATCGATCAGTGTTGTGCGGATCGCAGTACCGAATGTGATACCAGCACGATCCGGCCCAGCCGGGCATCGTGTTGACTTCCCGTCGGACAGGAGCCCCCGAATCGAGTTCGTTTGCAGGGACGCCTGCATCACCTGCAGTCGTTTCAAGCCATTGAACCGCCTTGGACAGAAGAGGGCTCGGTTCACTCGATTCGACTGGTTCATAATCTGCCAGTGGGGGAAGTTCCACCGGCAGTGACCCGTCCCCGATTCCATGGTGATGTCCATGTTCATCAAAGACGATCGGGAACGGTTCCCCCCAGTATCGCTGTCTCGAAAAGAGCCAGTCACGCAGCCTGAAGTTGATCTTGCCACGCCCGACGCCATGTTCTTCAAGCCACGCGATGACACTGGCCTTGGCTTCCGCCGTATGCAGTCCATCGAGCGACAGGAGATCACTGGAGGAGTTCATGTTGATGCCTTCGCCGGCATGACAATCGGTTCCGGTTTCGGTTGAAGGTCGTACGACTTCAAGAATCGGCAGTCCAAATTCATCGGCAAAGGCATGGTCACGATCATCGTGTCCCGGCACCGACATGATCGCGCCATGTCCATACTCCATGAGCACATAGTCCGAGATCCATACCTGGAGTTGCTCGCCATTGAGGGGGTGCATGGCATGGATGCCGCTGAATACGCCTGTCTTCGCTCCGGAGTCCGAGCGGCGATCGAGATCCGAACGATTCTTGGACGTCGATACGTAGGCCTCGATGGCATTGATGTCCACTCCCTCCGGTGGGTTCTTCATCAACCGGTCCACGAGGGGATGTTCGGGAGCAATCACCATGAAGGTTGCGCCGAAGATGGTGTCTGGACGAGTCGTGTAGACGACCAGGGATTCATCGAAGGGCTCTTCAAGCCTGAAATGAATCTCCGCACCCTCGCTTCGACCGATCCATTCAGTCTGTTGCCTTTTCGTGGATTCAGGCCAGTCAAGCAGACCGAGGTCCTTGAGGAGGCGATCGGCATAGGAGGTGATCCGGTACATCCACTGTCGCAACGGTCGCCTGTGGACGGGATGTCCACCTCGTTCACTTCGACCATCAATGACTTCCTCGTTGGCAAGAACGGTTCCCAGTTTCGGGCACCAGTTCACGGTCTGTTCGGAGAGATAGGCCAGCCGCCGATGCTCAATGGCTGTTCGTTGCTCGTCATGGTCGAGATCATCCCAGGATCTCTGGTCTTCCCGGGCAGGGGACTCGATGATTTCCAGGTCGCCGGTCACCGAATAGTCGCCGCGTTCAAGCAATTCGACAAGTTCTCGAACAGGTCTGGCCCGCTCTTCATGGTGGTCATACCAGGATCGGTACGCCTGCAGCCATATCCACTGGGTCCACTTGTAGTAGTCCGGATCGATCGTTGCGAACTCACGGGACCAGTCGCATGACAGACCGAAACGCTTGAGTTGGCTCCGGAACGTATTGATGGCATTCCGCGTTGTCTCTTCCGGGTGAACGCCGGTCTCGATTGCATATTGTTCTGCCGGGAGACCAAAGGCATCCCAGCCCATGGGGTGGAGGACGTTCCGACCCTTCATCCTGTAGTAGCGGGCAACGATGTCATTCGGGATGTAGTTGGTCAGGTGGCCTATGTGAAGCCCGGCTCCCGACGGATATGGAAACATGCCCATGCAGAAGAAGCGTGGTTTGGTTGCATCGAAGTCAGCATCACCCGGATTGGGTGTTCGGAAGACGTCCTGTTTGCTCCACCAGGCCTGCCATCGCGATTCGATTGCTTCCGCGAGAACCGCACCGTATCGAAAGGGGGCCTTCGACGCGGAGACGACTCCCGGCTGATCTGGCTGGCCCGATGGCGTGGAACTCGACATGGCGAGGATGTCCATGAAAGGTGGCGCGGTGGAGTCTACAACGTCAGCGTCCCGTCCGTCCGCCCTACTTCACGGACTGTCGCTTCGCCTTGAGCTTGGCGAGGTGTGCCATCGTCTCGCCTGCCAGGTAGAAGGAGCCCGTTACGCAGATGAGGTCATCCCTGCTGACTGCCCTGGCAGCGATTTCAAGGGCTTCTTCGATCCCGGAGGCAACCTGGCAGGACTTGCCACGCTGTTCCATGAATGCCCGGTTCAGTTCATGTGGATCCATGGCCCTTGGCTGTCCCTTGGCGGCCGTGAAGATGATCTTGTCACCTCCTATGGCCAGGTTGTCCAGCATCGTCGCAACGTCCTTGTCTTCACAGCAGCCGAAGATGCAGACCATCGAATCGTAGGGAACATGGGAGCCGACGCTCCGCATGAGAGTCGTAAGCGCGATCGGGTTGTGTGCGCCATCCACGATGATGCGAGGTTGGTTCCAGACCACTTCCATTCGACCCGAAATCCTGGTCTCAGCAAGTCCCCTGTAGATTCCACCATCATCTATATCGGTCTCGGTCTTCTTGAGATGGCTGACGGCAGAGAGTGCCGCTGCGCAGTTCGTCGCCTGGTGTTCCCCGGGCAGGGGTACTGGCAGATGCATGAACTGGCTTGTTTCAGAGATGACACAGACTCGCGTGTGCGCCCCAAGATCATCGGACATCCCGATGCGGCTGCTGAACTCGATGTCTTCCCCGATGACATGGAGCGGGCAGTCGATCTTCTCCGCATGTTCACGAAGCACGGTAGTGACCTCGGGGGACTGCGGTACCGAATAGCAGGGGACACCCGGTTTCATGATTCCGGCTTTCTCGGCAGCGATGGCTTCAACCGTCGATCCGAGAATGTGCATGTGATCCAGGTCGATGGTCGTAATCACGGTCAGTTCGGGAGTAATGACATTCGTCGAGTCAAGCCGACCTCCCAGCCCCACCTCCATGAGGGCCATGTCGACCGCCTGGTCAGCGAAGTACTTCAATGCTGCAGCTGTAAGCAGTTCAAAATAGGTGGCATTTCGATCCGCCTGGTCGGCTGCCTGGATGACTTCACGCATGAGAGACGTGAAGGATGATTGGCCGATCGGCTTGTTGTTGATCGCTATTCGTTCAGTAACTTCAACGAGATGGGGGGAGGTATACGCTCCGACCGTGTATCCACAGTGTTGAAGCATGTTCGAGATCATGCTGCATGTTGAACCTTTGCCTACGGTTCCGGCAACATGGATGCAACGAATATCATCCTGGGGATTCCCCAGTTTCTTGAGCAGTTTCCGCATCCGATCCAGCTTGAAGGTCTTCTCGTCGTACTTGACAACGCGAAGCCGTTCGTAGTTCGTACGATCAAGCAGGTGCCGGACCACTGTGGAATAGGTCCTGGGGAGCGTGGTCGATTTCGACGGGCTCTTTCCAGGCACCTTTTTCCCAGCCTTAGGGGCCCCAGCTCCACCGGAAGTCTTCTTTTTACGGGTGGTTCCCATGGGGTGGCCATTGTATCAAAAAGGGGGTCCTGGTTCAAATAAACAACTGTAAACACTTGTATTACAGGAAGTTACAGAAATTCCAGGCTACGTATCCAAGGCCGTCCCAAGGGGTAGAAATCTCCTGCAGGGCCAAATCTTCTGCTGATAAGTACACTCCGGCACGTGCCTGAAGATCTTCCTGCCCTTGAGCCAGATCGACCAGATTCCGCCGTGGAACAGCGGGTCGAGGACCTGATTGCGCACACCATTGATGCACCGGTTCTTGCAGAAATGGTGGAGCGGCAGGCCCCTCCGGATGCTGCCAATACGCTCGAGCGTCTTGATGAAGACGATGCCGTAGGTGTGCTTGCGGTCATGAACGACCAGGCCGCAGCCGATGCACTGGTCGAGATGGAGCCCCACCTGGCGGCGATCATCCTCGAGGATCTCGTCGATGAATCACGTGCAGGTGAATTGGCGAACATGATCGGTCTTCTTGCGCCCGATGATGCGGTTGGTCTCCTGAGGCAGTTGAAACCAGACAAGAGAGAGCCGATCTTCAGCGCTCTTGCTCACGAGTTGTCCATTTCACTTCGTGACCTGATCGGGTACGAACCCGACACAGCAGCGGGCATCATGACGACTCGCTATGTTGCGCTTCCGGCTGATGGAACCATCGGAGAAGCAACGAGTGTTGTCCGGTCCTCGGAAATCCATGAGGATCTCCAGTACCTGCCCGTCGTCGATGAACGTGGATGCCTCGTTGGACTCGTCGCAATGCGCGACCTGCTTGTTCATCCTGATTCCCTGGAACTTTCCGAGGTTACGGGTCGATCTGTCAAGGCGGTTCGAGCCGAGGTGGATGATGAAGATGTCGCACGCGAATTCCGTCGTCATGACTACACGATGATGCCCGTCGTCGATGGTGATGAAAGGCTGCTCGGGGTCGTAACCGTCGACGATGTACTCGACCTGATCCAGAGTGAACAGACTGAGGATGTCCAGCGATCGGTTGGTGCCGGAGCCGGGGAGTCCGTCTACTCCGACCTCTCGGAGAAGATCCGTGGTCGACTTCCATGGCTGTTCATCAGTACCTTGCTGATGGTTCCCGCCTCGCTCATCGTTCTGCAGTTCGACGGCTTGATCGAGCAGGTTGCATTCCTGGCCGTCCTCATGCCCATGGTTGCAGCACTTGCCGGGAACGCGGGTCACCAGTCGCTGGCGGTTACCTTGCGTGGCCTGGCTCTCGACGAGGTCCATGGTGAGCGAATCGGCTCACTCCTCATGAGGGAGGTATGCACTGGCCTCCTTTCAGGGGCGTTGCTCGGAATGCTGCTGTTTGGAATCGTGTTTCTTCTCTCGCTGGTGGTTGAAGGCGCATCCTGGTGGGTTGGGCTGGTCATGGCGATCGCACTGGTCTTCTCGATGGGGATTGGATCCCTGACTGGAACAGCTGTCCCGCTCATCCTGAGGCGGATTGGAGCAGACCCCGCACAGGGTTCGTGCATCGTGCTGATCATGATCACCGATGCCGTGGCATTCACCCTGCTCCTGGGGCTTGCCTGGCTGGGATACTCATGGATTTCTCACTGAGCCCACACTGTCTACACTGCATGCATGGACCAGGATCTTGAACGCATCCTGATTGATCGAACGGCCATTGCCGAACGAATCGCAGAGATCGGCCGCGACATCGTCTCCGACCTCGGAACCGATTGTGAATCCGATGGAATTGTCCTTGTGCCGATCATGACCGGCAGCATCACCTTCATTGCAGACCTGATGCGGCAGCTTCCATTGCGGGTTCGCATCGGTCTCATGACGGCCTCCAGTTACAAGGGGGCTGTCGTTGAATCCAGTGGCGAAGTGCTCCTGGAGGGAGAACATCTCCCAGGTTCACTTGAGGGCCGACATGTGCTCATTGTCGATGACATTCTCGATTCAGGCGGGACCATACGACGTGTTCGCGAGGAAATCGAGTCACGGAATCCGAAGTCGGTCAGAACCTGCGTGCTCCTGAGAAAGAAGATCGAAACAGCGATGGAGACACCATGTGACTACGTCGGTTTTGACATCGAGAATGAATTCGTCGTTGGATACGGTCTTGATTTTGATGACTACTACAGGAACCTGCCTGACATCGGGGTCCTGAAGCCCGAGGTCATCGAGATGCACCAGTCCAACGTGGAATAGACCGCGGTACCGTGGAGAGAATCAGGTCGGGCTCGTGATCGTCTCGAGCACCTGCTGCATGATGCGTCTCGTCGTCGTCGTATCACCATCGTGCAAGGCGGTCTTGCTGATGATTCGATGGGCACAGACGGAAAGTACGTTCGAGACGATGTCTTCAGGCACGCAGTAGTCGCGATCGTCAAGCAGGGCGGTTCCTCTCGCAGCCTGTGCAAGCGCGATCGAGCCACGTGGGCTGACGCCTACGAGCAGGTCATCATGGTCCCGTGTTGCCGTGGCCAGCTGGAGTACGTATTCGACCAGCGACTCGTCGAGTTTCACCTCGTCGGTCCTTGCCTGGAGTTCAATGACCGCCTGGGAATCGATGACGGGTTGAAGGGAACGCAACGTCGTCCTTGCAGGCTGCTGGTTGACGATTCGAGTTTCATCACCCGGGGCCGGGTAGCCGAGTCCGAATCGCATCAGGAAACGGTCAAGCTGATTTTCAGGCAGGGTGTAGGTTCCCTCGAACTCGTAGGGATTCTGCGTTGCGATCACCATGAATGGCTGCGGCAACTGATGTGTCGTGCCATCAATCGAGACCGTCTCCTCGTTCATGGCCTCCAGGAGTGCTGATTGGGTTCTCGGCGTGGTCCGGTTGATTTCATCCGCAACAACGATGTTGTTGAAGATCGGACCGGGTTTGAACTGGAACTCCTGGGTTTCTCGATCGTAGACCGTCACCCCGGTTATGTCGGAGGGCAACAGGTCGGGGGTGCACTGGATGCGGGCGAAGTCACCCTCCAGCGATCGGGCAAGGGCACTTGCCAGGACGGTCTTGCCTGTTCCCGGTACATCCTCGATGAGGATATGACCTCGTGCGAGAAGACAGACGAGGAGTCGATCTACCGCGGTTGAATTCCCCATGTACACCGAAGTGATATTCTGACGCAGATGCTGAAGTGTCTTGTTCGTCATGATGCTTGACCCGGAGTTCTTCCTGCAATCGAGGGAGCGAGTTTAGCACACCGGGCTGGCAGCAATGGAAGACCCCCTCATGCTGGTTGCCACATCTTGAATCCTGATTCCTCAAACCCGTTCCTGCAGGGTATTGACGGCCCGGAGCCACTCTCCGGCCGCACGGTTGTTTCCCATGTTCCATGTGCTGGATGTTCATACGAACTTCGGGGACTCCATGCCGACAGTTCGTGTCCGGAGTGTGGCCGGCTGGTACGCGAATCACTGGCGAGGTGGATTGATCCCGAGGTGCACCGTCATCCGACCATCGCGAATCCGCGGATGGTGGCGACTGGTCTTCACTGGTTCACCCTCATGCTGTGCATTTCGTTTCTCAGTTGGGTGGTGGGGATGGCCTTTTCCCATGCGCCATTCGGTTGGTTTGACGTTCCATCAACACCCCCGTGTCCCTCGTGCTGGCCGGCCTGGGTTCGCGGCACCGTCCAGATCGGGAACTGGCTTCTCGTGGCTTCAACCGTGTTGGCATTTCTGTCGATTCCTGCACTTGCTGCCTTGGCGCCATTGCGTCGTTCCCAGCGACGGAAGCAGGCATGGCGCATCATCACCATGCTTGGTACCGGGTTGATTCTCTGGGCCTGTGCAATGCTTCTCCAGTTCTACATAGAACCCGGCTATTCACTGTTCGACCTTGCACGGGAAACATCCGATCTTGGTCAAGGGGGTCAATGGTCGACGCGAGATTTGATCGTCACCTGTTCTCCACTGCCGGGTGGATGGCTTCTTCTGCTGGGCATTCGTTCCCTCATGTCGGAGCTGGGGCATCGAAGCAGAACGTTCAGGACTTCAACAACCAAGCGTCAATACGTTCTTGATGTGGTATGGGCAACGTTCTTCTGGGCTTCCGGTGCAGCGCTTCAGTACGTGGGTGGTGGTATGGGGATTCCACTGCCAGTGACATTCGGGATGATCCTGAGACTTATTTCAGGAGCCTTCATTATCGTTGGGGTCCTCTACCTCGTGATGAACCTGACCTGGATTGCCAAGGCCATGGGGGCGCCTCCACCGAGGCTTCGATCACTCCTGAGCGAGGTTTCCGACTCCCAATAGTCTCTCGTGAGCCTGCCAGTTCGGCAGGAAACGAGTGCCAACCGACTCCTGGTTGTCATGGGCAGGTTTGTTGCATACCTGGAATTCGCCCCTTGGAGCCCCCAGGGAGGGGTTGGAATGATAGAAGGGCATGTCCAGGCTGGCGCGGGGTTTGATCTCCTTCAGGAGAGCGTGGATGGTGCGCCGTTCCTGCTCGTGGTGGCTCCAGGCCCTGCAGATCGCCGGGATGGAGCCTTGGGAAGAATGAGAAGTCCAAAGCAAAGCAGGGAGTTCAATCATGGCCGTCAAGGACCTCGCCTTCGACAGGGAAGCCCGTACGTCCCTCCTCCGTGGAGTTGAAAAACTGGCTTCAGCCGTGAAGTCAACCCTCGGTCCCCGAGGTCGCAACGCCGTCCTCGACAAGAGTTGGGGTGGTCCGACCGTTACGAAGGACGGGGTCACCGTCGCCGAGGAGATCGAACTCAGGGACTCGTTCGAGAACATGGGCGCCCGCCTCGTTCGTGAAGCTGCTTCGAAGACCAGCGACAAGGCCGGGGATGGTACGACGACCGCGACCGTGCTCGCCGAGGCGCTGTTTCGCAATGGGCTGAAGTACATTGCATCAGGGGTTGATGCCAATGCTCTTGTTCGAGGCATGCGAGAAGCGACCTCTGCTGTTGTTGCGAACATCGAGACACTCGCTCGGCCTGTGGAAGACAAGATTGAATCGGTAGCCACCATCTCGGCGAACAATGATCCAGCCATCGGAGCCATCATGGCCGATGCTTTTTCGAAAGTTGGCAAGGATGGCGTGATCACCGTCGAGGAAGGCAAGGGCCTGGAGACGGATGTCGAGGTTGTCGAGGGGATGCAGTTTGATCGCGGGTATCTCAGCCCGAACTTCGTGACGAATGCCGAGACGATGACCGTTGAACTTGAAAAGCCCTTCATCTTCATCCACGAGGAGAAGATCGACTCGGTCAAGCAGCTGCTCCCCGTCCTGGAGAAGATCGTCGAATCGAAGAAGCCACTGTTGCTCATCGCCGAGGATGTGACCAGCGAGGCACTTTCGACGCTTGTCATCAACAAGCTTCGAGGAGTTGCCCAGGTCTGTGCCGTCAAGGCTCCCGGCTATGGAGATCGGCGGAAGGCGATGCTCGGAGATCTCGCTGTCCTTGCCGGTGGCGAAGCATTCATGAAGGATCTTGCCATCGAGCCGGATTCCATCACCCTCGCACAACTGGGTCGAGCGAAGAAGGTCATGATCACCTCGGACGAATGCACGATCGTGGAAGGTGCGGGGTCGACCGAGAGCATCCAATCAAGAATCGCACAGATTCGAAGCGAGATCGAACGAAGTGATTCCGACTACGACCGCGAAAAGCTCCAGGAGCGACTCGCGAAGCTCACTGGAGGCGTTGCCCAGATCAATGTCGGTGCAGGCAGCGAAGCCGAACTGAAGGAAAAGAAGGCCCGTGTTGAAGATGCCCTTCATTCAACCCGGGCCGCTGTCGAGGAAGGCGTCGTTCCAGGCGGAGGCGTCAGTTATCTCCGCTCCCTGGGAGTACTTGAGAAACTCAGGAAGAAGATGAAGAATGATTCGGCTTTCGGGGTTGACGCGGTCGCGGAAGCCCTCGTCGTTCCCCTTCGCACGATCGCCGACAATGCAGGCGAAAAGGGTACGGTTGTCGTTGCCAAGGTCCAGGAAGGTGAAGGGGCCTTCGGCTTCAACGCACTGACTCGTACCTATGGCGATCTCTTCGCCGACGGTGTCCTGACGCCCGCCAAGGTCGATCGCACTGCACTGGAGAATGCAATGTCGATTGCCGGCCTTCTGCTTGCAACGGACTGCATCGTCACCGAGGCTCCAGTCGAGGATGACGGAGATGCTCATGACCATGACCACCATGGTGGAGGCATGGATCCAATGGGCGGCATGGGTGGCATGGGCGGCATGGGTGGCATGGGTGGCATGGGCGGCATGGGTATGCCTGGAATGGGATTCTGACGCTGTTCAGCCCGAAGAACATGAACCTTACGGAGCCAACAGCTCCATCAAACGGAGAAGAAGAACAATGGCAGTCAAACCTCTTGAAGATCGCATTCTCGTCCGCCCGCTCGAGGCGGATGACAAGACGGAATCCGGTATCTATCTCCCTGAATCAGCCAAGGAAAAGCCCATACGTGGCACAGTCGTTGCAATGGGGCCTGGAAGGTTGCTTGACAACGGCGAGCGTGTTTCACCCTCGGTGAAGAACGGGGATGTCGTGGTCTACAGCAAGTATGCGGGGACGGAAGTCGAGATCAAGAATGAGAATCACCTGATCATCCGTGAGAGTGAATTACTCGGAGTCATTGAATAACAGGCGTAGATCCACGATTACGGATCATCGCTCAAGAAAGCAGGGAAGAGTGACATGACTACCAAGCAGATGAAGTTCGACAACGAAGCTCGCAACGAGTTCATGGAAGGCGTTGACAAGATGACACGCGCCGTCGCTGTCACGATGGGACCCAGCGGCAGGAATGTCGTCGTTTCGAAATCCTACGGCGGTCCGACTGTTACGAAGGATGGTGTCTCGGTGTCGCGTGAAATCGAGTTGCCACAGTCCTTCCAGAACATGGGGGCCCAGATGGTCCACCAGGTGGCGAAGAAGACAGCCGACATTGCCGGTGACGGGACGACGACGGCCACGGTTCTTGCCAATGGCATCTTCAAGGCCGGCCTGCGACACATCAGTGCCGGGGCGAACGCCGTTGCAGTGCAGCGTGGCGTGACGTCCGCGGCCGAAGTCGCATGCAGCCACTTCGAATCAATGACGAAGAAGTGCAAGGGGTCCGACGACCTCCGCAAGATCGCGACCGTCTCCTCGAACCACGATTCCGAGATCGGTGAACTCATCTCGCAGGCCCTCGATACGGTTGGTGCGGATGGAGTCGTCGAGATCGAGGAAGGGAAGACAGCCGATACAACAGTCGAATACGTGGAAGGGATGGCCTTCGACAAGGGGTACCTCAGCCCCTATTTCATGACGGATCCGAAGTCTGCCGAGTGTGTCCTCGAGGACCCCTGCATTCTCATCCACGAAAAGAAGATATCGAGTCTCGGGGATCTGCTCCCACTTCTCAACAAGACTGCGGCTGCCAGCCGCCCACTGCTGATCATTGCCGAAGATGTCGAGAACGAGGCGTTGGCGGCACTTGTCGTGAACAGGCTGCGAGGAGTCCTCAACGTCTGTGCTGTCAAGGCGCCCGGTTTCGGTGAACGTCGCAAGGCCATGCTTGGCGACATTGCTGCAACGACAGGCGGCCAGTTCTTCTCCGAGGATCTCGGCCAGAACCTGGAGGATATTGAACTTGAAGAACTTGGCTCCGCCAAGCGAGTCGTCATCAACAAGGATGGCACCACGATCGTGCGAGGGGGAGGTTCCAAGAAGGACATGGAATCCAGGATTGCACAGATCCGGGCACAGGTCGAACGGTC
>JAYZBD010000123.1:0-4887 GCA_036339395.1 Planctomycetota bacterium | reverse complement strand
GCCTCCTACAACATGCTGAACCTCTTCGATCACGAGGATGATCCGGCCATCGTCGGCGACATCGATGACCTGCCCATGGCAACGACGGATGGTCGGTGTCGATCGCTGGCTGCCGCCATCCGCGAAGTCGATGCGGATGTGCTGGCTCTCCAGGAAATCGAATCAGCAGAGTGCCTTGAATGGTTCCGTGACACCTACCTCGAGGACATGGGCTACGACCATCTCGTTTCAATTGACGTGGGCTACTACCGTGGGATAGAGAATGCCGTCCTCAGCCGGTTCCCTCTCAGCGGGGCCTCGGCTCCTCCAATGATTCCGATTGATGATGTTGTACGACATGGTGGTGGCTGGGCGGATCCTGTCGAGGGGGATGAGGCCACGACGTTCCAGCGTACACCTCTGCGTGTCGACATGAAGACGCCTGGTGGGTACGAGTTGACTCTCTTTGTCATTCATCACAAGTCGGGGTATTCATACCGGCATCGTCGAGAAGGCGAAGCCCTGAAACTCGTGGAACTTGTCGAAGCAGTCCGTGAAAAAGACCCGGACCGGAACATCATCCTGCTTGGGGATTTCAACTCGGCTCCATGGGACAGGTCCATGGATGTCTATCGTGATGCGGGCTTCATCGATGTCTTCGCAGATCCATCGGTGGATCGAACCAAGACCCACGAATCGAATCGTGTACTTGACTTCATCCTGATGAACAGCGCCGTTCACCGGGAACTGGTTGGAGGTTCACAGGAAGTGCACCAGACCAAGGCTCCCCCAAAGGAGTACGACTGGCGAACGGATCCTCGCCCGGACGACTGCCCGTCGGACCACCGTCCGATCTCCGTTGATCTCATCGAAGCTGATCGAAACTGAGTCAACGTTCCAGGAGCCGGCGGACCTCTTCCGCATCCTTGTCGCCACGACCGGAGCAATTGATGACCAGGTGTCCATCCCGGGCCATGCCGGGTGCAAGTTGCACGGCCCTCGCGATGGCATGTGACGATTCCAAGGCGGGGATGATGCCTTCCAGTTCACTGCATTGCTTGAATGCCGCCAGGGCTTCTTCATCGGTCACCGACTCGTACTTGACCCGTCCGGAGGCCTGCCACTGGGCGTGTTCGGGACCGACTCCCGGATAGTCCAGGCCGGCTGAACAGGAATGGACTTCGGAAGTCTGGCCATCGGGGTCCTGGAGGACCACGCTTCGAGATCCATGGAGTACGCCCGGGCTGCCATGTTTCAGCGTTGCCGCGTGCTGGCCGGGAGTTTCACCTCGCCCCCCGGCTTCAACACCATGAAGTTGAACGTCCACATCTTCGATGAAGGGATAGAACATTCCGGCAGCGTTGGATCCGCCGCCGACGCACGCGACGATGGCATTCGGGAGGCAGCCGAATTGATCCATGCACTGGGATCGTGTTTCCCGCCCGATGACGGACTGGAAGGAACGAACCATTGCGGGGAAGGGGTGGGGGCCTACGACCGATCCGATGATGTAGTGGGTGTGTTCGACGGATCCCATCCAGTCACGAAGGGCTGCATTCGTCGCATCCTTCAGTGTCCGGGATCCATCTTCCACGACGATGACATTCGCACCGAGGAGTCCCATCCTGAATACATTGAGTGATTGGCGCCGGGCATCTTCTGCGCCCATGTAGACTTCGCAATCCAACCCGAAACGAGCACAGGCGGTGGCGGTTGCGACTCCGTGCTGGCCGGCGCCTGTTTCGGCAATCACACGATTCTTGCCCATTCTCCGTGCGAGCAGCGCCTGGGCAATCGTATTGTTGATCTTGTGAGCGCCGGTATGCGCGAGGTCCTCTCGCTTGAGACTGATCTGTGCCCCTCCACAGAAGTCGGTCAGTCGTGGCGCAGGGGTCAGCGGCGTGGGGCGACCAGCATAGTTGGCAAGGAGAGAATCAAGTTCATCCTGGAACCCCGCGTCGGATTCCGCATCCTTCCACGCATGTTCCAGTTGATCAAGCGCAGCGACAAGCGTCTCCGGGACATATCGGCCACCGAAGTTTCCGAAGAGCCCGTCGGGACCTGGATGGTGCTCGGTACGTGTCATGGCCATCAGGATACGCTCGTTGACAGGTGTCGTGCGAAGAAGTCCCGTTCACGCTCCTTGACATCGGCGCTGTGGAGACCGAATCCGACGTGCTCATGCTCAGCCCCGGTCTGCTCGAAGATCATCTTCTCCACCAGTTCCGGCGGCCCAAGGGATTCCACGGCATCGAGAAACTTCGATTGTCCCACCCAGTCCACCCACGCATCAGCCTTGGAGTGCACCGCAAGGAGCGGGATCGGGGTCCATGCGTCCATGTGCTCAAGGGGGTCGATGGCCCGGATGGTGGCATCATCACAATGAGCGAACATTGGACGTGATCGCTGGTGTGACCATGATCCTGTAGTTGCTTCAAGGACGGCACAGAGGAAATCATGAGGCCTGGTCATCCTGGCGATGGCGACCATGCCGCCGGCCGACATGCCGCCGATCCCGACTCTCATGGGATCGGCTCCCAGGGACTTGATTGCGTCCGTGACCAGTCCATCGAGTTCCTGGAGCATCATCCGGATCACATCGAGGACATGTTCGGTGGACTGGAGCTCAGGGTCGTACCGGTCGCCATGTCCGGGCAGATCAGGGGCTACGACGGCAATGCCACTTCGCATGAGGCGAAGGAAGCGACCAGGGTCGATCTCCTTCCACGCCGTGCGACCGTGGAGCCAGAGAACCGCTGGCGGTGCCACATCTCCATTGTCCCTGGCCGGGTCCAGGAGCAGGGTCGGAGCGGCAGTTGGACCAAGTTCTTCAATTCGACAACTCTTCAACAGGGCCTGTGGAAGGGAAGTAAATCGATCCTGGGGTGGTGGTGTGTCGATCTCGCATTCATCGGCCTCTCGGCCCGGGTTCCTTCACACCCTGCTGCAGGCATTGACGGCAGCGGCTGTCGATACGATCCTGCATTCATGCCCAGGATAATTGCGGGAACCTATCGTTCCCGAATGCTCGAATCCGTACAGTCCCTCGCTACGCGTCCATATACGGACCGGGTGAAGGAGTCGGTATTCAATATCCTCCAGGGGCATATCGAGGGCTCGAATATCCTGGATCTCTTCTCGGGCGTAGGGACGATGGGTCTCGAGTCGATCAGCAGGGGAGCTGCCCAGGTCGTCTGCGTCGAGCAGGATGCAAAGGTGCATGCTGTTCTCCAGAGAAACATCGAGCTTCTCGGCTGCGATGTCTCTGCAGAAGCGGTTCGTGGAGATGCGCTGAGTTCCACTCCGATTCTCAGGGCCCCAAGGCCTGTTCATGTGATCTTCATGGATCCGCCGTTTGCCATGATGAAGGATGATCGACTCCGAGCCAGGGTTCTCGAGCAGGTTGGTCGAGTAGCGGAACTTCTTGATGAACATGGTTGGCTTGTACTGCGAACTCCCCTTTCGACGGACCATGTCGATCACGAGGTTGAAGGACTCGAGGGCCCTGAAGTGCGTACCTACAAGAAGGAGCATCACGTTCTCTTCTACGCAAAGGGTGGGGGGGCATCGTCATGACTGCAAGCCCAGGACAGAAGAAGGCACTCAGGGAAGCAGCGGTCGATGTCGTACGACGGCTGCAGGAAGCCGGGCATGCAGCCTATTTTGCAGGGGGGTGTGTTCGGGATCGGCTGCTGGGCCAGGAGCCCGAGGACTACGACATTGCCACCGAGGCGCATCCTGATGTCGTTGCCGACATGTTCCGGGGGACTCGTCGAGTCGGCGAGTCATTCGGCGTCATGCTTGTGCGTTCGCATGGGCACGTTATCCAGGTTGCCACCTTCCGTTCCGAGGGGGCCTACTCGGACCACCGTCATCCCGACGAGGTGATCTTCAGCGATGAACATGAGGATGCGGCGAGGAGGGACTTCACGATCAACGGCCTCTTTGAGGATCCGCTTGCAGATCGAATCATCGACCATGTCGGAGGCCAGGCGGATCTTGAGGCGGGCACGATTCGCGCGATCGGCGATGCCGATGAACGTTTTGAAGAGGACCACCTTCGCATTCTCAGGGCTGTTCGTTTTGCAACTCGATTTGGTTTCGACATAGAGGCCCGGACAGCCCAGGCCATTACGAGCCACGCGGGAAACCTCCAGGGAGTTTCGGCTGAACGAATCGGGCAGGAGTTTCGACGCATGGCTGCCAAGGGTCGATGGGGGCCTGCGATGCGGTTGATCAGCAGCCTCGGTCTTGAGGAAGCCCTGCTTGGACATGCAGGCCAGGAAGGCGACTGGTTGCGATGCGACCACCAGGACCTGTGTGATCCGCCGCCTGCGGCCCATCGATTCGAGCCGGCCATGGCGGCCTGGCTTCTTGATCGAGTCGAAGGCGAAGTTGACGAGGCCTGCTGTGAATCGGTCGGTGACCGCCTTGTCTTCTCGAACCAGGAGCGTGCGAGGCTGGCCGCCATCATCTCCGTCCATCAACGTGTCAACGTCGAGTGGGACGCGGCGAGCGTTGCAACATGCAAGCGTCTTGCTTCATCCGAGGTATTCCAGTCTTCCATCGAGTTGATCCAGGCTGTCGATCCGGAGCGGGCAGCCTCCATCAAGGCAAGGGTCGAGGTGCTCGCTGAAACCGACCTGGCCCCAGATCCTCTTGTTTCTGGGGGCGACCTGCTTGAAGCAGGCCTTGCTGCAGGGCAGGAAATGGGGGAAATCCTTGATAGGATCTACGATGCTCAGCTCGAAGGCGGGCTTCCAGACAGGGAATCCGCCATTGAATTGGCGAAGAAACTGTCCTCACAGGACCATGAAGGTCGGTGAATGACCAGAAATTCTGTGGTGTTGATGAAACATGGAATGGCCAGAATCGTCCTATACTGGTGACACACGAGCCTTGGAGGCA
>JAYZBD010000122.1:0-7218 GCA_036339395.1 Planctomycetota bacterium | reverse complement strand
CAGACGCAAGGCACGCCTGATGAAGCACTCAACATCGTCAGTGTGGGTGCTACGAGATTGCGTACGGCAGGCGGCAACCTTACGAATCAGTACAACGATATTTCATCGGTCTCTGCGCATGGCCCATGCCTGGACGGCCGTCTGCTGCCAGACATCGTTGCTCCGGGGTGTTACGTACTGTCGACATACAACGAGTCCAACTGGTCATATGCCTGCGGTACATCCATGGCTGCACCTCAGGTTGCAGGAGCACTTGGACTGTTCACGGAGTACTACAGGGAGACGATCAGTTTCGGGCGTGATCCTTCACCCGCCTTGAGCAAGGCTGCATTGCTCGTTGCCGCCCTGGATCTCGAGGGAAATGATGATGCTGATGGAGACAATCTCGACCATGTTCCCGACTCCAAGCAGGGGTGGGGTCGGTTGCAGTTGCCGGGCTTGATCGACCCGACGCCGGGAAGCATGCGATACGTTGACCAGACGGTTGCCTTTGGTGAAACAGGTGATTCATGGTCCGTGTCCGTTGCGCCGCAGGATTCCTCTCTTCCAATGAAGATCATGCTTGTCTGGACAACCGCTCCTGGTCACGGGCTTGGCGGTGAAACACCCGCGTGGACGAATGATCTCGACCTGGTGGTTGATGCCGGACCATTGAGCTATGCCGGAAATGCCTTCGATCCTGCTACGGGATGGTCAACGCCAGGCGGTGAACCGGATTCAATGAACAACGTCGAAGGTGTCTACCTGGGGCCTTCATCTCCCGACAGCGTCGTCATCAGGGTCGAAGCTGCAAACATCGTTGCCGATGGAATCCCCAATTACGGTGATGGCACAGACCAGGACTTCGCCCTGGTCTGCTTCAATTGCGAATCGGATCCATTCACAATTGCGATTACGCCACCATTGCAGGAGGGCTGTTCCCCATCAATCCTGCAGGCAACGGTCGAGGTCAATGAAACAGGTGGTGGAAGCAATCCAGTGACACTTGCTGTCACGGGCGACCCGGGTGTCGTGTATGAACTGGCAGACCAGGTGCTCATACCACCGGATACCACGACATTGACAATGACAGTTCCATCCGGTGCCGGGGGCACGTTCCACTTCACTGTCAGCGGATCCGGTTCGGGATTCGAAACATCCGTGCCGGGAGAACTGCTCATCGTCAGCTCAATCGTGTCTCCCCCCGATCTCCTGCAGCCTGATGATGGTGATGTCGACGTGCCGATCGTGCCGACGCTCGCATGGACCGCGGTCGAGGGCGCGACGTCTTATGAAGTCGAGATCGCCCAGGACATGGATTTCACTGACATCGTCTATACCCAGAGCGAGCCTTCCACGATCCATGCAGTCAAGCAGAGTCTTCCATTCGAGCAGACGTTCTTCTGGAGAGTCCGAAGTCTGAATGCATGTGGAATCGGGGCCTGGTCGACTGCCTCCTCGTTCACGACATCGCCTGGTGTCGTTGTACTCTTCGTGGACGATGACGACAACACTCCCGACATCCGGTGGTACTACACCGATGCACTCGACGCGCTCGGTGTCGAATATGACGTCTGGGACACGATGAACTCCAACCAGGAACCGGATCTCCTGACGCTTGGTGGATATGACCTCGTGATCTGGGCCTCCGGACACGAATACGGAGGATATGCAGGGCCGGGAACAGACGGCGAAGCCGCCCTTGCTGCATGGCTCGATCAAGGAGGCACGCTCTGGCTTTCAAGCCAGGATTACCTGTATGACAACGGGCTGACTTCATTCGGTTCGACGTACCTGGGCATCAGTGATTACGACAGTGACACCGGGCAGGCGTACGTCACCGGGGTCACACCTCCGTTCGACACGATTCCGACGACTACGTTGTTCTGCCCGTTCAGCGACTACTCTGACATCCTTGTTCCAAAGGCCGCTGCATCCGTCGCATTCGACGGGGACCAGGGTATTGCGGCAATCATGTTGGAATCGGAGAACTGGCGAACGACGTTCTGGGGATTCCCCTTTGAAGCGTTCCCGGATGAGACTCTGCGGAAGCAGATTCTCGCAAGCATCATCGAGTGGATACCACATGCTCCAGCCTGTCCTTCGGATATCGATGGGGACGGGGAGGTCGGCATCACTGACCTGCTCGAGGTCCTCTCACAGTGGGGTGATCCGGGGACCGCTGATGTGGATGGCAATGGGGTGGTGGATGTGATGGATCTCCTGATGATTGTCAGTGAGTGGGGAAGTTGTCCCTGAAACCGCATTTCCAGCCTTCCAGGTGCAGGGTCCGGAAACAACGAAAGAAATCCACGGTTGAAGTGATCTTCTCTGGAGACATGCCTCTATCCCGAGAGGCGCACGGACTGCGCTCCTGCGAGTCCGGTAACTCGTTCACGGACCCGGGACGAGCACAGTTGCAGCGGATGCAGGCGGGTGTTCGATGATCCGGGTCGGAGCGAGAAGTTCGAGTGCCCGGGAATGGTCCCGTCTTCGAACCAGGTAACTGAGCAGGGCATGTACGAAGGAGTTACAGGTGGATACCCAGACCATGATCGAAGAACTGTTCCCACTGCTGATCACGGGCAACCGAGCAGGAGCCCGCGAAATCGTGGAGGGAGTGCTGCAGAACGGCACGACCCCCGAGGAACTGACACACGAGTGCTATTGGCAGTTGCTGGAGATGATCAACACTCTCTACAGGAATGATCAGCTGACCAACCTCGCACACCACTATGCGACGCGACTGTTGCGAAGCCTTGTCGACCAGGCACAGGCTCGCTACGACATGTGTGAACGTCGCAACAGGAGCATCATGCTCTTCTGTGGTGCGACCGAGGCCGATGACCTTGCCGCCCAGATGGTGGCGGACCTTGTTGAAGCAGACGGATATGACGTCTGTTTCGGCGGTGGAGGCGTGGCCTGGGATGAGGTACTCCAGGAAACGAGTGAGAACAAGCCCGATGTACTGCTGCTGTTCTCATCAGCGGCATCGGATGCTCCTCACATCAGGGTGCTGATTGATACGATTCGCGAGATCGGTGCCTGTCCGCAGATGCAGATGGTCGTCGGCGGCGGAGTCTTCAACAGGGCTGAGGGTCTTGCCGAGGAAATCGGCGCAGACCTCTGGGCAACAACGCCTGCAGAGCTCATCCATCGGCTTGAAACAGAGCCGGAGCGACGCGCGGCACCCGAGCAACGGACGGTCGGGAAGAATCGTCCAAATCTCGCGGCCTGATCGCCCGAAGACAATCATGACCACCTGTACGACACGGGGCCTCACTGGGTCCCGTGTCGTTTTTTTTATTGAAATGGGGGGGGTGGAATCGCACTGGGATATGATGTACTCCCGTTCAGCCAGGGTACGAGGTACCGGGGCCCACCGGGCCTGAACAGCAAGGAGAGCAAGGGTGACTTCCAGCATGTTCCGATTCAAGAGTACGTGGATGCTGATCGTGGTCGGCTTCCTGGCCACCCTGTTGATGCAGCCCCAGGCCCTGGCCCAGCGGCGTTCGACCTTTCTTGTCCAGGCGATGAGTATCGAGGACCTGCGGGATCTCACCGAGGACCTTGAACTCTCACGGGCCCAGCAGGCCGCCCTCATGCCGATCTACGAGCGATACACGGCAGAGGTTGAGCAGCTGCTTGATCGAGACGTTGCGGAACTGATCGATCGTGGCATTGCCATGAGCCAGCGTATCTGGACCTTCGGGGGTGGGCAGGTCTCGATCCCGGAACGAAAGGATCTGGAAGAGATCATCAAGCTTGCACTGGGCATATACGTCGAGATCAACCGGATCGATTCCGCCTTCTTCGACAGCATCAACATGCTGGATATCGAGAGCCAGTTGCCGAGCCTCGAGCGCTTCCGCCGTCGCAGGTTCCTTGCCAACTACATCATGCCCCACTTCATGCTGGCCTCCCAGTTGAACCAGGGCATTTCATTTTCACTGCACGAGTGGATTGATCGCCAGGAACTCTCGCAGGAACAGTTGGACAAGGTTCATGTGATTCTCGACGAACTTGAGATCCAGGCGATGCGCCTGATCAAGGAGTTCCAGGATGACATTGAAGCCGGGGCGAAAGCCGTGCTTGACCTGGTGGACGAACTGGGCATTCGTGACATGGACATGCAGTCGATGATGGCCATGGCCCAGGAAGAAGACTTCGAGTCGAGGATGCGCACCTTCTTTGATGAGAAATCCAAGGACATCCAGAAGACGACCGAGAAGATGAGCAGGATGAACCTGCGTGCCGCTCGGCGGCTTGAAGAAGTACTGCCTCCCGATCTCTGGCTTGACATGACCATCGAGTATGCAGGCCAGGCGTATGGTGAGCAGGCGGGCAAGGTGGGCTGGGGCGATGCGAGGTTCAAGCGTGCGATGAAACTCGATGGCATCACCGACGAACAGGAACAGGCCCTTGAGCAGGCCCGGATGGAGTACAGGGCGGGATGGAAATCGAACTTCCCACGGGTTGCAGATGCCGTGGAGGACCAGCGGGCCTATCGAACGATTGGCATCTTCGAAGGGGATGAAGCTGGCAAGGATGACGATCGTGTCAATCAGGCGGCCGAGCGAGTCGATCGCCTGGTCAGTGGCGTCGACAGCACGATCGCCTCGATGCTGACACCCGAGCAACTGGCCCTCTTCGAGGGCGAGGAAGGTGAGAAGGAGGAACGCGGTCGCGAACCGTGGCGACGCCAGCCAGAGTCCGTTGCGAGCGCATCCGGGGGCAGGAGTTACGAGTTCCCGATGTCCCCCATGGAGCCGGCGAGTATCGAGCAGTTCTCGGCCTGGCTTGAGCTGGAGAACATGGACCAGGGGATGCTTGAATCCCTCTACGAGGAATACAGCATTAGCTACGAGTCCATGGCCGATGAGTACGACCGCCGTCTTGTCGAGGGATTCGAGAACATGGGCGAGGGGGGCAACTGGCGTGAGCGAAGGCAGTTGCGCAGGGATGCCCGTGAAGAACTGATTCCGAAACTCAAGGCAGCCGAGGATGCCTTCTTCCAGGACATGGAACTGGTCCTCCCGGAAAACACGATGCCTGAACTGCTTGAGCAGATCAGGATTTCAAATGAACGCTCCCGGCGTCGCAGCAGGATCTGGTTGGGAAACTGGTCACTCCGGGGACAGTCTGAAGCGGCCATCGACCTTGGTGAAATCATTCTCGCCATCGACCCGAAGACGCTCAAGCCCGAAACACGGGAAGAACTGATCGAGGTGATGATCGGGTACAACGCCGCCTGCAGTTCGGACATGGATGCCATCGAGCGGGAACTTGGAACGACGAAGGATCTCGAGCAGCGTCTCTGGTCGGAGGATTCATCAGGGATGTCCGATGATCTTCGGGAAATGCTTCGAAACAAGTGGCAGCAGTCACGGAGCCGCATGACCGAGATCGCATCCCGGATGGGAGAACTCAACCGTTCGGTGTACGAGGGTGTTGTCTCGAGGCTGCCGGATACCGAGGTCGAGGCGATGCGGAACCTCTACGAGCGTAAGGCCTATCCGGATGTGTTCGAGGATGACAAGCCGGCCGACGAACAGATTGCGGCGGTCATGGAAATGGATGATCTCTCGGACCAGCAGCGTATGGGTGTCAATGACATCGCCTTCGAATATCGCAGCGACTACCGAAACTTGACGGACCAGATGCTGGAGCAGGTTCGTGCACGCCAGAAGAACGAACAATCATGGCCTCCCAGTGCAGATGCCATGCGTAGCTACATGAAGATGGAAACGCTCAGGTACCAGCGAGTGCAGTTGAACGACTGGGCACGAATCATGATGGAAATGCTCCTGACGGACCAGCAGATCGCCATGATTCCTGGTCTTGGTCGCAACACGATTGAAGTGGACAAGGGCGATTCCTGAACGCGGGTTGACGAATGACCACGGGATCGACAGGATGCATGTCCTGGAGGATCCCCCATGCCCTTGAACCAGTTGTTCATCCTGCCGTTGATGCTTTGCCTGCTGACTTGCACGGCCTGCTCTTCTTCACCGAAGACCGAGGCGGTCGAGGATGGTCCTGCAGCCGTGATCATGGTGAGTGGACTTCCGCCGGTTGCCGTGACTCCATCCACCAACCTGGAGTGGGTTGTTGCCGCTGCAGCGCATGCACGCCCTGGCGGGGATGGGAGAGGAAATGACGTGACCTTGGCCGTGGTGGACATGGATGATGCGGCTTGGTTGCTCCAGACACGCATCAGCGGCAAGCGTGCCCTGGAACTCTCCATGGCGATGGAAATCGGCCTTCGAGAGTGGGAGGCCGTGCCTTGCCTGAAGCCGAGCAGTTTCCCGATGGAGTTCAAGGTCAATCGACTACCCGGGGGAGAGGTTGAAGGATCACGCTATCTCGTCCCGAAGGATGTTGAATGGCGGATCACGCACTTCCATGGTGGCAACCTGTCGCGACCCCTTGTGGAACTGGCAGTCGATGTTGACGGTGGGAGCGGTCACTGGTGTGCGATGCCCTTTGCAACGGTCACGATGGACCTGTCGACGGCGAGGCGACTGCAATCACAGTTGAAGGGAGTTGCTGGATCGGTACGCAGCATCGATGCTCTGGAGTCTCATGGATCGACGGGTGGACCAGGCTGGGAGGTACTGTTCTCTGGTCATTCCCTTGATCACTTCCGAGGATTCAAGAAGGACAGCGTACCTGCCGGCTGGACGATCGAAGAGGGCAACCTGACGCGTACAGGCCCTGGAGGTGACATCATCACCCGGGAGCAGTACGACGACTTCGAGTTGGAACTGGAGTGGAAGGTGCAGCCCAATGGCAACAGCGGCATTTTCTACAACGTGGCCGAGGAGGGCTACGACAATGTCTGGCAGACGGGTCCGGAGATGCAGATCCTTGACGATGAACGTCATTACGACGGGAAGAACAGGCTGACCTGCGCAGGATCCAACTACGCCTTGCACGCGGCTCCGGAGGGTGTCGTGCATCCAGCGGGCCAGTGGAACACCGCCCGGATCGTGGTCTGTGGAGATGATGTCGAGCACTGGCTCAACGGCGTACGCGTGGTGTCCTATCGCCTGCATTCAACCAGTTGGAATGAACTCGTCGCCGGCAGCAAGTTCAAGGACATGCCCGACTACGGGACCCGGGACTCCGGGCACATCGCGCTGCAGGATCATGGTGACGTGGTGTCCTACCGCGACATTCGCATCCGTAGGCTCGACTAGTCGATCAACTGCTTGATCACGTCAAGCAGGGTCTGGT
>JAYZBD010000121.1:0-7433 GCA_036339395.1 Planctomycetota bacterium | reverse complement strand
AACGACGAGATTCAATGCGTTGGCAACCAGGAAGGATTCGATGCCCAGGTCGAGCAGTCGGAAGATGGACCCGATGGAATCCTTGGCATGGACGGTCGTGTACACGAGGTGACCGGTCATCGAGGCCTGCATGGCGACCGTCGCGGTTTCGATGTCCCGGATTTCACCCACGAAGATCACGTCGGGGTCCTGTCGCAGGACCGATCGAAGAATGCTGCCGAAGGAGTTGCCCTGTCCCGAATCGACGGGAATCTGGGTGCACCCCTCGAGGTAATACTCGACCGGGTCCTCGATCGTAATCGCATTCCGCTGTTCAACATCGATTTCACGGAGGCAGGAATACAGGGTCGTTGTCTTTCCTGAACCCGTCGGCCCGCAGGCCAGCAGCAGTCCAGCGTCCTTGGTCGCAATGGTTCGAAGTTTTTCATACTGCCAGGGAAGGCATCCCAGTTCATGCAGCCGGCTCGGTGCATTGGAAGAGTCCAGGACACGGATGACCAGTTTCTGCCCGTGTACCGAGGGAGTCAGGCTGACACGGTAATCCACTCGACTTCCCTTGATCGCGACGGAGAAGTGCCCGTCCTGGACCGTGTTCTTCTGGCTCGTCTCGATCTGGCAGAGGATCTTCACCAGGCCGAGGATGCGCTTGAAGAGTGTTTCGGAAAGGTCAACGGCCGTGAGCATGTAGCCGTCGACACGAAGTCGAATCGTTGCTCCCTGCAACCTGGGTTCGACATGGAGGTCGGTTGCCCGAACCCGGAAGGCTGCAAACAGCAGCAGCCGGAAGGCACGAATACTTTCCCCTGCATCTTCCTCGGTTCCAGTTTCAAGACCGGAGGATGTTGCCTGGTGAAGGGTGACGCCGCGGGTATCGACCAGGCTGATGTTCGTTTCATCGAACCCACGATCGGTTCCAATGTCGATCATCTCCCGCAACTTCATTTCATAGGAGGCCTGGCCACCGGTTGACACTTCCGCATGCAGGTCCAGGTCGAGGGTCGCGATATCAGCGCCGAAGGGATCTTCATCTTCTTCTTCGCTTGCTTCTCGGAAGTTGGGAACGTTGGAACGCTTGTGCGTGGCGGTCTGCTCTGCATCGATGTACCGGATCTCTGTCTTGCCGATTCGGACGACATCGCCATTGTCCAGGGGCTCCAGGTCCACATCGTCATTGTTGAGCTTGGTTCCGTTTCGAGAACCCAGGTCTCGAAGCTGGAAGCCCGTGTCATTTCCCTCCATGGGTTCAATGACACAATGAAACCGACTGGCTCGATCATCATCGATGACAAGGACGTTGTCATTCGACCTGCCGACAGTGATCGACTCACTTGTCAGCTTCAGGCGTTTGCGACCCTGTCTTGTACGAACTTCAAGAGCTGGCATTCCAGCAGTCCTCCTCACCACCACAATGATGTCCAAGAGATCAAAGAATGCTGATTCTAGCAATCCTGCTGCGGGATACGGTGTGTTGAACCCGGCAGGGGGAGGAGAGTGGAATTTCGGACATACCCGTACGCGGGTCATGAATGGCCTTCCTGGCTCCATAAGTCGTTCTGAACTGAAATACAGGGTCATCAACCTATGAAATCGAACCGATCAACCCGATAGAACGTATCCAAAGGAGACATCAGTGCCGTGTACAGCCCTTGCCGGTGGGCGAACAATGGAATGATGATGCAACTGCTTGACAGTAGTAGACTTATATGCTGAAATCCGCCGTTCCGGATCTGGGAACGTTGGTGAGGCAGGTGGGATGACCAACGTGAGGAAGACAGGAATAATGAAGGCAGCAGGAACGACTCGGGCACCGTGGTGGGTTGCCCCGGTCGTATCTGTTGCGTTGGTATCTCCAGGTGCCTTCGCCGCCACGATCAATGTGCCCGGTGATCACGATTCCATCCAGGATGCCATTGATGCCGCATCCGGGGGGGATGTCGTTCTCGTCGCCCAGGGTCGCTACAACGAAGTGCTGGACCTGAAGGGCAAGTCGATCACGCTCAGGTCGAGCTCGGATGCTGCATCGACGATACTCGACGGTGCTCGTTTGGAGAACAGTGTCATCCACTGCGTCAATGGCGAAGGCCGGGACACCCTCATCGAGGGATTCACGATCACCGGAGGCACAGGAGATCCGGCGTACCACGGTCCGGAGGCGACGATTGGCGGAGGAGCGGTGGTGATAGGAAGTACTCCCCATTTTCGCAACTGCACCTTCAGGGGCAACATGGCCTCGTACAACGGGGGTGGGATGTACAACGCGAACGGGGCAGATGTACTCCTTGAGAAATGTCGTTTCGAGAACAACAACGCCCAGAAGGGCGGTGCTGTCTTCAACCTGGAAAGCAAGCCCGAATTCAACTTCGTCGACTTCGAGTCGAATGGGGCACGATACGCGGGTGGAGCGATCTACAACGCCAACCAGAGCGCTGCGGCGATCCGTCATTGCAACTTCACACTGAACCTTGCCACGTACAACGGTGGAGCGATCTACAACTACGACAGCACACCAACGATCTCCGACTGCCTCTTCTTCAACAATGCCGCCACGTACAAGGGTGGTGCCATTTACCACGGGTACAGGAGCGGAACGCTCGTTGAAGATGGAACAAGTCGATTCCAGACCGACAATGACGACATCGCAGGCGGAGGCTACCTGCTCGGGGTTGCACATCCGAATGGTGCCTGCTGTCTCGGGGGCGCCTGCATCGAGGTCGAGGAAGAGCCATGCATCGAAGCGGGTGGAGTCTGGGCAGGTGCCAACTCGACCTGCGAGGAGGTGCTTTCGGCATTCTGTCCCAAGCCACTGGCCGGTGACATGAACAAGGACGGTGAAGTCGATGTTGATGACATGGCCATCCTCATGAACATCTGGGGCCGGCGTGGCCCCGATGGCAGGCTCAAGCCGAGGTAAGCCCATCAGGCGAGTGCTCTTGCAGGTCGGCAGGGGATACTTGGAATTCCTACAATATCCATGTTCTCCCGGGTGGCCCGTGAACCACCCCATTGCGATGTTGGTATGTGACCTGTGAACGCCAAGAATCCCACACCTGGAACGAGCTCGGATGCGATGGACCTGGATGCCGTCGCCATCCGTTTCTGTGGTGATTCGGGTGATGGGATGCAGTTGACCGGTGGTCAGTTCACGACAACGTCTGCGTTGTTCGGAAACGACTTCGCCACCTTCCCGGATTTTCCTGCGGAAATCCGGGCACCCAGGGGCACGACGTTCGGTGTGTCCGGATTCCAGGTCCAGTTCGCCAACCACCATATTCATACTCCTGGTGATGCCGTCAATGCACTCGTTGCCATGAACCCGGCTGCATTCAAGATGAACATCTCGGACGTGGAGCCGGGTGGCGTCGTCATTGTCAACGAGGACGAGTTCACGAAGGTCAACCTCAAGAAGGCCGGGTACGCTCCGGATGAAAACCCGCTTGATGACGAAACGTTGTCGACCAGGTTCCAATTCCGACCGATTCCGATCAGTCGCCTTACTCGTGAATCGCTTGCAGATTCGGAAATGGGAGCAAAGGACGTCGATCGATGCCGGAACATGTACGCACTCGGCATCGTGTACTGGCTGTTCGACCGCCCGCTTGATACGACGATCGAGTATCTCGAGACCTATTTCGGCAGCAGGAAGAACAAGCCTGAAGTCGCAGCCATCAATGTCGCCGCACTGAAGGCAGGCTACTACTTCGGTGAAACAGCGGAACTCTTTCCCGTCCAGTATCGGGTCAACCCCGCCCCACTCGAGGAAGGTACGTACAGGAAGATAAGCGGGACGGAGGCGACCACGCTCGGGTTTGCAGCCGCAGCCGAGAAATCCGGCACCGACATCCTGTATTCCGGCTACCCGATCACCCCTGCTTCGGAACTTCTGCACGGCCTGAGTGCCTTGAAGCACCTGGGCATCAGGACGTTCCAGGCCGAGGATGAAATCGCAGCAGTCTGCGCCGCCATAGGTGCGAGTTTCGCAGGGAACCTCGGCGTGACCGGTACTTCCGGGCCGGGACTTGCGTTGAAGGGCGAGGCACTTGGACTGGCAACCATGCTTGAACTTCCGATTGTCGTGGTCGACGTTCAACGAGCTGGGCCCGCGACGGGGATGCCGACCAAGACGGAGCAGGGCGACCTTCTCCAGGCCATGTATGGTCGCAGTGGAGAGACGCCATGTGTCATCGTGGCCCCCAGCAGTCCGTCAGACTGCTTCGAGATGGTCATCGAGGCGGTCCGTCTCGCATTCCGTTGCATGTGCCCGGTGCTGTTCCTCTCGGACGGTTCCATTGCAAACGGTGCAGAGCCCTGGCGGTTGCCCGACCTGGACTCCATAGAGCCCATTCAAGTGTCCCACCCCACGAAGCCCGCGGACGGGGATGATCGGTTCAATCCCTACCGACGGGATCCTGAAACACTCTCTCGACCCTGGGCCATCCCGGGAACACCCGGCCTTGAACACCGTGTCGGAGGTCTTGAGAAGCAGGATGTCACCGGGAACGTGTCTTACGACGGTGACAACCATCAGCACATGGTGGAGACCCGCGCTGAAAAGGTGCGTCGTGCCCAGGACATCATCGCGCCCCTTGAGGTTGATGATCCAGGTGAATCCGACGTGCTTGTTCTCGGGTGGGGCAGCACGCGTGGTTCGATCATCGGTGCAGTGAACGGACTTCGCGAAGAAGGCCGGTCCGTGGCGATGGCACACCTTCGTCATTTGAATCCATTCCCCGCCAACCTCGAGGAGATCCTTGCACGCTACTCGACGATCATTGTTCCCGAGAACAACACCGGGCAATTGCGGTTCCTCCTCCAGGGTAGCTTTCTCAAGCCCATCATCGGCATCAATGAACTGAAGGGGCGTTCGTTCCAGGTCAATGAACTTCGAGACAGGATTCGCGAGTGCATTGATGGGGCAACAGCATGAATACTGAGAATGGAAATCCCGCCAAGGACTCCGATGTCCAACTGCCGACCTTGACGGCAAAGGACCTCACGACGGACCAGGATGTTCGCTGGTGCCCGGGGTGCGGTGACTACGCCGTACTGGCTGCAGTCCGGAAGACGCTTCCGGGACTGGGCCGGAAGAAGGAGGATTTCGTCTTCGTGTCGGGAATCGGCTGCGCCGCCAGGTTCCCGTACTACATGGATACATACGGGATGCACTCGATTCACGGACGGGCGCCTGCATTTGCGACTGGAATCAAGATCGCCAATCCCGAGTTGGATGTCTGGTTGGTCTCCGGGGACGGTGACCTGCTTTCCATCGGGGGAAATCACACGCTTCACATCATGAGGCGGAACGTGGATGTCAACATCATCCTGCTCAACAACCGAATCTACGGACTGACGAAGGGCCAGTATTCCCCGACCAGCGAGCGGGGGAAGGTGACCAAGTCGACTCCCGATGGTTCGATCGATTCGCCCCTGAACCCGTTGTCAATGGCGCTCGGAGCCGAATCGACCTTCATTGCCCGTGGCATCGACATCGATGCGAAGCACCTGACCGTACTGATGCAGCGTGCTGCCGGGCACCGCGGTACGTCCTTCATAGAGGTCTACCAGGACTGCAACATCTTCAATCACCAGACATGGTTCTATGCATCCCAGAAGGATACGCGACCGGACAGTACCGTTGAGTGTGTCCACGGAGAGGCACTGGTCTTCGGTGCAGATCGAGACAGGGGAATCCGCTTCCACGAGGGAGGACTCGAGATCATCACACTCGGGGATGAATACACGGAAGACGACTGCATGGTGCATGATGAACGGAATCACCTGCAGGCCTGGATGCTGACACGCATGCGTCACCCCGAGTTCCCTGAACCACTGGGCGTGCTTTACTGCAACCCGGATGTTCCTGCATACGACGCGGCCCTCCAGGAGCAGGTCTCGCGTGTGCGTGAACAACGCAAGGGCCAGGACGTGGCTGCACTTGTTCGAGGCAAGGAGACCTGGGAAGTCAGTTGACGTTCCCGGGCATGCTCCCATGGGCATCGAGTTCAACTACGACGTGATAGTCATCGGCGGTGGTCATGCAGGCACCGAGGCCGCATGGGCTGCCGCTTCGATCATTGATGGACGTCGAGCAGGTGGTCGCGTCGCACTCGTGACCATGGATCCATCGAGGATCGGGACCATGAGCTGCAATCCAGCCATCGGTGGGCTGGCCAAGGGACAGATTGCTCGTGAAATCGATGCCCTGGGCGGGCTCATGGGGAGAGCCATCGATGCGACCGGCATCATGTTCAAGATGCTCAATACTTCGAAGGGGCCCGCGGTCCGTGGACCCAGGGCCCAGGCGGACAAGGAAGCCTATCGAGTCGAAATTCAACGTTTGATCGCTTCCTCGGACAGGATCGATGTTATCGCCGGGAAGGTCGATGAGATCCTTGTTCACCAGGGCCGTGTGCGTGGTGTGCAACTGCCTGCCGGGAGTGGCGTCGTCAGTCCACGTGAAGATCATGGTCAGGACGATCCTGCTGCACGACCACGATCGGTCTATGCCTCGACTCCTCCTGAGGGTGAACGGCAGGAGGTACCACTGCGGCTCAATGCATCGTCCGTCGTACTTACGACGGGGACGTTCATGCGTGCCTTGATGCATACAGGCGAAGCCCGGACTCCAGGAGGTCGGGTTGATGAGGGTTCAGCAGACGGCATCAGCGGCACCTTGAAGGAACTGGGTTTTGAACTTGGCCGCTTGAAGACAGGTACTCCACCTCGCCTTCGCAGAAGCAGTATCGACTGGAATGGCCTTGAGAGTCAGCGGGGAGATGTGCTGCCCGTTGCATTCAGTGACCTGTCACCCGGGCACCTGCCCGGTGGCCGCTTTCCGAGACTGGAACAGGTCGAGTGCAGGATGACACGCACGACTGCCTCGATCCACGATCTCATCAGAAACAACCTTGACAGGGCTCCCATGTTCAGCGGACAGATCGACGCTGAAAGCGGCCCCCGGTACTGCCCCTCGATCGAGGACAAGGTCGTACGTTTCGCCGATCGTGATTCACACCACGTTTTCCTTGAACCTGAAACACACCACTCGGAGGAGATCTACTGCAACGGCATCTCGACCTCTCTCCCCGAGGATGTCCAGGCTGAAATCGTACGAGCCATGCCAGGTTGCAGGCATGCAGAGGTTCTGCGTTGGGGATATGCGGTCGAGTACGACATGGTCCGGCCACACCAGATCGATGCAACCTGCATGACGAAGTCGATTCCCGGTTTCTTTCTGGCGGGGCAGATCAACGGTACGAGTGGATACGAGGAAGCAGCGGGGCAGGGTGTCATTGCCGGGCTCAATGCAGCACGGCTTGCCCTGGGAGAGGACCTGGTACGGCTCGGTCGTGACCAGGCGTACATCGGTGTCATGCTCGACGATCTGGTGACGAAGATTCCTCGCGAGCCCTACCGGATGTTCACCAGCCGGGCCG
>JAYZBD010000120.1:0-8028 GCA_036339395.1 Planctomycetota bacterium | reverse complement strand
GGGCGTCCTTCAAGTGGCTGCTTTTCTTCCTCAAGCCTGTCCACGATCTGTTGGACACAGTGGGCCGGGAACGTGAAGTCAAATCTCAAGTCGGGGAGTTCCGCTTCACCAGTCGTAATAACCAGTTCGTCGAGATCGATAGCGGGTGGGGTAGGCACCTTTGGCTCCATTCCCTTAGGGGCACGGTCAAAACAGCGACGGGGTCAGGGTACCATACAAGAACCATGACGGTTCAACCGCCAAACCCCAGTATAGAGCGGATCATCGAGAATCTGATGACCAGGAAGTTGTTCAATCTTGCCTATGACCGCACGGTCGAGGCACTGGAAGAACAGCCGCACAATTTCAATCTCCGTGCATGTCTTGCAGACATCTATCGGGATTTGTTTGATTTTCACCAAGCGAGACAAATATACGAAGAACTGCTCGGTGAAGAGCCGGATAACACGAGGGTCATGTCGAACCTCTCGGCCACGATGATGGGCACGGGCGATCGAGAAGCCGCCGTCGAAATACAACGTAAACTCATCGACAGCCGCGAGTCGAAAGAAAAATTAAGAGCGTCCTTGGCGCTGGTGGATATCTTCGAGCGTACAAATGACACCCAGGCAGCTCGTGAAGTCCTTGCAGGAATCGAAGACGACGACGAGGATGTTGTTGCCTTGCGAGCCTATGCAGAAGGAAGACTGCTCCTGCAGGACAAGCGGTATGACGAAGCGGTTTCCAGCATTCTCCGTTTCATAGCATTTCGGGAGGCCAACGCCGGATCAGGGAGTCACCTGCCTGCGGTCCAGGAAGCACATTTCCAACTTGCAAAGGCCTACGACAAGATGGGTGAATATGGCCTGGCATGGGACTCGGCAACACGGGGGCACGAACCTTATCAAGGCTGGGATCCATCGAAAATGCTCGCAGAGTTGGAGGAAACCCGCACATACCAGACTCGTTCGTCAATAGCGTCCCTTGCCCATGCTGACGAGGACTTCGAATGGGAACCACTCCTTGTTGTCGGCATGCCCCGCAGTGGTACGACCCTGCTTGAGCAGATCATGAGCATGCATCCCCAGATCTCAAACGGGGGAGAGATGTCCATCTCCATGCGGATGGTCTGCGAAGTACCCAGGCTGACAGGCACACTGCTTCGTTGGCCCAAGTTTCTCGTTGATCTTCGGGTTGACGATGTCAACCAGCTTGGTCGTCTCTACATGGACGCACTCCGCCCGTTTGCCGGCACCACTCGAATCGTATCCAACAAGGCGCTCAACCTCCAGGCCCACCTCGGCCTCGTGTCCATGGCCGTTCCGGGGTCACGTGCAATCATGTTGCATCGACACCCGCTTGACAACGCTGTTTCATGTTACATGACCCCCATCGTCACGATCGGGCATCGATACACCTCTGATCTCAGTACGTTCGGGAAAGTATGGATCGCCCGCCGCAAATTACAGGAACACTGGCTGGAGCAGCTCGACATTCCGATGATGGAACTGCAATACGAATCATTGGTGCAGAACCAGGAATCGGAAACACGGAGATTGCTCGAGTTCCTCGATGTTCCATGGGAGCCCGGTTGTCTTGACTTCCACAAGTCGAGGAACATGGCCAGGACAATCAGTTCCGACCAGGTCAACCGCAAGATGTACTCGACCTCGGATGGTCGTTGGCGAAATTACGAGAAGTACCTTGGCCCGGTCATCGACGAGGTCGGGGAGTACCTCTAGGGTCCGAGTACCCCCGGGGTCCTTGTCCACCAGGTCGCGGATCTCGTTTGCCCGTTGAGCATTGAAGAACACGTGTATCGCGATCGACTACAATCGTCGACCCACCTCATGGTGATGACATACCGGGATATCCGATCCCCTGGAAGGGCAGGTTTGAACATGGCGACGTCGACGAAACAGCCGGATACGAGAGGTCTTGCGGGCCAGACGATCGGGGAGACCACGATCTGCTCGGTCGGACAGTCACACCTCATCTATCGAGGCTACGAGATCGCCGACCTGGCGGCGAATGCCACCTTTGAAGAAGTTGCCCACCTGCTGCTGGTTGGACACAGGCCGACTGCGGACGAACTGGAGCAGTTCAGTTCCAACCTGACTGCTGAACGGGATATTCCAGGCACGGCGAAGGACACCATTGCACGGATCGTAGAGGAATCGCCCGGTGCACATCCCATGAGTATTCTTCGAACCGGAGTCTCGATACTCTCCCACCTGGATCCCGAGTGTGAAGACTGTTCACCCGGGGCGGAGCTCCGCAAATCCATGAGACTCACCGCGAAGATTCCGACGCTCATCGGCTGTGGACAATCGGCGATCGAAGGTCGGAAGCCGGTTGATCCAGACTCCTCCTTGTCACATGCGGCGAACCTGCTCTGGTCCATTACGGGCAGAAAGCCCGGCGAAATCGCAACTCGCGTGATGGACGTGTCCCTCATTCTGTACGCAGAACACGACTTCAACGCGAGCACCTTCACCGCGCGTGTCATCGCCTCGACGATGTCCGACATGCATTCCGCCGTCTGTGGAGCAATCGGCGCCCTGAAAGGGCCGCTTCATGGTGGAGCGAATGAAGCTGCCATGGACATGCTTTCCGAGATCATGGCAGCCGTTGAAAACGGTGACACCCCCGCAGCATGGATGCAGGCCGCTTTCGAATCGAAGCGGAAACTGATGGGCTTTGGTCATCGTGTCTACAAGAATGGTGACCATCGCGCCGGAATACTCCGCGACTGGGGCCTGAAGTATGCCGAGCAGGAGAATCCGGAGTCGAAGAAGTGGTTCGACCTGGGTGACGCAGTGCAGGAGATCATGCTGAAGCAGAAGAACATTCATCCGAACGTGGATTATCCATGTGGCATGACCTACTACGCCATGGGCATACCCGTTCCCCAGTACACCCCGATCTTCGTTGCCAGTCGCGTCACCGGGTGGTGTGCCCACATCATGGAACAGCATCAGAACAACCGGATCATCAGGCCCCTGGCCGAGTACACGGGACCCGAACTGACCAACTGGAACGATGACTGATCATGCAAAGGCCCTTCGGGCCGGGAAGAGGAAGACCCTTGAGTGATGTACGGAAAGTCGCAGTCATCGGCGCAGGAACAATGGGCAGCGGGATAGCCCTTGTCGCTGCTTCAAGCGGGTTTGATGTCGCGCTCGTGGATGTTTCAAGCGAGCAGTTGGAGCGTGCCGCTGGTTACCACGCCAAGGTACTGGCTCGGAACGTCGAGAAGGAGAGGATGACACGGGAGGAGGCCGACTCCACGCTTGCCAGGATTTCCCCTGTTACGAACATGGAAGAGGCGTCCGATGCCGACTGGGTTGTCGAGGCGGCGACCGAGAACATCGATGTCAAGAAGTCGCTCTTTCAACAGATGAAATCGACCTTTGGCGAAAGTGTCGTGCTTGCGACGAATACGTCGTCGATTTCAATCACGGACCTGGCCTCGGCCGTGGCGGGGGCGGAGGAACGCGTGATCGGGATGCATTTCTTCAACCCGGTCCCGATCATGAAACTCGTCGAGGTCATCAAGGGAAGGGCCACCAGCGAAGAAACCACTGCCCGGACAATTGAACTTTCCGAAGCCATGGGCAAGACCCCGATTCCCGCCAACGACTTCGCCGGATTCGTGAGCAACCGCGTCCTGATGCCCATGATCAACGAAGCATTCCACGCCTGGAGCGATGGCGTGGCTGAGCCCGAGGCGATTGATTCCATCATGACCCTGGGCTGCAACTTCCCAATGGGACCCCTTCGCCTGGCCGATCACATCGGACTGGATGTCTGTCGTGACATCATGCTTGTCATGCACGAGGGTCTTGGAGATGACAAGTACCTTCCAAGCCCCCGACTGGTCGAACTCGTGGAAGAGGGGAGACTGGGGAACAAGACGGGGCGCGGGGTCTACGATCACTCCTCCTGAGCCGGGCCTGCAGGCGGAACTCGACTCTCCCTCACGAATGCCTAAACTTGCCAGTCCAATGTCACGACCAGGAACAACGAAGAACCCGATCTCCCATCTGCTGGACCTGTGTTCCAGTGTAAAGGTGGGGATCGTCCTCATGATCCTGCTCTTCATCTATTGCGGCGTGGGTTCAGCCGGCCTTCCACTGCACTGGGCCCTCTGGGAACCGACTACGTGGTACCAGCTTCGTGAATCATCAATCCTGGAGATGACGGAGTTCGAATGGTTCCATTGGTGGCCGTTCTACGTACTCCTCGCCATGCTCAGCCTTGTGTTGATTACGACAACCCTTCGTCGGATTCCACTGAATTCGATCAACCTCGGTGTCTGGACGATTCACACCGGAATCATTGTTCTCATTCTCGGGTCGGTGATCTACTTCAGCCTCAAGATCGAGGGGGATGTGCCCATTGCCCGAGGCCGCCTGTCCATCACCCTGCCAGGCCAGGAGCCTGTCTCGATGCTTGCAATGCCGGGGCACTCGGTTCTCGTCGGGGAGGGCAATACATCATGGTCCTTCAGGGTCACATCGATCGATCCCAACTGGGAACTGCTGTCTGGTGATGACAAGGGAAAACGAGCATATGCAGTAACGGTTGGTGTCGTGGGCCCGTCTCCCGGTCAACGCTTCATGCGACAGGTCATTCTTGGTTACCCCGAGTACACGGAAGACCTGGTGGCAAGCGGCGATCCAACACAACCATTCGCACGGGCCATCAAGATTCACGGAACCCGCACGATCGACCTGGATCTTTCGATCACGATTTCGCCTGACATTCGAACCCGCTTCTACCTCATGGGAACAACCGCGATCTGGCTTCGTGAAGTAGATGTACTGGAGGATGGAGGCATTCGTCCCAGGACACCGTGGATCGAACGGCCGGTCAAGGGGTTGCCCAGGTTCAATGATTCGATCACCAGGGCCGCTGATATCTGGCCCGCGGGAGCAGATCATCCCGAAACCGGAAATCTCAACTCGCCGGTGCCCCCGGTCTCGGCCGCAGATCCCCTGGCTGGGACAACTCTCCAGGTCACCGACTACCTCAGGGCTGCCCAGTTGAGTACGCGTACGGAGCCTGGAGGAGAACAGGTGTACCCGCTGCTCCGTGTCCAGTTCTCAACAGAGAACGGACGAACCCAGAAGTACGACATGTTTGCATTCGACGAGTCTCTTTCGAATGCCGACCCGGCCCTGATGCGTTTCGTTCGAGTCGAGGAAGAATCCGCCGTCGAGGACATGCTCCTGGTCACCCCGCCAAGGATCCAGATCCAGGTTGCCGAGTCAGGCCTGGATGAGACGGTGAAGATCGAACCCATTGCCGCCGATGGCCCGGCGGAGATGATGATTCCCATTGCCGGAACCCCGTACTCGTACCGCGTACTTCGACATGATGACAACCTCTCCATCGAGGGCCGCATGCTCTCCATGGCACGGGTAGAAATCGAACGAGACGGTGACCGATGGTTGCGGTGGGTGTTTGACGACCCTTCGCTCAATGGCGACATTGATCTTCCTCTCGATGGGAGTGCGGCATCGGACCATGTGCAGCAGCGACGGGCGCTCGATGAACGCATCCAGATGAAGTACCTGCCCCCGGTCCGCCCGGCAGCCCCGGTTCTCTTTGTTTCAGGCCCCGGAGAGGAGCGTCTCAGGCTCCTGACAAGCCTGTCACCCGGCGAGCCTCCCATGCTCCAGGATGTGACTGTCGGCGAAGATCTTGAGCTTGTTCCCGGCATTCTCGTGACACCCACGGTCCATTCCGTGCGATCAACGACATCAACGAAGCCGGCAATCGTTCCTCGTCGACAGCGTGATCCTTCCCTGAGCAACCAGCTGTCCATGATCCGGGTCCAGGTGCCCGGGCGGGGAGATGAAGGGCCCGAGGCCTGGCTGGCCTATCATCACTGGCCATTCGAAGCGGCAACAGACACGCTTCGCCGGTTCATCTATCAGCCAACGCTTGTAGAGATTCCCGGCGGTCGTACAGTCCAGTTGCTCCTGTCACGAGCAAGCCACCCTCTTCCAACCCCGGTTCAACTCGAGGGATTTGCGGTTGATTCGCATGTCGGGGGATTCACCGGAAATACCTCGAGTGTTCTGAACTGGATCAGCCAGATCGGATTCGGTACCGGTGTTGCAATGAAGACCAGGGATGTCAGCGTCAACAATCCCCAGGAAGAGGATGGGTTCTGGTTCTTCCAGTCCCAGTGGGACCCACCGGACCAGGCTCGTTTCCAGGGTGATGTTGCTTCAATGGGTCTCAACTACACGGTTCTCGGTGTCGGCAACCGGCACGGCGTGTGGATCCAGCTTGCCGGTGGAACCCTCATGGTTCTTGGAATGCTCTACGCCTTCTATGTCAAGCCGGTGTTGATTCGGCGAAGACAGGACCGCTCCCATGTCGTGGAAGGAGGTGAATGATGCTTCGTCTTCTTCCACTGCTCCTGTCCATGTCGCTCGCCAGCATGCTGCATGCCTCGCTGCCACCAGCGGTTGTTTCGTCGCCGGAGCAGGTCGACCTGGCCCCACTCGACAAGGTGGCGGTGTGGCAGGATGGAAGGCTCAAGTCGTTCCAGTCCTTTGCCAGGTCACTCATGCAGCATGTAACCGGTCCCCGTCTCGTCAACGGACAACCGGAAACATTCACATGTCTCGATATCGCCTTCCGACCCGGGGCCTACGAGGATGTCCCGGTCATCTACGTCAAGAAGAAGCCCGTGCGCTCGGCGATCATCAATGCCGCCATGGCCAGCGGATCCATTACGCCAGAGGAGATCAAGGCATTCATGGAAACGGGGCTTGTTCGCCCCTCGCTTCTTCGCGACCCCGCCGTCAGCAGGCAACTCGATGCAATGCGGTCGGACGTGCTCCGATTCGCCCGACCGGTGGACGAAATAACAACGGCCATGAGCCTTCTTCAGCCGGGGGTCATACGTCGCCAGTTGTTCATCATCCCCCCGATGTCCGCCTCCTTCGACGATCCATGGCAGACGATGGACACCTACGAGGCCACCTTCATGCGGACGGATCCGACGGCGGCAGGGATGGATACGTACATCACACAGTGGCGGGATCTTGCTGCAGCCTGGTCGGCTGGAGACATCGCGACGATCAACAGGGCCGTTGCCAATCTCGGCAACTGGATTCCGAGCATGGGCCGGTCAGTCTTTGCAGACTACCCATCGGAAGATCGACTGAAGTTCGAGAGCATGTACTTCAGGCTCAAGAGTTTCACCTGGGTCTGGATGGTCTACCTGCTTTCCATCATCCTGCTCCTGATGGGAATCGCCTACAGGTGGAAGGGGGCGAAGTGGCTTGGCCTCGGCGTCTTCGGAATCGCATTCCTCCTGCAGACACTGGCACTTGTTCTCAGGTGGTACGTGGCAGGGAGATGGCCGAACACGAACATGTTCGAAGCCGTGACGACATCAACATGGTTCGGGGGATGTTTCGCGATCTTCATGGAAGTCCTGCTTCGCAGGACCCGGGCCAGGACGCTCTTTGCCCTTGCCGCCGCGACAGCATCGATGTTCGCCCTGATGGCGGCCAGTTTCAATCCGCTCCATCTCTCGCCCCACATATCGAATCGCATGCCTGTTCTGCATGACGTGTGGTTGTACATCCATACCAACGTCATCATCTTCTCATACGTGCTGATATTCCTGGCATCCGTCTCGGCCGGGCTCTATCTCCTGCTTCGCTGCTGGCGATGGACGAAGGGAGAACGCGGCATCGTCGAGCACGTCGGCTCCGGCGGAGTGGGTTCTCTCATCATCAGGCGGCGAGGACAGGAGGCGGCGCTGCTGGACGAGCGAACAAGTTTCGGCGCCGTTCTGGACGGCACGACGATGATTCTCGTTGAAATCTCCTTCATCCTGCTCTGGGCCGGACTCGTGATGGGCGCGATCTGGGCGGATCATTCCTGGGGTCGCCCCTGGGGATGGGATCCCAAGGAGGTCTTCGCGCTCAACACGTTCCTGATCTACGCGATCCTGGTGCACACCCGGATGAAGGCTCGCGACAAGGGCCTGTGGACGGCAATCCTGGCCGTCATCGG
>JAYZBD010000119.1:0-10042 GCA_036339395.1 Planctomycetota bacterium | reverse complement strand
GAAGACTGTACGACGATAGGCGGTGACTACCAGGGTGATGATACGACCTGTGACACGTCGTCCTGTCCGCAGCCTGTGGGTGCATGCTGCATCGAGGCGACGGGAGAATGCGTCGATCTCGAACAGGACCTCTGCCTGCTCGGTGGGGGAGTTCATCACGCAGACGAGTCATGCGATTCGTACACCTGTTTCCCGGAAGGGGCCTGTTGCCTCGCTGACGGGAACTGTGTCGATGGGGTGACACCCGAGATATGCAGTGCAGGTGACGGGATTTTCCAGGGTGATGGAACAACCTGCGGCGAGTCTGACTGTCCTCAGCCCTTGGGGGCCTGTTGCCTCGATAATTCCAACTGCATCGACGTCGAGGAGTTGATCTGCGAGGCCTTTGCCGGCTCATGGATGGGGCAGGGGACGAGTTGCGTCGATCCGGGCGCATGTGACGGGAACCCGTGTCCCCCGGATGTCAATGGCGATGGCACCGTCGATGTCAATGACCTCCTGTCGGTGATCGCCGGGTGGGGAAGCAGTGGAAGTGATGGAACGGACATCAACGAAGACGGCGTTGTCGACGTCAATGATCTGCTGCTGATCATTTCCAGTTGGGGCGAATGTGCCTGAGGAGTTCAGCGCCGCCTGCGGCGGAACCCGATTCCTGCAACACCGAGCAGTGCAACAGCTCCCGGTGCCGGGATGACCTTGAATGCAAGTGCGAAGGAATCACTGCCATCGGCGAAATCCGCCCCGAGGGCGAGATCCCATTTCGTACCATCCCATGTAAGGAACTGGAACATGGCGGAAGGCGCAAGCTGGTCAAGTCCCATGTTGACGTAGGTCGCAGTACCTGCCATGCCTTCCGAGAGATTTCCCCAGGCGAAGCCCTCGGACGTCTCTCCAGATTCCCACTGGAAGGTTCCGTCAGCCAGTTGCGTCTGGTTTCCCAGGTCCCACCAGTCGACACTGCCTCCCTGGTCGGTGTTCCAATGACGATGTGCCTCGATGCCTGTCACCGAGTTGAATCCGAGAAAGGAGTCATTGCCACCGATGCACCCCCTGCCGGTGCCATCGAAGAGGCTGACAAAGGACCATCCATCGGCAGTTTCAGCAAGGAACATCGTGATGTGCCCGGCTGTTTCGATGCCATCTGCAGCAAGTTCGTTCTGCATGAACGCCAGGTCGTTCGCTGAGAAGATCTCGAGGCCGTCACCGAGGGTTCCTGGAGCCTGTCCACCCTGCAGTTCCAGGTAGATCGATGGCCCGGTGATGCGGATCCCGGATGCATGAGCCGATCCAGCAAGTGCCACGAGGGCGAACAAGCCAAGTACCAGGGATGTCTGCAGTACGGATTTTGGGAAAGGGATGGCGTGCATGTGGCTCTCGTCGAGGTCGAAGATTCAACCTGATATCCACACTGTACCCCCAAGATGTGCTGTTTCAACATGTTGCAAGAGAGTAGGCCGATGAAAAAAGGCCTCTGGCCATTCAAATTACCCTTGAACCAGGTCTACAAGAGGGGGCTCAGGAGCCCTGCAGCATTATTCATGAGCCTTCTGGGGGCGGATTGCTTCATCCATGCTGCCGGTTTGACCTCCGTCGACTGTTCCATGTACTCGACCTGGAGAAACCTGAGCCTGCTGGCAAACTCGCTGTCCCACCCGATCATGCTGACCTCGAAGTTGAGCTCGAGACTTCTCCGGTCGAGGTTCGCAGAACCGACAAGGAAGAGCTCTCGATCCACCGTCATGGTCTTGGCATGAAGGAGTCCACCCGTGAACTCATGGATCTCAACTCCTGCGGAAAGCAGTCGCTCATATTGTCCCCTGCTGGCAAGTGATACAAGGCGGGAATCATTGCGGGCGGGTACGACGATCTTCGTCCTGACTCCACGGAGTGCAGCTGAACGAATGGCAGCTGAAGTAGCGACATCTGGAACGAAATAAGGCGTTGTAATGATGAGTTCATCAGTGGCAGCGCCGATCGATGCCTGGAAGATCATTGGAAGAACTTCATTCCTGAAGTTCGGTCCGCTGCCGATGATCTGGATCGTTGCTCCGTCAGGAAGAACGGTTGGAGGGCGGTCGAGCAATTCGGCAAGTTGTTCACCTGTATCGAGGCACCAGTCTTCGATGAACAATTCCTGGAGATCATGAACGGCCGGTCCGAGTATTCGTACCATGCAGTCGATCCACGGGGCAAAACGTGGCTTGTGACAGAAGGATTTCGAGGCGATGTTCTGGCTGCCGATCCACCCGATCCGATTGTCGATGACGACGATCTTCCTGTGATTTCGTACATCCATCCTCGACCACAATACCTTCCAGAGTCTTGTCGGAAGAGATTCGACTACGTTCACACCTGCCTGTACGAGTTCTGCATGGAGCTTTGATCGCAGGAATTCGTTCGATCCAAGTCCATCAACCATAAGACGACAGGCCACACCGCGACCGGCGGCTTCGATCATGGCCGAGCCGACTCGTTGTCCGCTTTCATCATCAAGATAAATGTAGGTGAGCAGGTGGACCGTCGATGTTGCGGCATGAATATCCTCTACGAGTCGATCGAAGAACTCCTCCGTCGATCCGACCAGCTCCAGGCTGTGACCTGCCATCACGTCGGTATCCGAAATCGATTCTGCCAGCGTAAAGACAGGTTGGAATTGTCCGGGAAGGTCCGGTTCCAGGTTCGGCAGGTCGATCGCCCTTGTGCGGAGGCAACTGGGCATTGAACCCCGTACGTCGCTGTGCCGCTTCGTATGCCTGTAACTCCTCGGAGCACTCAGGAGCAGGTAGGCAACGGCACCCGCATAGGGCAGAAGAACTACCAGGAGGATCCACGTCAAGCGAGCTTCGGTTGAACCGGATTTCCTGAGGAGGATGTGCGTTGCCAAGCCGAACACGAGGCAGAGTTCGAGCAGGATGAAACCAATTGTGATGAACACGGTCATGTACGGACATCGTGACGATGTGCGGGATGAAAGGCAAGCATGTTGGCCGAGGGAGTACTCAGTTCTTCGTTACCATGCTTGAATCAGTGAAATCAATGGTTCCCCGATGGTGCTGGTCGATTCGTCCGACCTGCTCATGGAACAAAGTCAGTCGTTCAATCTTCTTCGCGGCAAGACATTCAAGACCGGCTTCCTCACCCGGGGGCGAGCCCCAGATGATTCGTGCCTGTATGTCGGTGATGAGCACAAGGGAATTGTCACGATCGAATGTCGAAAGATCGACTTCGACAACCTGGTCGTACCAGGGTTTCTGATCGATCATCTGAAGAAGAGACAACGCTGCGGCGACATCGGTCCCACTCCATGGTTCATCAGGCGCAACGGGTCGATCATATGCTGGTGATCGAAGCGTGACGAGGTGGGTGTCCACACGGTAGCCGGCCGGAAATGGAAGTCCCTGGTGATCGATCAGCAGTGAGCCGTAGCGGTCGACGATGCGTGCATTCGGTTCAAGAAAGATCGCGGTCACATCGATGGTCGTCGTTCCACTTCGATGAACCTGGAGTACATCACGAAAGCAGCCCGATGCCAGGAGTGCGTCCCGGGCGTTGTTGAGATCTGCTCGTTGCAGGGTGGTCCCCAGCAGCCATGGGGCCGCAGTCGAACCAAGGTGATTCTTCAGCGACTCACCAACCCAGTTCGGGGCCTCGATGAAACGAATGGTTACTTCTTCGACGGGCCTGTGGACATGACTTCGAAGTTGCTCGACCGACCAGGAAAGGATGACCAACGCAGCCAGGCTGCAGGCCACGGGCAGTGAAAAGCGTGATGCTGGCGGTCGGCAGAGGAAGGCTCCAACCCCCCAGATCCAGCTCCAGAGGCTGCATATCGAACTGAATATGTATCGAACCATGGTTTGAAATGCTCTCGGGCTCTCATGAAATCGGCCGTAGGCCGCAGGCCATCTGAAAAAAGTGTCCAGGGCCGTGTTGCAGGCCGTTCCAGGAGGTTCCTGGAGCCCGTCGCTGCATCTTCAGCGGCTCAGTGCCTCCAGGACGAGCTTGCAGCAGAGTTCAGCCATGCTGCAGCCTCCGCCCTCTGCCGCCTTTGGCAGCAGTGAGTGCGAGGTGAATCCCGGCATCGTGTTCAACTCGAGGAACCATGGGCTGCGGTCATCAAGGATGAAGTCGGCACGCCAGAGGTCTCGGCACCCAAGTGCAGTACCGATGCGAATGGCATGCTCCTTGCATGCAGTTGCAATCGAGTCGGGGATGTCGGGGTTGAGTACATACCGGGTGTCATCACGGTTGTACTTTGCGTCATAGTCATAGAATTCGACAGCAGGAATGATCTCGATGATCGGTTGGCATGTGCCGGATACGACTCCGACCGTCAACTCCCGACCGTCGATGAACTGTTCGACCATGATCGATGCATGCCTCTGGAGCAGTTCATGGCATCGTGCTCGACATGCATCAAGATTGTCACAGAGATAGAGGTCGATGCTCGAGCCTTCACGTGGGGGCTTGACCACGGTTCGTCCTTCGAACGTCGGTTCATCACCGGGGCGGAGAAGTTCCCAATGGGGTGTCGGTATGCCAAGTTGAACAGCCATCGCCTTCGTTTCATCCTTGTCGATGGCCGAGGCCGCAGCCGCAGTCGAGGATCCGACGTACCTTGCACCGGCAACATCAAGTTCCCGTTGCAATCCTCCTCCTTCACCCCATGGTCCATGAAGGACGGGGAAGATGACGTCAACTCCCAGTGAAATCAAATAGCGTGCTTCAACCCGCTCGATGACTTCCTCGACGACTTCGAATTGTCCAGATTCCCTGAGAGCTTCAGCGACGGCGGTTCCAGAGGCGATGCTGATCTCCCGCTCTTCGTCCGGCCCGCCCATGAGAACTGCAACGCGAGGCATCATTGGATACTCCGGTCATCCCTGGACCAGAGGACGACTTCGGGCTCGATATCGATTCCATGATGCTCCCGGACCCTGGATTGGACGGCTTCCATCAGTGCACGGACATGCGTAGCCGTGGCGTCTGCTCCGGTTGTAATGAAATTCGCATGTTGTCCGCTGACTTCAGCGCCACCGACCTGCATTCCCTTGCATCCTGCTTCATCGATCAATCGCCCCGCAGAAATCCTCTCACCAGCGATGACGGGGTTTCGAAATGCACATCCAGCTGACTGATCAGCAAGTGGCTGCGTCGATTTCTTGTAGGCGAATATCTCCCTGACCTTCTCCCTGAGTTTGACTGGATCTACGGGTTCAAGACGCAGGATGGCTGAAACGATCAATCCTTCGGGAAGATTGCTGCTCCTGTACTGGAAATCCAGTTGGCTTTCGTCATAGACAAGTCGTTGCCCGGTGCAATCGAGGCACGTAACCGACTCGATGCAATCCCCGATGGAACCGTACATCCCCCCGGCATTCATCCTGATTGCGCCGCCAATGGTTCCCGGAATACCAGCCATCTGCGAGAAGCCGTCAAGCCCCTGTCGAGCAAGTTCATTCACCGTCGAAAACAGGTCTGCGCCGGACATGGCCAGGACACGGTCGACTTCGCCCTCGGCATTGAATCGAAGACGGGTAAACGTCTCGTGGTCGAGTTTCAGGACGACACCGTCAACGCCGGAATCATCGACGAGCAGGTTTGCCCCCTTGCCGAAGATTCTCAGGGGGGTATCAGACTGTGAGCATCGTTCCACGAGTGCTCCCAGCGCCTCCTCGGACCGTGGATGAACGAGTACGTCCGCCATCCCGCCGATTCCGAACCAGGTCATCGCCCCGAGATGGACATCGAACTGAACGTCTACGTCAAGGTCGCCGAAGAAGTGACCTCGCTTGCTCATGGAGTCAATCGTTCGAGCAGGTCGCGTCCGATCGTCCAGACAGGGCCTGCACCCATGATCACCAGCAGGTCATCGTCCTGGAGGTTCACTTCCAGGTGTGAAACGATGTCTTCAAAGGCGTCGATATGTCTTGCGACTACCCCACGTTCCTGCAGGCGTTCAACAAGATCGACGGCACTGACCCGTTGTTTTTCCGATTGTGAATCCCGTACGAAATAGATGTGGGGAATGATGACCTCGTCGGCACTGCTGAAACTTTCGGCGAAGGATTCCAGCATGAAGCGGGTTCGACTGTGCTGGTGCGGCTGGAAGACACAGATGAGTCTCCCCGGATCCTCCGAGGAACGCAGGGCGTGAAGGGTATGCTCGATTTCAGTCGGGTGATGACCATAGTCGTCGTACAGTGTCGCCTGGCCGCCTCCAGGAAGGTCGATGTCGCCCAGTCGTTGCATGCGGCGTTCAAGACCCTGGAATATGTTCATGGCCTGGGCCGCATCCTCCCACTCTGCACCAAGTTGATGTGCAAGAATCACAGCGGCGGCGGCATTCAAGGCGTTGTGGGCCCCGGGCATCATGTTCGTCCATTGAACGACCCACAGTCCATCACGCAGGATACCGACACGCTGTACACCTTGATCCCAGACAACCTGGTAATCAGCCTCGGGGTGGTAGCCGAACGTTGCAACGCGACAATGCAGTGGGGGGGTGATCTGGTGTCGGCATGCTCCATCATGCGCAATCAGGAGGCTGCCCCCTTCCTCGGCCGGTGGGAGGAGTTGTGCAAACTCCCGGAATGCGTCGACGATGGCTTCGATGGACCCATAGATGTCGAGGTGGTCTTCCTCGAGGTTGTTGATGAGTGCGATGGTTGGCCGGTGGTGATGAAAGGAACGGTTGAACTCGCACGCTTCACAGACGACCAGCCCGGGTTCTCCCTCCATTGGTCCTGGGCCGGGGATCAGGGCAGCACCGGGGCGACTTGGCCCGATCTGCCCGCAGTTGGCTCCGATGATGAAACCAGGATCAAGGCCGCATTCCATCAGGACATGGCAGAGCATCGCACCGGTCGTGCTTTTGCCATGCGTGCCGGCAATGCAGATCGACGTTCGGTCGGCCTGGACCATGCCCAGGACTTCGGCGTAACTTCGCACTCTCAGGCCCCGTTCCTCGGCTGCCGCGATTTCCGGGTGATCGGGTGCAATGGCTGCAGATGCCACGACCAGGTCCGCCTTGGAGGGGAGGCCAGTTCCATCCTGCACGGTCCGGATGCTGAGACCTTCCTTGGCCAGCGAGGAAGTCGTTGACGAAGGGTTGCTGTCGGATCCTGAACAGGTAATGCCCATCGCATGGAGCATCCTGGCGAGGCCGGACATTCCACAGCCCCCGATTCCGATGAAGTCGACATGCTCGATACCTGCAAGGTCCCCCGATGATGAGGGCGTTTCAGGTTCTGATTCGGTGGTGGCGGGATCGGCCATGAAATCATGTTATCGCCGCCAGCGCAGGCTCCCCTCGACATTTCGAGCAGGGAGGTGAGCGGGTACACTGCCCCCATGCCCGAGACTGATGGCGTACAACCGGAACTCCATGCCCAGATCCTGATCGTCGACGACGAGGTCGATCATGCCGAGGTGATGTCGGAGGCTCTTCGCAGACTGGGCCATGTCTGCACCATCGTAGATGGAGCCACGGCCGCCGAGGAAGAGCTCAGATTCGGTGGATTCGATGTCATCGTGACCGACCTCTCGATGGAAGAGGAGGATTCAGGGATTCGTGTTCTTGAAATGGCACGAGAGCACCAGCCTGATGCAGAGACCATCATGGTGACGGCTCACGGAGATGTTCCGACGGCGAAAGCGGCCCTCCAGGGGGGAGCCTACGACTTCATCGAGAAGCCGCTGGACCTGGAGGTCTTCAGGAACCTGGTGAACAGGGCCTGTGAAACGGTCCGGCTTCGTCAACACAACACGCAGCTCCAGGGCCAGGTGGATTCAGCCTTCGGATTCGAAGGCATCATTGGTGACTCACCAGGCATCAGGAAGGTCATCCAGACGATTCGACAGGTGGGTCCAAGCAACATCCCCGTCCTCATCACGGGAGAGTCGGGAACCGGGAAGGAGCTCATTGCCAGGGCTGTACACAACCAGTCGAACCGAGCCGCGAAAAGATACGTCACGTTCAACTGCGCCGGCCAGAGTGAGAACCTTCTTGAAGACCAGTTGTTCGGTCATGCCAAGGGTGCATTCACCGGGGCGGAAAAGGATCGGGAGGGAGTCTTTGAATATGCCAATGACGGCACGCTCTTCCTGGATGAAATTGGTGACATGCCTCTTACGATGCAGTCAAAACTGCTTCGGGTACTTGAAACCGGCGAGGTCATCCGACTTGGCACGAATGATGCAAGAATCACCGATGTACGTTTTGTCAGTGCAACCAATCGCCAGCTCTCGAAGATGATCGAGGACGAGGGATTCCGTGAAGATCTCTACTTCCGGATCAATGGCGCGGAAATACACATACCACCGTTGAGGGAGCGTCGCGAGGACATCCCGATGCTGGTCAATCACGCAGCAGGCCGGTATGCAGCAGAACTCGAACGACCACTGCCGTCTTTCAGCGAGGGGGCCATGTTGCGGCTTGTCGCGTACAACTGGCCGGGAAATGTCCGCCAGCTGTTCAACACCATCCAGAAGATGGTCGTCATGTCATCGGGTCCGACAATCGATGTACAGGATGTTCCGGATGACATCCGAATGGGCGATGATGATGAGCACCTGCACCTTGGTGCGCTTGCCGGCGTCGGCATCGACCGGCTTGAGAAGGAAGCCATCCGCCAGACCCTTGCCATGACCGGGGGGAACCGTGAACAGGCGGCCGAACTCCTTGGCATGGGCGAACGCACGCTCTACCGGAAACTCAAGGAATATGGACTGAAGTAACTTCTTCAGGGGCCGGGCGAACCGGTGGGTTCCCGCGTTTTCAACAACTCGATCATGCCTTCGCCGAAGGCATGGCCCATGAGGAAGTAGATCTTTCCACTGCCCAGGTAGTGGTACGGTCGATCCGAGGCGATCCTGTAGAAGCGTTCCTTCTCCTCTCCCTTCCAGACATCGTTCTCGAAGAGTTCATGGGCAACAGGATCCCAGCATGTTGATGTCACGACCAGCTTGACGGTTTTCTTGAATCCGGGAGTTTCCAGGACACGCGCCTGTGCATCGCGGAATCTCTGGACATGGGGAGAAGGTGCATCTCCGCCTACCCCGAGTTCACCGATGACAACTGGAAGATCGGGGCTGTCGAACTCTTCACGAAAGTCCTGGATGAACTGGGAGAAGTTCTCAGCGTAGGCTGCTGTCTTCTCTTCGTTGACCATGTCATTCCATCCCTGGAACCAGACGAGTCCCGAGAGTTCAACCGGGCGACCGGCAAGTTCGGGGAAGAGGGTTTCCCGCTGGTCAAGCACGGTCTTGACATGGTTGATCATCTTCGTCCAGAACGGCCCAGGTCCCCCTCGTCCCGGTGGCAGGAAATCGATGGCGACGTCCTTCCCACCCCACGCTGTCTTGACAAGGAGGACGGGTTCCTCGAAATACTCTCCCATCACCATGCCAAAGCCCAGTTCCGGTCCGATCAGGGGTCCGTGGGAGCTGCCCTCCGAGCCATAGCCCACTCCCAGTTGTCCATGCCGACCGAGATACCAGATCGAGACATCTTCACGCTCGATCCAGTTGCCCTCAGTGTCCTGGATGGTTGCAAGCAGATGCCCGTGTTCAGGATCCTCGCCCAGCCATGGGAGGGTGCTGACGGCACCCTTTCCTTCCATGTTTGACTGGCCTGCCAGGACAAACACCCGGATGGGTGAGAACGAATTTGGTTGTTTCGACGTGGGTACACCCTCTCCGGAGGGGAAGAAGCCGAGTACCAGGATGAGTACGATCCAGGATGGAATTGACATGGGGACTCCTCGTACGGGCCGGGTTGGGGAAATCGTACTGGCCAATCGCCTTTCCGGGTCGATAGAATCCAGTCATCCGGTTCCCATGTTGAATCCATGGTTCACATGGCAATCCAGTGGATAGAATGACCCCCTGAGCCCGATCGGAGCATGATGGCAACTCCTCCAGCAGTCCAGACACCGCCAGCAGGGAAGGCAGACGAGGCAGGCAAGCCTGTTTCAGAGGCTGTGCCCATCCCCGTGCCGGTCGAGGAGCCCGGGGCACTCCCCGCCCTTCCACTGCCTGA
>JAYZBD010000118.1:0-13037 GCA_036339395.1 Planctomycetota bacterium | reverse complement strand
GATCGTCGTGGCATCATTCCGCAGCCCAGGCGAGCGGCTGTGCGTTCTCATGATGCTGTCGATGACCTGGAGGCACTGTACTGGTCATACATACCCTGGCCTCACCTCGTACCACGGCCTCATCGATTGCCCTTGATCGAGGCGATGTCGGCAGCCGATGCCACACTGGTCCGTCGGCGGTACGGGCTTGATGGCGCAGCTCCCTGCATGTTGTCCAGCCTGGCCGCATCCGAGGAGACGACGGTCACGGCAATCGAACGAAGGCTCGGGAGCTTCATGTGGTAGCAGGTGGTTTCCCGGGAGGGATCAACGCTTCGAGAACTGGAACTTCTTGCGGGCGCCGGGTTGTCCGGGCTTCTTCCGCTCGACTTTCCGTGGATCTCGGGAGAGGAACCCGTTCTCACGCAACGTGGATTCCAGCGATATGTCGTAATTCCGAAGTGCACGCCCAAGTCCCAGGATGATGGCACCTGCCTGCCCGGTATAGCCGCCACCATTGACCTTGACGTGAATATCCACGGATCCGACCATGCTCGTCTTCTCCAGGACCGCCATGAGGTTCTTCTGGTCACGTTCCTCGTTGAAGAACGATTCCATTGGTCGCATGTTGACTATGAACGAGCCTTCTCCCGGCTTGATGCGGACGCGGGCAACGGCAGCCTTTCGACGACCTGTACCACGCCACCACCCATGTGCATCTGCAGGAAGTGACTTCTTCTCGACCACGGAATCATCAGGAGCAGGAGCTATCGCTTCATCCGAAGGTGCAGCAGGTTCATCCGCAGGTTTAGCAGCGGGTTCAGCGGCAGGTTCATCCGCAGGTTCAGCAGCAGGTTCATCCGCAGGTTCAGCAGCGGGTTCAGCAGCGGGTTCAGCAGCGGGTTCATCCGCAGGGGCCTTCTCTTCAACGGAACCCGCTTCTGCCGCATCAACATCAGGCGTCGCCTCGGGAGTTGCTTTCGGGGCGGTCTCTGGTGCAGCGTCGGTCGGTTCTTCCGGTGCAGGATTCGTTGCTTCTTCGGTCATGGGTATCTGTTGCCGTATTCCTGTATCGCTTCTGTCAAATCGTAATTTCAGTCATGTCCTGAACTCCCAGGTCATGTTCGGGTCCAGCGTAGACCTTGAGTTTCTTGAGCATCGCCCTCCCGAGCCTGGACTTGGGAAGCATCCGTCGGATGGAATTCTCGATGACACGCTCTGGATGCTTGTCGAGGAGATCATTCATGCTTCTTGACTTCAGCCCACCAGGGTAGCCGCTGTAACTCAGGTGCATTCGTTGCTCACCCTTGCGGCCGGTCAGGACGATCTTGGATGCATTCGTTATGACGACGAAATCACCCGTATCAACATGCGGTGTATAGGACGGCTGGTGTTTGCCCATGAGAATCGGAGCAACCTTGACTGCAAGGCGGCCCAGGACCTGTCCGTCGGCATCGACATGATGCCATGAGCGGGTCACTTCACCTGTTTTCATGAAGGTGGTCTGCCGGGGCATGATTCACCTTGTCCTTGATTGGTACAACCCGATGCAGGTATCCGCCTGCCAGTCCCATTCCTGGACACCAAGTCCATGTAGGACCGCCCCATGGCTTGCGACCATGAGGCGAAAGAGCGAGGATACCTCCAAGAGCCGTTCTGTCAAGATGAGGGGGCATCATTCGGCCTTCCTTCGGCTCTCCGGGGCGTTTCTGGACTCGATCATGAACTCCAAGCAGATCAACCAAACCGGCCCCGAGGATCCAGGGGTTCCCCGATCCTTTCCATCTGTTGCCTGGGTGGTCATCCTCCTTCTGACCCTGGCCGTGGCGATGCTGCACGTCTTTGAAGCTTCAAGCAGCGCTGGAGCCAGGACCGAGGTTGCCCAGCAGCACCTGCTTGAACAGGTTGAAGGTCGTTACGCATTTGGGATCAAGCTGGTCACGGGTGATGCCTCGCTTGCAGGGGCCGTCTTGCCGGGATTCGACCAGGGCAGCATGGGCAGGCGCCTGCGGGGAGTCGTGCTCCGTGGCCAGATGCAGGGGAGCGAGTCGGCTCGTGATGCATTGCTCCGTATCGAGGTGCAGGCGGAGGAAGCCGGGTACGTGCCGAGTGCGTCCGAACTGGACATCATTCGGCTCCTCGAACTTCGGTATGCGGAGGATGGGGGAGGAGTGGGTGTCCTCGGTGAGCAAGGTCGATCATTCCTCGTTGAGCACCTGGGCTGGTTTGGTCAACTGGCAACGGTTTCAAGCAGCGACCCGTCCGAAATGGCCGCCGTAGATGAGCCAGCGATACGAACATGCATTGCAATCTTCAGCGCAGTAGCTGGATTCGGTGGGGGGTTCTTCGTCGGACTTGTTCTCCTGATCATCTTGATCGTGTTTGCATCAATGGGTCGGCTTCACCACGGGCTGGGGTCATCCGGACCCGGAGATGGACTTCTTGCAGAAGCCTTTGCCATCTGGATCATCCTGTTCCTTGGAATGCAACTGCTTCTCGGGTTCGTGTTGGTGTTGATTCCTTCCCTGGAACCCCATGCCCTCTTCCTTGTCGGACTCATCCAGCTGGTCACCCTTGCCGCCGCCGCATGGCCGGTGTTTCGCGGTATGCGATGGACTCCAGTGCGAACCGCAATAGGGTTGACCAGGGGTACTGGCCTGTGGAAGGAACTCGGCTGGGGATTCTGCGGATGGATGATGATGCTTCCACTGCTTGCAGTTGGAGTCCTGGTCATGCTCATCCTCATGGCCATGACCGGTTCAGGCCAGAATGGAACGGGATTCGAACCGACACCGCAGCCTGTTCATCCGATCCTGCTCTCCGTCGCGGACGGGGATGTCTGGATGATCATCCAGGTCTATTTCGTCGCTGTCATCGTGGCGCCCCTTGTCGAGGAGACCGTGTTCCGTGGCATGCTGTATCGACAACTCCGTTCCGCTACCGCTTCGATGCGCGTGGTTTGGAGCGTGACAGTCAGCACGCTGGTGGTCTCCGTGATCTTCGCGGCCCTCCATCCCCAGGGACTGGTCGCCATACCAGCCTTGGCTTCGCTGGCCATCGGCATGTCACTCATGCGTGAATGGCGTGGTTCGCTGGCAGGCTCGATGACGATGCATGCCTGCAACAACGGGATCATGATCACGATGATGGTGCTGCTCTTCAGCTGATGCTGATGGTCGGCCTGGATCCGTGATCGAGTTCAGTGGCGATTGAAACCTGTCGGGCCAGTTCGCCGCACATGGCCAGGAGTTTCTGCGTCAACTCGTCCTCGATCTGGAAGTTCAACGACGGAGTGCCCTGGTCGGCATGCTCCCGCATCTTCACGTGGATCGGGATGGCACCAAGGAAGGGGATCTGCATGGCTTCGGACATCTTTTCCGTTCCACCTCGACCGAAGATGTCGTATTCAACGCCGTCATTCCCGACAAACCAGCTCATGTTCTCAACCGTCCCAAGAACGCGGACGTCGAGTTGCTGGAACATTCGTACAGCCCGGCGTGCATCCTCCAGGGCAACACGCTGTGGAGTGCAGACGACGACCGATCCTGTCAAGGGAAGAAGTTGGGCCAACGAGAGAGGCACGTCGCCCGTGCCGGGAGGCAGGTCCACGATCAGGTAGTCCAGTTCGCCCCAGTCGGTCTGAAGTGCCAGTTGTGAGAAGGCCTTGTGCGCCATCGGACCGCGCCAGATCATCGCCTTCTCCGGGTCAACGAGCTTCGCGATGCTCATGCACTTCACCCCATCAACTACGAAGGGATCAAGGATGTCGCCCTTCGCGGTTGGTTGCATGTCGTCCAGTCCGAGCATGGTGGCAAGGGAAGGACCGTAGATGTCCCCGTCAAGCAATCCAACTTGAGAACCGAGCCGGGCAAGCCCTGTTGCAAGAACCGTGGATACTGTTGACTTGCCGACGCCACCCTTGCCAGCCCCGACGGCAATGACATGCTTGACGCCAGGAAGAGGACTCGTCCTGTCCGGGTTGCCTGCAGATCGAACACGTGCGGTGAAGTCGACCTCGATGGAGGGCGAGGCATTCCCCCCTTGTTCAGCTTCCTTCTGAATCGCCATCTCGATGTCTGATCGGATCCTGTCCTTCATGGGGCAGGCGGGAGTCGTCAACTCGATGCCCACCTTGATCGAGTCACCATCAACATCGATGTTCTTGACCATGCCGAGCGTGACCAGGTCCTTCCCCAGATCGGGATCAAGGACGCTGGAGAGTGCAGTTTTGATTCGATCTGGTGTCAGGGGCATGATGAATCGCCTTCCAGGGGCATTCAGGCTGGCGTGGGGATGTCCACGACCTTGGAGACGTAGAATCATAGCAGTCGGAAAAACTCCTTACACCATCAATCGAGGTATTGGCAGCAATGAACGCTCGAGACATCCTGAACAACACGTCCCTGCTCGCAGGACTGATTTCATTCGTCTTGATTTCACACGCAACGGCTGATGATGAGGCGCCATTCGACCCTACTTCACCGGAACAGGTTGCAGAACGAGAAGAAGGCAAGGACGCAGGGAAGGAGCCCGAGGAGGGCTTTCTCTCGGGTCCCACGGTTGATCCCTCGAACACGGTCAGTAATCAAGGTGGTGGAAAGCCCCGTGGAGAGATCCAGGGACGAATGCAGCAACTCGATGTCTTCAGCATCTTCAGCGCCAAGTGCCAGAAGTGCCATGGTCCGGATTCCCAGAAGGGTGGCATCCAGTTGATGCCACTTGAAATGGTCTTCAGCGGCTCGGAGAAGCACTGGGTCGTTCAAAAGGGAGATCCGGACAACAGTGAACTGGTGAAGCGGATCAAGTTGGAGGCCGGGCATGATGACATCATGCCTCCGGAGGGTGCCCCGCTGTCCGAGGCGGAGATTGAAGTCATCGTCGAGTGGGTCAAGTCCGGTGCGCCGACGGACGTGCGACCGACGCAGGTCCGCCAGAACCGGATCCAACCTCGCCAATGGGCCCAGGCATACTTGCAGCTTGAACTTACGCAGGAACAGCGAACCGAGGCTGAATCCCTGGTGAAGGCATACCAGGAAATCAACGGCGAGTACGACAGGAAGAACCGGGCTCGACTTCGGGAGTTGCAGCAGAAGATTCGTGAAACACGTGCTTCGAATGACACGATTTCCAATGCATCCATGAAACAGGAACTCGAGCGGCTCCAGGCTGAGCGTCCGAAATTCGAAACGATCCAGGAACAACTCTGGACAATGTTGACGACCGAGCAGCAGGAACAGATGCGTGAGGCACTCGAGAACATCGCATCCGCCGCACAGGAAGGGATGAATTCAGATCGTCCCCGGGGACGCAGGCCAGGCGGTCGTGGCAACATGGAGGATCTCAGCGAAGAGGAACGTGAGCGAATCCGCGAACGCATGAAACGCCGCCGAAACGGTCAGGGTGCTCCTTCGCGACCACCAGTGCCCGGCAGGGATGGAGATCCCGGCGAAGATTGAACAGGCTCCTGGGAAGGTGTCTCCTTCCCGGCTCGGAGTCGAGAAGCCAGGGCATGGAGTTTTGCAAACGCATCGGCGTGCAACCGGTCCAGCGAAGCCCAGTCCTCTTCATCACTCCAGGTGTATGGATCCCAGAGGGCGATGCCATCGGCCTGGTGCACAGTGCCATCGGGGGCCGTCCACTCGGCATCAAGCACTGCATGTGCATTTGCAAGCAGTTCATCAAGGGGCATGAACTTCGTCCTGTCTCCTTCCTGTCCACAATAGCGCATGTTCAGGTAGACGATGACCGGTTTCCTTCCCCGTACCGCTTCCAGGACGCGTTGCGTGTGCAGCCTGAACTCGTTGCTGTTCTCGCCGGGTGTGCAGTCGTATGCCGAGGGGAAGAGGGTCCCGCTTCTTGCGATGATCGGTTCGATTGACAGGCCCTGTTCCTTCCATCCCTTGGAAAGGTTGCGCATGGTCGGCAGGCCCCAGTAGCCCCACTGGAGGCCTGGTCTCGCTGCCTGTGCCTCCACCAGCCCGTCAATGTAGACAGCCATGATTTCCTGGAGGCGTTCAGGTTCCAGTTCCTTCGCGTTGAGTTCGATCCACCAGGGCTGCTCGTAGTCCATCATGGCCGGCCCGGTCGCATGTGCGGGCAGGGTTGCGTCTACCCACTTCCTGAATTGCCTTCGATCGGTTTCGGTGATCGTGCCGTCCTGGTTCCAGTCGACTCCACCGTGGTACGCAGCCGGGATGGTTGGAATTCCCAGTCGCTCCAGGGTTCGTCGTGTGGCCTCTCCCTGACCGTCTGCCGAGTACTTGATCGCGTCATGGACGAGGGGCGAGGCTGCCTCGGGAGTGGGAAGCGGTGCCGGGGCCCATGACAGGACGGGCAGCAGGAATGGGATCAGGAGCCTCATGAGTGCCTATCCTACGCTTGGAAATCGCTTGGAAATGCCAAGGGCATGGATTGCCCTGAAGTCGGCCCCCGGGGATCACCGAAAATCAGGTTGAGAAGCCTCAGTCCATGCGGCTGAAGTCGATTTCGAGGTTTCAAGGAGTTTGCAAGAGGATCAATGGATCGAATCCAGATCTATCTCGACATCGTCCCACTACCAGTCGCGGTAGCTGGGGCATTCTTCGCGGTATTCGTCTTCCTTACGATCCCAAGCAGGTACAGGCTTTCGGCTGCACTGGCCATCATGCCCATCTGGTTGACCATGTCACGGTTGCCCGAGTTCGAGATCCAGTGGCTTCCTCCTGCGGCCAAGATCACGAGCATCATGGGCTATTTATTTGTCGGCTTGGGAGCCATGCTTCACCCGGGCCCGAGGCGTTCGCTGCCTCGTTTCGTCTGGCTCTACCTCGTCATGGCGGCCATTGCCTTCATGTTCGTGCTCCGGGTCGAGGATCGGACGGTCGCACTTATTCTTCGATTCCAGTGGTTTGCCCTGGTCTTTGCCGCCATCATGCTTGCTCGCACGATCGTCACGGCACAGGACCTGATGCGCGTTGTCAACGCATTGGCATTCGGTTGTTTTCTCGCGCTGGCACTTCCACTTTCGGCACTCATTCTTTTTCCGGGAGAATCCTTCCTGAAGGGCGGCAATCGATTCGAGCCATACGGTGTGAACTCAAACCAGATCGGGATGCTTTTTGCACTGGCCCTGCCACTGCTTGCATACAAGGGACTGACTGCACGCAGGGTCGTCTTCAAGCCGATCCTGCTTGGAGCCGCCGGAATCACCGTGGGCATGGCACTGCTTACCGGTTCACGCCAGACCCTGCTCGCGATCCTCATGGTTTCGATTCCACTGGTGTTCAAGTTCTCGAAGCGACCGGTCATGACCATCATCGGACTGTCGGTCGGGGCATTCGCGGTCTCCTACGTCATGGGCATGGCGGATGCAACTGCTGTGGAACGTCTCAGTGACTTTGAATCCGAGCGAATCTACATCTGGGAAGCCTACATACGCGATGTATTTGCACAGCGACCATTGTTTGGTCTCCTGGGGGTGAGCGGTGAAGAAGCATTCAAGAGCAGTGTGGTCGGGATGCACCCGCACAGCGCCTATTTCAACATGATGTACATGGGAGGCCTGGTCTACACGCTGCCGATGCTCTGGCTCCTGTGGAAATCGGTTCAATCGACGAAATCAGTGTGGCAGGCACGAACGATGCTTGGCACCGATCCACTGCTCATCTCCATCCTGGCCACGTTGCTGCTGGCCATGTACGTACAGGGCCTCTTCAACCAGGTGGTCTACTGGCCGACCTACGCCTGGTCCTTCCTGCACGTCATTCTCGCCTGTTTCTTCATCTCCGTGGCGCATGACCTCGAGGTGTACGATCCGGCCTGGGTACTGCTCGATGAAGAGGCAGACCCTGAAGCCATTGACTGGTACGACGAGGGGGATGAGACCGAGCCTGGCGTGATGCCGGATGGTCAACTGGCGTGATGGTTCCGCTTCAACATTCAATGGATAAGTTGCAATGCGCGCCGACGCTCCGGGGATTCAAGTCCGAACATGAATCCCAGCAGCCCATAGATCACTCCGAAACCTGCACAGGCTCCGATCAGCACAGGCCACGGCGCCGGTCCGACCCAGAGCAGCACGACCAGGTAGATCAGGGAGGCGATCAATGAAAGAAGCAGTGGCCGGCCAAGCAACCCCAGCAGCCTGAGCCAGGTAGTCCCGAACCGAGGCGCAGCCACGGCAGGAAGAAGGAGGAGGTGGACGACCAGGAAGGCAATGCCGAATCCCCAGGCCGGCCCCGTCCAGTTCTCCGTCCAGTGGATCTGTCCTGACAGGGCTTCTGTTGAACCTGGCAGGGTGTAGATGAGCAGGAATGCGAGGATGGGATTCGCGATTCCACCGGCAAGGATCAGGGGCGCATACCGCTTGATATGGCCAGCGCCGTACAGCAGTTTCATCCACCCGTCGGCGATCGCACGGCTCATGAGGCCGATCACCATGATTCTCACGAGAACGACAGTGGCAGGAATGAAGTTGACGTTTTCGTTTTCAAGCTCGCCACCAACCCAGAGTCGAAGCAGTGGTTCAGCGAGAAAAAATATCGTGATTGCACAGGGAATTGCCACGTACCCATGCAACCGTGTCGAGTGCTTGGCGATGACCTGGAGCGAGTCGTCCTCCTTGGTAGAGACGAGCCTTGCACTGACCGCGTCAAGTCCGAACGTCATGCCGAGAGTTCCCATGCGTACGTAACTGACAAGACGGAGCGCGAGTCCGAAGATGGCACTGCCCTGGAGTCCGAACACGCCCAGCATGATCCAGGCCCCGATGCGCTCATGCAGGTTCATTGCCGTGACGACAGTACTGTTCCAACCGAACGTGCCGAGCACTTCACGAAGAGCGCTGCCATCGGCGCTCATGAGTTTCGGCCGGAGCCTCGCGTCGATCACCATGATCCGCCCGACGGCGAAGAAGAGCAGGCAGAGGGCCATGCTTGCGGCGCACACGCCGTAGAGTTTCAGGCTCAACTCGATCTGTTCCGATCCCAGGACGAGCAGCAGCACGATGGCCGAAACGAGGTACGCCAATCGCTTCAGCGTGAAGTACAGGTTGCTTTCGAAGAAGCGTTCCGTCACGACGTACATGTTGTATGCAGGGGTGAGGAGCACGAGCATGGTGATTGACATGCCTTCACAGGTGAGGATCCAGAGGCCGCCGTTCCGGAATTCATCCGGGATCTCATGAAACGGCCAGATCCCTTCCTTCAACAGGAAGAAGAAGGCGACGAACACACCTGCAGTCAGCAGAGCCACCAGTCCACAGAGGATGAATGACGATGCATAGACACGTCTGAAATGTGCAACCGCACTGTCGGGTGCATCCGGTGCCTCTGCGGCATGCCATACGACGCCAAGTTCACGAATCATGCTGTGGCGCATGACATCCTGGAGCATGGCGGCCAGCCCGACTGATGCTCCAATTGCGACAAGCAGGCCGAATCCCTCTGATCCGACCCACATGAATTGCACCTTGACAAGGACCAGGCCGATCAACAACGTCGAGCCGAGGCGGCCGTAGTTCGCTGCTATTCGCTTGATCCCACGCCGGGCTTCGGACATCGAGGTGGTTTCCAGGTTTGGTGCTGGTTGCTGTTTCTGCCCGACATCCTATGCCCAGAATCGCTCATGGAGTACACCTGGTGGGCCTGTACGATCTGGAGGAGCCCGTTTTTCCAGATACGGCCCTTGCTGGCATCCAGTCCGGGGTACGTTGTTCCAGGAGGGATTCAGGGCGGAATATGCATAAATCGCGACGAGAACGGTATCGACTCGTGCCGCTGGCCATCGTGATGGCAAGTGCACTGTCGGTACAGGCATTCGGGCAAGGGGACCTGGAATTCGAACCCCATGTCCAGTACCTGACGGGTGGGCAGAACTCGACCGGAGTGGCTGCAGCGGACATCGACGGTGATGGTGCCATCGACCTGCTCTTTTCAAATCGCTGGACGCATGACGTAACTACCCTGATGAACGACGGGTTGGGCGAGTTCCACTTTGCAGGGGCCGTCGGAGTAGGAGTTACACCGCGATACGTCAGGGCTGCTGATTTCAATGGCGACGACTCCCCGGACTGCGCAACACCCGACTACGACGGTTCGACCGTGAGCATCGTTCTCAACGATGGTTCCGGAACGCTGCTGTTTCACCAGGGAGTGGGGGTGTATCGGCCTGCAGTGCTCGACATTGTCGATGTGGACTCTGACGGTGACAATGACATTCTCGTCGCCCATTGGGATGAGAACTCCAGCCAACCAAGCCAGGCCATGGCCATGGTGACCATCCTGTTCAATGACGGTGCAGGCACCTTTTCCACTGGTGAGACTGCAATCATTGGTATTCAACCACGTGGCATGGACGTCGCCGACTTCAACAATGACGGGTTGCCAGATGTGATCGTGTGCAACCTGGCTTCAAGCGACATGGACCTGCTGATCAACGCTGGTGACGGGACCTTTCTCCCAACCATCGTCCTCGCGGCTCCCCACCAGCCGAGGTTCGTGACGGCCGGGGATTGGAATGATGACGGGGCAGAGGACCTGGCCGTTGTCAGCAAGAGCACCGCCATCGTCGAGTTCCACCGGAATAATGGCTCGCTGGGGTTCAATACGACCCAGTCACTTGCAACGATGAGCAATCCTCATTCGTGTACGAATGCAGACCTGGATCTCGATGGAGATCTCGATGTACTCGTTTCCCATGTGGGCTCCTCGAATGTATCGATCTACCTCAATGATGGGCAGGGCACGTTCGCACCCCGATGGAACCTGTATTCGCCGAACGGGCCCGCCGAGGTCATCACGGCCGACCTCGATGCGGATGGACTGCCGGACATCGTGACCGCGAACACGAACAATCACACGTGCTCCGTGCACATCAACGCCCAGGAGTACGACGTTCCTTTCTGCAGGTCGGATCTCGACGGCAACATGGCCGTCGACGTACTCGATCTCCTGCTCGTCATACAGAACTGGATGTCCTGCAGCGAGGGCACCTGCCCACCTGGAGATATCAACGAAAGTGGCCAGATCGACATACTCGACCTGCTGTACCTGCTTGAAGACTGGGGTGAGTGTCCTGAATAAGCACCTTCCATTGATGGCGGCACTCGTGTTCTCAGGCGCCCAGCTTGAGGCGGGCACCTGTGAACACATCGGGTTCGAGGCGCCGGTCCAGTACGAGGTCGAGACCGAGGGCGAGAACCTTACGTTCGTCCGTTGCGTTGCAACGGGTGATCTCGACTCCGACGGTGACGCGGATGTCATCGCAAGTGACAGGTACGGTGAGGAGATCGTCATCCTTCTCAACGATGGCGAGGGGAACTTCGAGGAATGGGGGTCCGTCTTCTCGGACGGCTGTGAGCGGAACAGGATCGTCATTCTTGAAGACCTCGATGGCAACGGTCTTCTCGACATTGCTTCCGCATCTCTTGCCGGTGCCGCCGTATTCCTGAATGCGGGGTTCGATGGGGAGTGGCTCGGATTTGAACCTGTTGCCGTGTATCCATCCGGTTTCAGCCCACATTGGATCGATGCGGCGGATCTCGATGTCGATGGAGATCTCGATCTCCTTGTCGCCGACTTCGGGGAAGCCGGCATGGAGACCGGTTGGCATGCATTTCTCAACAACGGGGACGGCACCTTTGCGCCGGGCATTGAAACGACCCTCGGGTTCGACGCTCGCTGCATCTCCATCAACGGTACGGATCTTGATGGTGATGGCGACCCGGAGATCATGATTGCAGGCGCAAGGCTTACCGGGGGGTTCATCCATGTCTTCGAGAATGCCGGCGTCGACTCCAAGGGAGGATGGCTCGGCCCCGAGTATTCCGTGAGCATCCCCGTGACATACGGGGCATGTTCCATTCGAGCCTTTGATCGAGAGCTTGACGGGGACATGGACCTTGTCGTTGCCCATCGGAGCCAGCCGGAACTGTCCCTGCTGATCAATGATGGAACCGGGATGCTTGCCCTGGAGACGATGGTCGTCCAGACGAGTGTCGAACTTGCACAACCAGTCGAGATCGATGGTGACGGATTCACCGACATCGCCCTCGTCGTGAAGAACACCGGGCAGATGCGACTGCTGATCAATGATGGCACGGGGCAGTTCGAAGACAGGGGGTCCACAGGTGGTGGAGTCGATCCGAAGTTCGCCGCCTTTGCCGACCTGGATGATGACGGTGACATGGACGGTGTCATGGCCAACTCGTATCCGGGTCAGGATTTCGGGTCCGTCACGGTGCATCTCAATGACTCGGCTCTTCTGAAATCGGGTTGTGACCTGGATCTCAACTGCGATGACCTGGTGAGTACAGGTGACCTGTTGATCGTCCTGGCGGACTGGGGTCCGAACCCCGACCTGCCTGGGAACGTAAATGGTGATGACCAGGTGAATGTCAATGACCTGCTGATCATCATTGCCGCATGGGGACCCTGCGTCCCCTGACCGGTCCGTGCTGGACTGATCCCTGCTCCCGGACCGATGATTTCAGCACGCGAGGAGCATGAGTCGACCAGCCCCATGACGGATGTTTCACACAAACACCCCCTGACGTTCCTTGTGCTTGGATGCCAGCGGTGCGGTACGACCTGGCTGGATGCCGCATTGCGTGAACATCCGCAGGTCTACCTGCCTCCTCAGAAGCAGACGTATTTCTTCGATCGTCACCAGGATCGTGGATTGGACTGGTACCTGTCGCAGTTCGATGGTGTTCAACCGGACCATGCAGCGGTCGGCGAAGTGGCGACGGGGTACTGCCTGCCGGACGTGGTTCCAGATGTTGCAAGGGCGTTCAATGAGATCAGTGTTCTGCTCATCGTGCGCAACCCGATCGATCGGGTATACAGCAACTACCAGGTTCGTCGGCAGGAACAGGGATGGGGCTCCTTCGAACAGGCCATCAAGGATGACCCCGATCTCCTTGCCAGGAGCAGGTACGCGGACCTGCTCGATGTCATCCTGTCCCACTGGCCCCCCGAACGGGTCCATGTACTCTTCCAGGAGGATCTTGAGCGGGACGATCGTTCCTTCCTCGTGGAAGTGTGTCGAATTCTCGGCGTGGATGAATCGATCGAGTCGAG
>JAYZBD010000117.1:0-6064 GCA_036339395.1 Planctomycetota bacterium | reverse complement strand
GGTTCCACGTCGAGTTGTTCCTGTCCATCAAGCACGATGGTTGTTCCCGGGTTGGCCTGCTCGACGTGGACGACCAGTTCTCCATCTCCCGGGACCACGAATGACCTGAAGCCGAGGGAATGCGCCGCCAGTGGAGTCACGATGAGGGCATCGACTCCCGGGGCGACGATGGGCCCCCCGGCAGAAACGTTGTATGCGGTCGAGCCGGTCGGAGTCGAGACGATGATGCCATCGCCGGACATCGTGGGTCCTCCCTGTCGCTCGATGTCAAGTGAAAGCCGGATCATCCGGAAGGGGGGGCCGGCCGTGATCACGCAGTCGTTCATCGCAGGCAGGCCGAGTACATCTTCGCCATTGGCACGGTGCAGGTCGACGTTCAGGACCATGTGATTCCTTCGGAGAGGACTCGGTCCGAAGACATCCGCAGCCTCCCTTGAGAGCGAAGCGACATCGAAGGAAGCGAGGAACCCGAGACGACCGCAATTGACCGGTACGATCGGGAGTCCCGTGGCAAGCAGCCGACGGGACTGCTGGATCATCGTTCCATCTCCGCCCACGACCACGGCCAGGTCTGCAGTTGCACTGGCATCAAGAGGGTCCTGGGAGACGTCGCAATGAACCACCTCTCCCGCATGCTCGGCGAAGATCGGATCGAGTTCGCCGAGCACGGCAGCCACGTCGTCCCGGTCCTGGTCGGCAATCAGCAGGATGTTCGGTGCATCTGGCATGGTTTGATTCTAGGAGACAAGTCCGCGTGTGAGTCGCATGAATGCCGTTTCCAGGTTGAGTTGTTCTGGTTTGAAGGACTTGATCCGGAATCCACCGGTAACAAGGCGGCTTGGTATTTCGCTGAGGGCCAGTCCGGAGTCGGGATTGACGGTACAGTCGATCCGAACAGTGCCTTCTTCCTTGACGACATCGACAGTTACGATTCCATCAACCTGCATCAAAAGGCTGACGGCCTCCTTCACACGATCCTCGACCTCGATGTGAATGACCCTGCCTACCTGCGAACGTTTCATGATCTCGCTGGTGGTGCCCGAGAACAGGAGTTCCCCCTGTTCGATGATGCCCACCGTATTGCACAGTTCGGCCAGTTCATGAAGGATGTGGGAACTGATGATGATCGTCTTCCCCATCCGGCGCAATTCCTTCAGGAGTTCACGGATGTCGATTCGTGCCCTCGGATCGAGGCCCGAAGCGGGTTCATCAAGCAGGAGCACCTTGGGGTCATGAAGCAGCACGCGTGCAATCGAGAGACGCTGGCTCATGCCTCGTGAAAGGCTGTTGACCTCGGTCCTGGACTTGTGGTGAAGTTCCGTGAGGTCCAGCACGTCACCGACCACCTTGCGACGCTGCGCGCCATGCAGGTCGTAGCAGCTTGCGAAGAACTCGAGGTACTCCAGGACGACCATGTCATCGTAGGCGCCCATGAAATCAGGGACGTACCCGATGACAGGGCGGATGAGCGGGTTCTGGTATCCGACGACATGGCCATCGATCCGTGCTTCACCCCAGGTGGGCTTGAGGAGGGTGGCGAGGATCTTGATGGTCGTGGTCTTGCCTGCACCATTGGGACCAATGAACCCGAAGCAGTCCCCTGCCTCGACACTGAGGTTCAGGTTGTCCAGCGCGGTCAGTTCGCCGTACTTCTTCGTCAGGTTGATTGTTTCAATGATGGGCATCTTGAAGAGGAAGGCACATCCTACAGGTCAAAGGCGGCAGCATCGTGCTGGGGAAGCGGGAGAATCCATCGAACCATCGTCAAGCCGCTGCTTTCAAAGGCATCGGTGTCACCATCGATGACCAGAGGGACCGGCAACCTGGAATCAGATAGGAAGCCGGTGATGATCAGGCAGGGCCTGGAGAGCCAGGGTGACAGGTCGAGAGTTCGTCCGAACTGGCGGCTGGTCATCCCGGTCCTCGTGACGTCATCCCCCGTGCGATGGTAGGCAGGCGGTGGAAGCTGGTGGTAGAACCCAAGCAGTTCAAGGGCCTGCATCCGTTCCTGTTCGTTGTACGAGACCATCCGTCTCCTGCCCTGTGACTCGGAAGGTGCGTATTCCTTCTTGATCGAATCATGCAGCGAATAGGCGGGAGTGATGGGCAGATCCGACAGGTTGATGTGGCCCCCGGGAGCAACGAAGGCCTTCGTCCACATGTATCCCTTGTTCAACGGCTTTCCTGCATGGAGTTCGTCCACCCAGGGCAGCTTCTTGCGATCCTTGACAGCGAGTCTTCTCGGGGGCAACCGCTCACCTGTCATCCACGTGATCGTGACATTGTCCAGTTCGCCCGGAAGCTGGTTGATGATTGTTCCCTTCAACCCGATGTCATGGCCCAGTCCATCCCGCTGCAGTTCAACAGGGTCATCGGGATCGATCCGGAGAAGTCCTCCCCAGCGTGCATCATCCACGAGTCCATACCAGTCGGCATGCAGTGTCGTCGAGGTTCCCCGCCCCGGGACGACCGTGCGATCGGGTCGACGATCAAGGTCAACGAGAATGGCAGTCGAGTCCGGGTAGGGGGACTGGTCCCCGGATTCCGATGACCATGGATGCAGCAGATTCCTCGCACCACTTTCCTGTTCCAGTTCGATGGTCCGCTCCCCGTATCCAGGCAGGTAGATCGACATCCAGCTCCTGGCATGTTGTCCCTCCCCATTGAACACGTGGTCAAGGACGGTCACGTGGCGGACTCGCAGTGACCGATCGAGCATCCCCTCGACGATCAGCCACCCGAGGACTGCAAAGACGCAGGCAGCGAGGCTGAAGGCGCCCCAGTTCCAGTCCTGCTTGTTCCGACGGGCAAGAAACAACCACAGTCCCGGGACGGCCACCATCCAGTAGAGGGAGAAGAAGCCGAAGACAAGCAGGAGCCCGCTTCCAGCTTCTTCACTCATGGACAGTGGCTCGCTGGCGAGCGTATCTGCGACGTGTCGCACGTCCGTGGGTGCTTTCATGTTCAGGACTTCCTCTTCCTCCATCACGCCAAGTACATCGGCGCCAGGCGTATCGGAACGGCGTCCAAGAATCCTGTTCCAGACGACGTCCGCCTCGGGCAGCTTCGCCCGGGTCTTCTTTCTCGAGGCCTGCTCAAGCGCCGCCATCCGGAGTTGCTCAGCCATGAGATCAAGTCCAAGAAGGGTCAGGCGACCGTGTTCGACTGGTTGCTGAATGCCCCAGATCCTCCCGTCCTTCATGGCGTGAACACTCTCCCAGGATCCATCCACCGGCAGGGAGTTGAAACCAGACTTCATGTCCCGGAACACACGAACGGGCATCGTCCTCGCGGAACCAGTACTCCCAGGATCCTTCATGAGAGATGGAAGGATGTCCGTGAGTGAAACCTGGTCATCCCTCCTTGGCGGCTCCGGCATGAGATCACCAAGTGGACCGTGTTCACTTGAACCGATGTTCCAGGGATTGCCTGATGCCGGCAGGACAATCACCAGGTGCCCCCCGCGACGCATCCATTCTCGCAAGGCGGTTTCCTGGCTTGGGCGAAGATCAGGTGCAGCGTCCGTCCAGACGAGTGCTTCGTAGGGGAGCAGGCCCTCCCACTTGTCGGGCAGGAGTGTTGCATCGGCGATTGATGCGATGGCGGTTGCTTCATTCGCCGAGAACGGCCGTTGATTGAAATTGCCTGACGGGTTGATGTACTGGTCAAGTCCAGCTCGCTGCGAACCAACAACACCGATCAGGGCCGTGGAAGGTTCGAGATGGAGTCCGCCGGCAACGCGTGGCATGAATCGATGCGATGCAAGCACGTCTCCTGGTTCACCACCCTCCACGGTGCTCACGCGAACCTGCATGGGAGTGCTGGGTATCGTTTCATGGGGAACGATGCCATACAGCCAGAGTTCCCGGGGTTGCCCCTGGGACATGGCAATCACCCGGGAATACCGGGCCGTATCACCATCGGGTGTCGGAAGATTCCACTCGACGAGGACCTGCTCCTCGACACCATCGCGTCCAGCCAGTTCGATGAGCAGCCCGGTCATCTCCCCGCTGCGCCAGGTGTTGCCGACTCCGAATTGCCTGATCGAGACAGGTTGTTGATCCTGCGCCAGTACCGATGCCGGCGAACTGGTCAGCAGGAAGGCCATGATGAGTTGGCATGCACGTTGAATCACGGCTCGATTCTATGCACTCACAGCCGAATCAGCCCGCGGCAGCCATGGCCAATTCCTCGAGGATGGCGATGTGGGACTTGATGCCCGTATGGAAGGAGCGGAGATCGTATTTCTCGTTCGGAGAATGCACGCGGTCATCATCAAGACCGAATCCAACCAGCAGCGAGTCGATGCCGAGAATCGACTTGAAGGAACCTACGACCGGGATGGATCCGCCACAGCCGGTGAGTACGGCAGGCTTGCCCCATGCCCGTTCCAGGCCCGTTCGTGCCGCGGCCAGCCAGGGAGAATCAGTCGCGACACGGATCGCTGGGAAGGCGCCTTCGCCCATGAATTCCCACCTGCCTCCTGGGGGAGTGCGATCCATGAAGAACTGTTCGAGGTTGGCACGGATCGTGGCCGCATCCTGGTCGGGCACGAGCCTGCAGGTGAGCTTGACACCTGCCTTGGAAGCGATGACGGTCTTCCCGCCGGCCCCCTGGTAACCACCATAGATTCCATTTGCATCACAGGTCGGGCGGCTCCAGGTTCGTTCCAGGATTGATCGTCCGGATTCACCCACGCTGGCTGCGCATCCTCCACTGGCGAGGAAGGCGGCTTCATCGAACCCGAGGCTGTTCCACTGGTCGATCTCTTCCGGCTCAAGCACGTCGTCATAGAAACCATCGACCTGGACGCGACCATCGGAATCATGAAGTTCACCGACGATCCGTGCCAGCGCATTGATGGGATTGAGCACCGCTCCGCCGTACATGCCCGAGTGAAGATCATGTTCCGGTCCGTGAAGCACGGCCTCGAGCCCGACGATCCCACGGAGCATGGTCGTGATGGCAGGCGTGTCCCTGTCCCACATGCCGGTATCGCAGATGATGCAGGCGTCTGCCTGCAGGTTCTCGCGATGTTCCGTGAGGAACGGATCGAGGCTTCGACTGCCCGATTCTTCTTCGCCTTCCAGGAGGACGATCACGTTCACCGGCAGTGGTCCGATGACGGCCTTCCATGCGCGAAAGGCTTCGACGAATGTCATGAACTGTCCCTTGTCGTCGTCGGCGCCCCTGGCCACGATGCGACTGCCATGTTCCCCCTCCACGACCTGGGGATCGAACGGATCCGAATCCCACAACTCGATCGGATCCGGGGGTTGCACGTCGTAATGTCCATAGAAGAGGAAGGTGGGGGCGTCCCTGGTTCCGGGACCCTCGTCCCGGGCGATGACGATCGGGTGGCCGATGGTTTCATGAACCACGACATCCATGTCCAGTTCCCTGAGCATGTCGCCTGCACACTCGGCGCATCGCAGGACATCGGCGTCGAAGGCCGGGTCCGTGCTTACACTCGGAATGCGAAGCAGGGTCTTGAGTCGCTCCAGTGATTCATCAAGGGTGTCGTCGACGTGCTTGAAGACGGTATCAATGTCGTATGGCATCGTGACAGACTAGCCGTTCCTGCGATCAGTGCCAGAGCAGGCACTCGGGAGCCTCGCTGTCATCGGCTTCCTTGGCGCATTTGACGACCCCGTCCTCGATGGCGATCAAGACTGGTGGCGTCATCAACCAATCCGTCCCGACAGGCAGTTCCAGTTCGGCGCAGTCCAGGCAGGGCTGGTCGAGGAGTCCCTCGGTCTCGAATCCGGATTTCGATTCTGGAATGGCGACCAGCGTCGTTGGAGCGACTTCACCGTATGCAAAGTGGAACTCGAGAAGCATCTGGCAGTGATCACAGGTCCTGCTGTAGAAGACCATGTACTGCCTGCCATCATTGATCGTCTCGGGAAGATCGGTGATGTACTGGATCAGGTCGATGTCACTGATGTTCCGGCCGACCCAGTCATCCGTGTCGAGCACGTAGTAGGGAGGAAGTTGTCGTTCCTGGATGGCCGGTGTCGTCGTGTCGGAAGGCGCATCCTGTCCTGGTTCTGCAACGGTGGTC
>JAYZBD010000116.1:0-10780 GCA_036339395.1 Planctomycetota bacterium | reverse complement strand
TCACTCATCGACAGGGGTTCACTGGCAAGCGTGTCCGCTACCTCTCGCACGTCCATGGGTGCTTTCTCATTCAGCACTTCGTCCGTGCGCATCAGGTCCAACACATCGGCACCGGGCGTGTCGGCACGGCGTCCAAGAATCCTGTTCCAGACCACGTCCGCCTCGGGAAGTTTCGGGCGCATCCCGTTCCTCGAGGCCTGTTCAAGGGCAGCCATTCGAAGGGGTTCAGCCGTGAGATCAAGTCCAAGCAGCGTCAGGCGTCCATGTTCGATCGGTCGCTGGATGCCCCAGATCCTGCCATCCTTCAAGGCGTGAACACTCTCCCAGGTTCCATCGGCCGGCATGGAGTTGAAGTCCGAGTTCATGTCCCGGAAGATTCGAACAGGCATCGTTCTCGAGGAACCCATTCCCCCGGGGTCCTTCATGAGGGACGGCAGGATGTCGGTCAGTGACACCTGGTCATCCCTCCTCGGTGGATCCGGCATGAGATCACCAATGGGAGCGAGTTCGCTTGAACCGATGTTCCAGGGATTGCCTGACGAAGGCAGGACGATGACCAGGTGTCCTCCCCGACGCATCCATTCCCGCAAGGCGGTTTCCTGGCTTGGGCGCAGATCCGGGGCCGCATCCGTCCAGACGAGTGCTTCATAGGGGAGCAGTCCTTCCCACTTGTCGGGCAGGAGACCTGCATCGGCGATCGACGCGATGGCGGTGGGCTCGTTCGCCGAGAAGGGGCGTTGGTTCTCACCCCCCCCGGAGGGATTGGAGTACTGGTCAAGTCCCGCTCGCTGCGAACCAACAACACCAATCAAGGCCGTGGAAGGTTCGAGATGGGAACCACGGGCAACTCGGGGCATGAATCGATGCGAAGCGAGCACGTCTCCTGGTTCACCATCTTCCACCGTGCTCATCCGGACCTCCATCGGGGTGTCCGACATCGTTGCATGGGGGACGATTCCATACAGCCAGAGTTCCCGGGGTTGCCCGGGTGACATGGCGATCACCCTCGAATACCGGGCCGTATCACCATCGGGTGTCGGCAGGTTCCACTCGACGAGCACCTGCTCATCGACGCCTTCGCGTCCAGCCAGTTCGAGGAGCAGCCCGGTCATTTCCCCACTGCGCCAGGTGTTGCCGACGCCGAACTGTTTCACGGAGAAGGGCTGTTGATCCTGCGCCATCACCGAGGCCGGTGAACCGGCCAGCAGGAAAGCCGTGAGGAGTTGGCATGCGCGTCGAATCACAGCTCGATTCTACGCCTTCACAGCAGGATCAGCCCGCTGCAGCCATCGCCAATTCCTCGAGGATGGCGATGTGGGACTTGATGCCCGTATGGAAGGAGCGAATGTCGTATTTCTCGTTCGGGGAGTGCACACGGTCGTCATCAAGCCCGAATCCAACCAGCAGCGAGTCGATGCCGAGAATCGACTTGAAGGAACCTACGACCGGGATGGATCCACCGCAGCCGGTGAGCACGGCAGGATTGCCCCATGCCCGTTCGAGGCCCTTTCGGGCCGCGGTCAGCCAGGGTGAATCAGTCGCGACCCGGATCGCCGGAAAGGCCCCTTCACCCATGAACTCCCACCGCCCCCCTGGTGGGGTGCGATCAAGGAAGAACTGCTCGAGGTTGGCGCGGATCGTGGCGGCATCCTGGTCGGGTACGAGCCTGCAGGTGAGCTTGACGCCCGCCTTGGAAGCAATGACCGTCTTTCCACCGGCTCCCTGGTAGCCACCATAGATTCCGTTGGCGTCGCAGGTCGGACGGCTCCAGGTTCGTTCAAGGATTGATCGTCCGGATTCACCGACACTGACGGCACATCCACCGCTGGCGAGAAAGGCGGCTTCATCGAACCCGAGGCTGTTCCATTGCTCGATCTCCGCAGGCTCGAGCACGTCGTCATAGAAGCCGTCGACCTGTATGCGACCATCGGCGTCGTGGAGTTCTCCGACGATTCTCGTCAACGCGTTGATCGGGTTCAGTACGGCGCCTCCATACATTCCCGAGTGAAGATCATGTTCCGGGCCGTGGAGCACGGCCTCGAGCCCGACGATTCCACGGAGCATCGTGGTGATCGCAGGCGTGTCCCTGTTCCACATGCCGGTATCACAGATGATGCAGGCATCCGCCTGGAGGTCCTGGCGATGTTCCGTGAGAAACGGATCAAGGCCTCGACTGCCGGATTCCTCTTCGCCTTCCAGGAGGACGATCACCTTCACAGGCAGGGGACCGATGACGGCCTTCCATGCGCGAAAGGCCTCGACGAAGGTCATGAACTGTCCCTTGTCGTCATCGGCGCCCCTGGCCACGATGCGCCTGCCATGTTCCCCCTCCACGACCTGGGGATCGAATGGGTCCGAATCCCACAACTCGATCGGATCCGGGGGTTGCACGTCGTAATGACCGTAGAAGAGAAAGGTGGGGGCGTCGTCGGTGCCGGGGCCCTCGTCCCTGGCGATGACGATCGGGTGGCCGATGGTTTCATGGACCACGACATCCATGTCCAGTTCCCTGAGCATGTCACCTGCACACTCGGCACATCTCAGGACATCGGCGTCGAAGGCCGGATCCGTACTTACGCTCGGTATGCGAAGCAGGGTCTTGAGTCGTTCCAGTGAATCGTCAAGGGTGTCGTCGACGTGCTTGAAGACGGTATCGATGTCGTAGGGCATCGTGACAGACTAGCCATTCCTGCGATCAGTGCCAGAGCAGGCACTCGGGTGCCTCGCTGTCCTCGGCTTCCTTGGCGCATTGAACGACCCCGTCCTCGATGGCAACCAGGACTGGCGGCGTCATCAACCAATCCGTTCCAACGGGAAGTTCCAGTTCAGTGCAGTCCAGGCAGGGCTGGTCGAGCAGGCCCTCGGTCTCGAATCCCGATTTCGACTCGGGAATGGCGACCAGTGTCGTGGGGGCGACTTCACCGAATGCAAAGTGGAACTCAAGAAGCATCTGGCAGTGATCGCAGGTCTTGCTGAAGAAGATCATGTACTGCCTGCCTTCATGGATCGTCTCGGGAAGATCGGGGATGTACTGGATCAGGTCGATGTCACTGATGTTCCTGCCCACCCAGTCGTCCGTGTCGAGCACGTAGTAGGAGGGAAGTCGACGTTCCTGGATGACCGGCGTCGTCGAGTCGGCGTGTGCATCCTGTCCTGGTTCTGCAACGGTGGTCGCGGGCTCGATCTGGACGACGGCGCCCGAGCCGGCTTCCGAGAGGACCAATCCGAATGCAGCTCCGCTTCCGATCAGGACGGCACCAGATGTGAGAGTCCAACCCAGGCGCTGCGAGGTCAGTTGCAGGGGGTGAGGTTTGAAGATGACGACTCCCATCAGGAGGATGAAATCGACGATGAGCATCATCCACGGCGGGGGAGATGCTGACCCGAGGCAGCCGCAACTTTCCATGTTTCCTGCACGCATCTCATTCAGAAGCACGAGGCAGAAGGCACCAAGCATGAAGACGGCAGCGGCCCTGGCAAGTTTCGGGACCAGCAGCATGACCGAAACGGCGGCGAATTCGACGGCGATCAACACTGCAAGGACCCAGTAGAGATCAAGACCCATCGACTCGACCTGCTGGATGAAGTTCTTCGGCAGCAGCTTCGGTGAACGCTCCGTGATCTTGAACAATGCTCCTGACAGGACCCAGAGGGGGACCACGACTCGGACAATCACCAATCCGATGGTCCCGGAAGGCGACCATTGGTCAGCGGGCCTGGGCCCGGGGGGTGCGACTGTATCGTGATCAGAAGCTGGGTCGGACGTCATGGGTCCATGGATCCTACAGGGTGAACCTGCCCAATGTCATCGAGGGCACTGGTTCAACGAACGAAGTGACAGGTTTCATGCAGCCAGTTGTGCAGTGGAGGTGTCAGGCCCGCCTGCGTCGCCTGTGCCCACCCAGCGCGGCAAGCGACAGGAGCGCCAGGGCCCCGGGAGCGGGAAGAACCATGCCCGTGAAGGCATAGACTCCGCTGGGGTTGAAACTCACTTCCTCGGCGACGATCCAGTCGCCATTGCCCCAGGTGATGAACTGAAAGGTGTTATTCGAGTTCAGTCCGGGGAAGGTGGAGTGTGATCCCTCGATTACCGAGAAGAGGACGGCCATTTCATCTCCTGGTGTCAGGTTCGCCCAGGCGAATCCATCGCCTTCGCCGGAGGAGTTCCAATTGAACAGGCCGAAGGCGGTCTGCGTCCCGGAGGTGCCCATGATGTGTCCAGTAATGTCACTTGCGTCATCGTTGACGTACATCGAGAGGGAGTCGGGTGCGGTGGACACGAAGCTGAGCGAAGCGTTTCCTGATCCGGATTCTCCCGGGGCATCGACAAGGAACATCAGCGAAAGACCGTGGTCGGTGTCGACCGGTACCACGGTGATCATCGCGTTGGTATCGATTCCGGAGGCGGCAAGACTGTCATGTACGAGTGACAGGCTGTCTTCAGTGAAGTTGCTTGGCATGGACCCAAAGGAGCCATCAATCGAGTGCGATTCAAGAACCAGGTCATCACCGATGAGGATGAGTGACCCATCTGCACTTGATACGCCTACAGCAGTCGTCAGCAATGTTGCGATGAGTGCATGCTTGAGCAGGTACATGAGATACCCCTTTCAGGTCCCTTCAGGACCAAGGGTGACCCCCAAACCAGTTGCAGGCTGAAGGAATACGATCTTCAGCAATTACTGGTGGTCGGTCTGTACGGCCTGTGGGCTTCAACAGTTCTGTATTAATCGTTCGGACGCCGTTTCCGGGTGGTTCCATCCATATGCTGCTCCACAGGTTTTCCACCACCAACGCACTCCATGTACAGCATCAGAACGGGTCAATAACGCCATTCAAATGAAACACGAAATGAAATGAAGGGTGTGTTGCCAGGAGACTGCCGGGGGAGTTGAACTCAACCCTGGAGTCGATGCTCGGCCAACTCACAGAGCATGTGAATCAGGACCTGGTGCGCATCCTGGATGAAGGCGGAGTCGTCTCCGGGAACGACCAGTGGGTGATCGCACAGGTCCAGGCAGGGCCCACCGTCGTTTCCAAGAAGTCCAATGGTCATTGATCCCGCGTCACGTGCTACCTGGAGTGCATCGATCAGGTTGTCACTTCGACCGCTCGTGGAGAGTACGAGGAGGATGTCACTGGGGCGAAGGAGTGCCTGGCATTGGCGAGCAAAGATATTGTCGTAGCCGAAATCATTGGCGATGCACGTCAGTCCGGTCGCATCCGAATTCAGGCAGATGGCCGGCAGTGGTTCCCTGGAACTCCTGTATCGACCGATCAGTTCCTCTGCCAGGTGCATTGCCTGTGCTGCAGAGCCCCCGTTGCCGATCGTATGGAGCCTCCCACCTTCCTCGAATCGTTCAAGTATTGCATGGCCGATCCGGACGACATCCGGGAGCATCGATCGCAGTGCCTCGATGGCCTGGATCGAGCCGTCGAGCCGTCCAGTGAGCAGTTCCACTTGGCGTTCGGTTTCAGTAGGCACGGCCCTGCTCCTGCTGGTTGATGCGTCCCCGACCCCTGCAGCCCCCGTTGGCCCTGGAAACACATCAACTTCGACATGGCTGGCATGCTCCTTGGGGGCTGCTCATCCACGAACTGGAGTATAGCGGGGCAGGGGATTCAGACCGGGCGGTCCGGGTCGTGCAGGAGGGGCTCTGCTACAATCCAATGCCCCGCCTGAACGGTCATTGGCCTTTCCGGCGAAGGTTGAACCCCAGGTGAAGGACGGATTTCATGCGGTCAAAGTTCATCATTCCACTGGCCTTGGCATTGATGGTGTTCCCGGGCTTCACCCCTGCTGCCCAGGGCGATGTCAACTCCCTCATCGAGAAACTCAACTCCCACCATTCCGTCAAGGGGACGGAATCGAGCAAGGGGTGGAGGACACTCTTTGATGCCTACATGAAGATGAGCAGCCCACCCATGGCGGTGAGTTCAACGTTCGATCTCAACACGATCTGGCCCGGGATGGACAAGTGGTCGGAAGTGTCATCATGGGCACGATCGAATCCCGACATGGCTGACGCCATCATGCTTGCGTCTCAACGCAAGATAGTCGGCCTTCCCTACGGGGTGGACAACGTCCCCGCAACGTACCAGTCCAAGGGTGTCATGATCGAGATCTGGGCAGACGGCAATGTCCGGAACAACAACTTCGCCTACCTCGATGCACTTGCTGAGATCCTTGCATATTCCACGGCCGAGACCTACAGGCTCTACGAGGCCGGGGAGCATGAACGGGCGATCGACCTTTCCGTAGCGCAGATGTACCTGCTCCGCCAGTTTGCTGACCGTGATTTTCTCAAGGAGAAGATCACGTCGATGGAACTCTTGATCGATACGCTTCGAAACATGCGGGACATGTTCTACATGTATGGTTCGAAGTTCTCCGAGGGTGACCTTCGAGAGATTGCGAGAACCAAGATTCCATACCTTCGTATCAGGAATGGATGGTTCTTCATTCCCGAGGCGGACAGGTTCGTCGCCGAAGCGATCTTTGAAAAAGTCTTCAACGCATCAACGGGGAATCCCCGCCCGGAGAAATTCCGGGAAGTCTTCACGGAGATCCAGGCGGATCGTGAACCCCTTGGGCGATTCGGTGCCGGTCGTCGCTGGTATGAAATAGGCCAGGTCGGAATGCACGGCAGCCTCGAGGCATCACGGGAGCGGTTGACCTGGATCTTCGATGACTGGTGGCGACGTTGGCGCATCCGTGAGTATGGCGCCATGCTCGGGATGGAAACCCAGTATGAAGATACGAATTCAACGCGATATGCCGCCGTGCTCTTTGCCGTCGAGGACATCAAGCAGGTATTCGTGCTTCGTAGCCTTCTTACAACCGAGGCTCGTGGGACCATCATCGCAGCTGCCCTCTGCAGTTACAGGAATGAAAGAGGAACCTATCCACAGGCACTTTCAGCACTCTTTCCGGATCCACTCTCCGATGTGCATGTCGTGGATGTCTACAACGAGAACCTCGACCCGGTCAATTACTTTTTCGTCAACTCGAGGACACCCATCGAAATCGGCGCCGATCGACGCTGGATCGAACCCGGGCAGTGCTTCCTCTACAGTTTGGGCAGGAATGGTGATGACGACCTGGACCAGATCGAGAATAAGATGCACCCGCTCCATGGAGAGGACAAGGATCTGCTTCTCTGGCCTCCAACGAAGTCGCTCCTTCGCGACGTGAAGCCCAGCCCCTGACTCTCGAGACAGCCATGCCCGACCTGGAACAGTGCGTGATCATCGGAAGCGGTCCCGCAGGATGGACAGCAGCGATCTACGCTGCCCGCGCCAACCTCGACCCACTCTGCATCATCGGGGTTCCACGAAGTGACCCTGCACCGGTTCTTCCTGGCGGGCAGTTGATGCTCACGACCGAGGTGGAAAACTACCCGGGATTTCCGGAAGGCATCACCGGTCCCGAGATGATGTCCATGTTCCAGAAGCAGGCGGAGCGATTCGGTACTCGTGTCGTTGGAGAAGATGTCACGAACTGTGATTTCTCAGGCTCGCACCATCTCCTTACGACATCCTCCGGAACTGAAATACAGGCCAGGTCTGTCATCATTGCCACCGGGGCCACGGCGAACTGGCTGGGTCTCGAAAATGAGCTTCGCCTGGCGACAAGTGGCGGTGGCGTCAGTGCCTGTGCAGTCTGTGATGGTGCACTTCCGATGTTCCGCGACAAGCCGCTCGGCGTCGTTGGTGGCGGGGACAGCGCGATGGAGGAAGCCTCCTACCTGGCGAAGTTCGCCTCAACGGTGCATGTCATACACAGGCGTGACGAGTTCAGGGCCTCCAAGGCCATGCAGGATCGCATCCTGGGAGGAAGCAATGTCGAGGTGCATTGGAACAAGTCGGTCACCGATGTGCTGGGTGACTCGATGATCGAGGCGGTGCAGCTCGAGGACACGGTGACAGGCGACCAGTCCCGGTTGGATCTCTCGGGCCTCTTCATCGCGATTGGCCATACCCCGGCTTCGGCGTTCCTGGCTGGTTCAGGAATCGATTTGGATGAAAAAGGCTACATCGTTCTCAGCAGGCGTGACAGCCATACGAACATCGCGGGCGTCTTCGCCGCCGGGGATGTGGCAGACCAGGTCTACCGGCAGGCGGTCACGGCTGCTGGAATGGGCTGCCAGGCAGCGCTTGATGCCGAGCGCTACCTCAACGAATCCTGAAGATCACGAATGTACCTTCGCCACGTGGTTACTCGTCGAGCGCCGCGATGGCTTCGTCTGGAGCGACGAGCGTCATGACCTTCGCAGCCGTGGCATCGCCCCAGACATTCACGGTCGTACGACACATGTCCAGGATCCGATCGACGCCGAGAATCACCCCGATGGCGGCAAGCGGGAGCTGTTGACTGGTGCCGGCGAGGCTCGAGTTCACCGCGGCGATGACGATCACCATCGTGACGAGTCCCGCCGAGGGAATGCCGGCGGCACCGACCGCGGCCAGTGTCGCGGTGATCACGACGACAACGAGTTCGCTGAAGGCAAGTTCAATTCCAAAGAGTTGGAAGAGGAAGACCACGGCAACCGCTTCATAGAGCGCAGTGCCATCCATGTTGATCGTCGCTCCAAGTGGAAGTACGAAGTTGCTCGAACGCTTGGAACAGCCACCCTCGTTCTCCGCTGAGTCCATGGTCACGGGGAGTGTTGCGGAGGAGGAGTCCGTGCCGAAGGCGGTCAGCAGCGCTTTCCTCATCTGCCACATGAACTGGTAGGGTCGGCAGCGGGTCAACAGCCAGAGCACCAGGGGCAGGATGATCAAGCCATGGATGGCCAGGCCCAGCAGGACGACGCCCATGTAGCTTCCCAGCGGGCCGAGGATGGTCTCAAGACCGATCGTGCCGACCGTCCAGGCCATCAGGAAGAAAACACCGATGGGCGTGAGCCAGATCACCCACTGCACGAGAATCATCATGCCCTCGAAGGCGGCGTTGAAGAAGCGCCGTGCCGCCTCGGTCCGCTGCCCTCCTGCAGCGAGGGCCAGCCCGAACCCGATCGCGAAGACGATCAGTCCAAGCGGTCTCCCATTGGCCATCTCGGCAATGATATTCGTAGGGATGCACTGCCGAAGGATGTTCAGCCAGGTGCTGCCCAGTGTCTCGGACTGCATTCCCTCGATCTGGATCTTCTTGGATTCGCTGGCATTGAAGAGTTCCAATCCCTCCTGCTGCAGCACCTGGGCGGATTCAGCATCCAGGTGCCCAGGCTGGAACATCGTCACGAGGGTCGTTCCGATGACGACGGCGATGAGCATGGTTCCGAAGTAGTAGGCAAGTGTCGAAAGACCCAGCCTCCCGAGTTTCGCCGGGTCGCCGATCCGGGTGATGCCCGCCACGACGCTGAAGAAGATCAGGGGGATGACCAGCAACTTCAGGGGGCGGATCAGGACGAGGTCGCCGATGCTCTTGGTCCAGTGGGACCCATCGATCGGATTTGTCGAGTCGTGGAGCACGAACTGCCCGAACAGCATGCCGAGGATCATGCTCAGGACGATCAGCGCGGTGAGCCAGTTGGTGGCCTTGGACATGGACGCAGGGTAGCAGGATTGGAGGCGGAAGCAGGAGCTCGATCGTCAGCCAGCGGGAGTCTCGACTTTGATTCGAAGTCCAAGATCGTTCAACTGGGATTCGTCGATGGGCCCCGGAGCTTCGCACATCAGGTCGGCACCGTTCTGCGTCTTGGGGAACGCAATCACGTCACGGATGTTGTCGGTCCCGAACAGGAGCATCACGAGCCGGTCGAGGCCGAAGGCGATGCCGCCATGGGGCGGAGCCCCGTACTTGAGGGCTTCAAGGAGGAAGCCGAATTTCTCGATGGCTTCTTCATCACTGAGGCCGATCAATTCGAAGACCTTTGCCTGCACGGCCGGGTCGTGAATACGAATCGAACCGCCGCCGACCTCGGATCCATTGATCACCAGGTCGTAGCAGGCGGATATGCAGTTGGCGGGATCGGTTTCCAGCAATGGGACCTGGTCTTCGCGTGGTGCGGAGAATGGGTGATGCAGGCTGACGTATCGGTTGGTATCCCCGTCCCAGGCGAACATCGGAAAGTCAACGACCCAGAGCGGGGCCCAGGTTCCAGGATCGATGAGGTCCAGGTCTTCTGCGACTTTCAATCGAACATGTCCCATGGCCGTTTCCGCCGTGGTTCGTTCATCTGCAGTGAAGAGCACGACGTCACCCGCCTCCAGGTGAAGCGCGGCCACCAGTTGATCGGACACCGGGGCAAGGAATTTCGCCACGCCGGTTTCAAATCCACCGTTGTCGCCTTCTCCTGTGTACTTCACATACGGCAGTCCTCCGGTGCGCCATGACTTGGCATATTCGCCATACCCATCGAGCATCTTGCGAGTCAAGTGTTCAGCGCCACCGGGGATGCGCATCGCCTTGACTGCGCCATGAGTTCCTTCCAACACGCTGGTGAAGACCTTGAACTCCGTCTTGGCGACGATCTCGGAGACATCCGTCATGGTCAGATCGAACCGAAGGTCGGGGCGATCGGATCCATATCGATCCATTGCTTCAGCATAGGACAGGCGGGGAATCTCGCCGAGGTCGACCTCCTTGAAGGTCTTGAAGAGTCCCGTCGCGAACTCACTCATGATGTCCATGACATCGTCCTGGTCGACGAAACTCATCTCGAGATCGATCTGCGTGAACTCGGCCTGTCGGTCGGCCCGCGGGTCCTCGTCACGGAGGCACTTGCAGATCTGCATGTACCGGTCGCAGCCGGAGACCATGAGGATCTGCTTGAAC
>JAYZBD010000115.1:0-15299 GCA_036339395.1 Planctomycetota bacterium | reverse complement strand
CTTCGCTTCCAGCCATGACGGGCCGGATCGCAACCAGCACGTAGCGACGCTTCTGGATGGCCATGGCCCTGGCATTGTCGAGGACCGTGCCAACGGCATTGGACGCCATGGAGATCCTCGCGTCGGAGGCGATGCTCCTGTAGGCCGACAGGGTCAGTGCCGCGACAACACTGATGATCACGATGACCGCGAGCAACTCGACAAGCGTGAAAGCGACGGGAGACATGGTTGATCGGCGAGTCACCATGAAACCACCTCGTAGGAGTAGATGTTGTCCTGGGCCTGCAGGAACTCCTCCTGGTCCGATTGGGCATTGAATGAATCACGGAGAGCCTGGTCGTATTCAATGTTTCCGAACTTGCCGTCCGGACCTGCGGAGACGAAGTAGGCATGCTCTCGCAGGGCCGGCCCAAGCGATTGCTCCTCCTTCGTCCGAACGGTTCCATCAGCATCCTTTCTTGGATAGCCGAACGTGTCGGCGCCATCTCGACCATGCCCCGGGAGCACCACGAGCACGGGGTTTCCCCACGCATCGATGGGCATGATCGAATCGAACAACTCCGTGCCACCTGAAGTTGACAGTTGTGCCTTGATCTTGAGCAGCAGATCCGGTTCGATGGCCGCAAGAATGGTACGACTGGCCGGACGATCATTGAGCATCAACAGGAACGAAGCGCCGACCCCCTCGTAGACAGCATCTCCTCCCCCGCTGCACCCATCAACCTGGCACCACTGCGAACAGACCAGTTGTGATTCACTTGGCAGTTCACTCGTGTTGAAATCGAGCACATCCTGGAGATCTCCACTGCAGCCGTCACATCCATTCCCACCCGCAAGAACGGCACCGAGATTCACCTCGTAGCGGGATCCCCTGAAGGAACCCTGGTCGGGTTCAGGCTGGCCGTTGATGCCGTAGGTCGGCTCCCTCCCTTCCAGGAGCGCGTATTCCTGCGTCGCAGCGTCAAGCAGGGTCAGCAGATCTTCCGTACGCCGGGTATCCGAGGAGCCCAGGATCGCGGACCCGACACTCAGGGACAGGCCTGCGAGGATCGAGATGATGAGAATGGCCACCATCAACTCGACGAGGGTCCAACCACCATGGTGAAGCGTGCGGGCATTCATGAGCCGACCTCCACGATGTTGTCTGCATTGACCTCTTCGGTCGGTGGCACCGACCATTCCGTGAACGGGGGAAGCCCGCCCCAGTTGTAGTGCCATCCGTCATTGAAGTTCGTGCCGTCGTTCCCACCGATACCGAGAAAACCATTTCGCTGCCAGTTGTTCGACTGCCTGTCTGGCCCAGGAGAGAAGAAGGCGAATTCGCCGCTCTGGAGTTCGTAGGACGTGGATGAATCACCAAGTGTTCCTCCACCATCGAGCACGCTGTTGAAATCTCCGTACTGGCTCCCATCCTGGGGAACAAGGAAATCCGTCATCGTGCCCGGGTCGAACTCCCAGGGCCGGAGGACGATGAACTGGGAGAGACTTGGGGTGTAGGGATCGTTGGATGCCGGGTAGGCGCGGGACAATGCGCCGGTGGGATAGTTCAATCGGTAGTAGCGAATCGGCGACCCCCACGCATCGCAGATGACCTTCGGTCCCTGCGCGTCGTAGCCGGTATCGCCCTTGAAGTAGACGGTCGGCTGGGAGGACACGGGATCGATCGCCCCCGTCCAGTTGCCCGGTACTGTTTCAGTCGCACCTTCCCAGCCGAGGGTTCCCACAACGCCTCGCTCGGGGAGTTGAAGGTATGGGCCGAGCACCTGGCCCTGGCTTTCAGCCTTCCCCGCAGAGAATCGTTCCAGGCGACCGGCAAGAGAGCCCCGCTTGGAGACGGTCGATGCAATGGAAGAGGTCCACACGCCGTCGAAGCCTGGATTCCTGATTCCAAATCGCACGGACTCATCCGGATGGGACTTGCTCGGATCCGGATCATTGCCACTTGCGTCCCGCCATCCGTCGGGGGCATACGCCTCGGCAAAACTACTGTCCTGCGAGAAACCGTATCCATCCTCTCCATGATGTCCGTAACCGAGCAGGTACTCGGCCGGAGAGGTGATCGAATACCACCCCTGCATGCGAAGGAAGATGTTGCCGTCGTCAAGCTCCGGAGGGTCCATGATCGAACGATCTTCGTCGAGCACCGGAGGAAGGTAGCCCACGTCTTCCCGGAACTGCACCACGCCCTGGGACAGTGATGACATCGTGGCGCTCGTCGTGACAACGCGAGCCGACTCACGCGCACCTCCTACGGCCACGACCAGGACACTCATGAGAACCACGATGATTCCCATTGCCACGAGCAGTTCGGTCAAGGTAAAACCATGCCTTGCATCGAGTGAGTCGTGATTGAAATGCCCTGCTGCCATGTGCAGCTCCTGTGGGGTACGGTTACTGGTTGGGATTCGAAACGGACTCGATCATCGCGACCAGGGGAAGGAAGAGTGCAAGCACGATGGTCCCGACAACTCCACCCAGGACCACCACGAGGAGTGGCTCAAGGAGACTCAGGAGCGCCTGCACCGCAACATCAACCTCTTCGTCGTAGTTGTCGGCAATCTTGATGAGCATGATGTCCAGGTCGCCTGTCTCTTCGCCCACGTCGATCATGTTCACGACGAGCGAATCACAGACCTTGGATTCACGCAGGGGCTCGGCAAAACTCTCACCCTCGCGGATGGAGTCGTGAACACGTGTCAAGGCGCGCTCGAAGACCCAGTTGCCTGATGTCTCACGTGTAATATTGATCGCCTCGAGAATCGGAACACCGGCCGAGATCAGCGTTCCAAGTGTCCGGCTGAAACGGGCTACGGCGGTCTTCTCGATGAGACTCCCGAGCACAGGAACCTTCAGCAGGATCCAGTCGATGGACGCCCTGCCGAAGTTGGTCTTCCGGATGAGTTTCAACAGCGCCCAGAGGATGAATGGTGAACAGATGACGATGACCCACCCGGGCACGGCCTGGTCGGGCATGGTGCCTGCAACCCAGGCGCTGGCATCGATCAGCCAGAGCGTCAAGCCCGGCAACTCGACCTCGAAGTCGTTGAAGATGTCCTGGAACTTCGGGATGACGAAGTACATGATGCCGGTGACAATGACGACCGCGATGACGATCACGAGGACCGGGTAGATCATCGCACCCTTGATCTTCGCACGAAGGCGCTGGGCCTTCTCCATGAAGTTCGCCAGGCGCTGCAGGATGATGTCGATGACGCCGCCGATTTCACCAGCGTTGACCATCTTGGAATAGAGGCGGTCAAATGCCTTGGGGTGCTTGGCCATGGCATCCGACAGGGTCGAGCCTGCCTCGACGTCCTCGACGATGTCACCGAGAATCGACTTGAGCTTGCCCGGCTTCTGCTGGGTCTCGAGGATCTGGAGTGAACGCAGCAGCGGCAGGCCGGCGTCCTGGAGCGTCGACAACTGTCGTGTGAACTGCGTGATGCGCTTGAGCTTGACGCGGCCGAAACTCAGCGAAATATTGATATCGCCTTTCTTCTTCTTCGACTTGCCCTTGCCTCCACGTGGCTTTCGCCCCTTCCGCTTGCTCCCCTTGCCCGAATCGTCCTTGACCTTCTGCTCTCGAACCGACGTTGGAAAGAAGCCCTGGCCGCGGATCTGCTGGATCGCATCATCACTCGTGGACGCGTCAATGGAGCCCTTCTGGGGCTTCCCGGATGCATCAAGTGCTTCGTACTGGTAAGTCGGCATGAATCGTTCCCGTCATCGCACTGCTGTGCGCTTCATTCCTCTTCACTGATGGTTTCGCGGAGAACCTCGTCAATCGTGGTTCTCCCGTCATAGATGCTCAAGAGCCCGGATTCCCGCAACGTACGCATCCCTCGTTTTCTTGATTCCTGTTTCAGGTGGGCCGTCGACGCCTGCTTCATGACAAGTTCGCGCATGGTGTCATCCATCTGCATGCGTTCGAATATGGCAAGTCGACCCTTGTAACCGCTGCTGTTGCAACTGTTGCAACCACGACCCCTGAAAAACGTTCGACCGGAAACATCTGCAGGACGAAGTTCAAGCTCCATGAGCTCGGACTCTGAAGGCGTGTATTCCTCCTTGCACTTGCTGCAGATCCTCCTGACCAGCCGCTGCGCGATGATCGACTCGATCGTCGCAGTCAGCAGGAAACTCTCCACGCCCAGGTCGACAAGCCGGATGATCGTCGACGGCGCATCATTCGTGTGCAGCGTCGAGAAGACAAGGTGGCCCGTAAGTGAAGCCTGTACGGCGATCTGTGCCGTTTCGAGGTCGCGGATTTCACCCACGAGGATGACATCCGGATCCTGGCGAAGGAATGAACGAAGAAGCTTGGCAAAGGTCAACTCCTGGTCGATGTTCACCTGGCACTGGACCAGGCCGTCGATGTCGTATTCAACCGGATCCTCAGCCGTCAGGATCTTTGTCTCGGGTCCATTGAGTTCACTCAACGCCGCGTAGAGCGTGGTTGTCTTGCCAGACCCGGTCGGACCGGTGATGAGAACAATGCCGTTGGGCCGCTTGATGAGTTCCCGCATGCCCTCGATCTCGTCGTCCCTGAAGCCGACCTTGTCGAGATTCAACTGGACGTTGCCTCGATCAAGAACACGCATCACGACCGACTCACCGAACATGGTCGGAAGGACGGAGACACGAAGATCGATCGGCGACTGGTTGACGGTCAACTCGATGCGTCCATCCTGGGGAAGTCTTCGCTCCGCGATATCGAGATCAGCCATGACCTTTATCCGCGAAACGATTGGAAGCGCCAGGTGCGGCGGCGGCGGAACCATTTCGTAGAGGATGCCGTCAATGCGATATCGCATCTTGAACTCACCCTCGAAGGGCTCGAAGTGGATGTCACTGGCCTTGTCCTTGATCGCCTGCAGGAGCACGAGGTTCAGAAGCCTGACAACCTTGTTGTCTTCCGTAGCTGTTACAAGTTCCTCGAGGTCAACGGAGTCTCCCCTGCCGGCCAGCGCAGAGAGCGCGGCGCTGTCACCAAGTTCGGACATGACGTCAACCATCGACGTGGTCGCCTTCCCGTAGAAGGCATCGAGGACTGCATCGACATCGGATTCAGGTGAAACAACGGCTTCTACATTGAACCCCATCAGGAGACGGAGATCATCGACAGCGCGGAAGTTGTCCGGCGACTTCATGGCAATTGAAAGAGTCTTGGATCGCTCGTTGTAGCCGATGGGAACGATCTGGTACGTATTCGCCGTTTCAGCTGGAAGCTGCTCGACAAGAGACTCATCCAGGTCATCCAGGTCAAGCCGTACGAACATGAGTCCAGCCTGCCCGGCAAGGGCTTCAAGAACATCAATTTCCTCGACCAATCCCAGCTCGATCAGGATCTTCCCCAACTGGTCCCACTCACCCTTCTCACGCCTGGATCGTTGGACTTTCAATCCCTCGTGAACCTGGTCACGAGTTACCTTGCCGAGCTTGGTCAGGACACGACCAAATCGACGGCCCTTGAGCTTGGCAACCGGGTCACCGGATCCGCGGTCACGGCTTCGACGACTTGATCGTTCTTGTGCCGACTTCTCCATTTGGTTTCAAGCTCCGAGAGCAAGACTGATTGGCGGCCCCCACCCAAATGAAGTCCAAGAGGATGGGCCCAGAGGTATCATTCATCATCTTGTACTCTATTTCGGCGCATACCAACCTTTATGGGCCAAAAATCCATTTGTGACAACGAGATTATTCGCTATTTCAGGCTCTTGATGGAACTCAGAAGTGCCCATTTTGGACGGTTAGAACGCCCAGAAAAAGAGAACTATTCTTCTTCGTTAACTGGCTTTTGTGGCTTGGGATCAGCTGTATCAAGCTCAGTACGCCCAACCATGCGGCCGGCTCTATGGACTCTATTGGTCAATTCTCCAGGGTCCCGGCTCTTATCAATCATCTCCTCAGCACTGATCATCCCCTTCTCAAACAAGGACCAGAGGCTGTCATCAAGCAGTTGCATGCCGAATTTTCGCCCTGTCTGAATCGATGAATCAATCCTGAAGGTCTTATTTTCGCGGATAAGGTTTGCGATGGCCGGGGTCACTACAAGGAACTCAAAGGAAGCCACTCGACCCACCTTGTCGATACGGGCAAGCAGGACCTGCGAAAGAACCGCGATCAGGGAGGTCGACAACTGAACCCGAACCTGGGCTTGCTGGTTGGTCGGAAAGGCATCAATTACACGGGTAATGGTTCCCGAAGCACCAGTGGTATGCAGCGTGGCAAACACGAGGTGACCCGTTTCAGCCGCTCGAACCGCCGCCTCGATTGTTTCCAGGTCACGCATTTCACCGACAAGAATCACGTCCGGGTCAGCCCGAAGAGCACGTCGAAGCGCTTCGGCGAAGCTCATGACGTCGACTCCAACCTCTCGCTGGTTGACGAGGGATTTCTTGTGGTAGTGGTAGTACTCGATGGGGTCTTCAACAGTGATGATATGGCGATCAAGGTTGATATTGATGTGATTGATCATCGATGCAAGGGTTGTCGTCTTGCCTGAACCCGTCGGCCCGGTCACGATAAACAGGCCACGTGGACGCCGAATCAGCTCCCCGATGATCGGGGGCAGTCCGATCTGATCGAAATCGAGAAGTTCATTGGGAATCAGCCTGAGAGATATTGCAATATCTCCTCGCTGCCTGAAGATTGCGACCCTGAACCGAGCCTCTGTGCCATAGGCAAAGCCGAAGTCAGCGCTTCCCTCTTCCTGTAATTCCTGCTGGGCACGTTCAGGTGTGATGGACTTCATGAGGGCGACGCAGTCATCCGCGTCAAGCACCTTGGTGTCCAGGTTCCTCAGCCCACCATGCAATCGCAGTGTCGGCTTTCGCCCTACTGTCAGGTGCAGGTCCGATGCGCCCTGGCGAATGACCGTATCAAGCAGTCGGTCGATCTGGATGGTGGACATGTTCTTTCTCCGTCGGGAATCAACTTCCCACTGAAACTGTCATTGTAGCCGATCGTTGGCCTGGTTCCCGCTGCTCCTTGCCACTACTCCATGTCAACATTTTCGGCCATCAACTGCTCTGCCTGGGCAAATCTCGCGATTTCCTCGGCAGTTGTATCGCCTCGGAGGATCTTGATCTTTCCATCATGCAGCAAGGATCGCATTCCAGCACGGACTGCAGCTGCTCGAATCTGTCCTATCGACGCCCTGCTGAATGCGAGTTCGCGGCACTCGTTGTTCATCTGCATGAGTTCAAAGATCGCCTTCCTTCCCCGGTATCCCAACTGGTTGCACTGGGAGCACCCGACAGCCCTGTAGACCTTGCCATCAGCTTCCTCAACTGTAAGTCCCACTGCCGAGAGTATCTTCGAGTCTGGTTCAGGGTCGATTTCCCTGCATGCGGGGCACAGGAGACGAATCAATCGCTGCGCCATGATCGCCTGGATCGAACTGGCGGCCAGGTATGGCTTGACCCCCATGTCGATAAGCCGGGTGATGGCCGAAGGAGCATCATTCGTATGCAATGTTGAGAACACCAGGTGGCCCGTCAAGGCTGCCTGGATGGCGATATCCGCCACCTCGCGGTCACGAATTTCACCGATCAGCACGATATTCGGTGCCTGGCGAAGCATCGACCTGAGAATCGAGGAGAAACTCAGCCCGATTGACTCCCGCACCTGGCACTGGTTGATTCCCGTGAAGGAATATTCCACTGGATCCTCTGCAGTGATGATCTTTCGATCCGGACGATTCAACATGTCCAGCGCTGAATACAACGTCGTCGTCTTGCCTGAACCGGTGGGACCGGTGACGAGGAAGATGCCGTTGGGCCTTCGAATGATCTTGTTGAACGTCTCAAGGTGATCTGGTTCGAACCCGAGATTGGGAAGACCGATTCGTACCGAATCCGGCCTGAGAATACGAAGGACGACCGACTCGCCGTGGTAGGCGGGACAGATGCTCACGCGGAAGTCGATCGAATCCTCGTCGACCTGCATCTTGATACGCCCGTCCTGGGGCACCCTCTTCTCCGCGATGTTGACTCCAGCCATGAGCTTCAGACGGGCAAGGAGCGCTGCCTGCATCCGCTTGGGCAATTGGTCACGAAGATGGCAGACACCGTCGATTCGATACCGAAGCAGGACACGGTCCTCCATTGGTTCCACGTGAATATCCGAAGCCCGCCCGCGAACAGCCTCCTGGATGATCTTGTTCGCAAGTTTCACGACAGGTGCGGATTCTCCTACTGCAATGTCAACTGAAGTATCGACCGAGGTGTCAACCGTGACATCGATCGATTCAGTTACGAGGGAGTCGCCGGACAACATGGAGCCGCCACCAAGATGCTCGTCGATGTAGGCCTTGATCGACCCGCGAGGAGACAGCACTGTTTCAAGTTCGACATTCAACCTGAAACGAAGCAGGTCAAGCAGTTCAAGATCCATGGGATCATGAATGATCAGTCGAAGCTTGCCATTCTCCTTCCCGCGTGGGAGGACCAGGTGCTTACGAATGATCTCGGTGGGCACCCCGCCCATGTCGATTCCCTCGAGATCCGATTCGTTCTTGAGCGGGTTGAAATCCATTTCAAACTGCTCAGCGAGCGCCCGGGCGATTTCGAATTCGCTGCAGGACCCGGCCTCGATCAATGCCTCGCCCAGTCGCTTCCCCGAGCCGGAGGCGAGCTTGATACCCTTCTGGAGTTGCTCATCGGCCACGACCTCGTTTCTGAGGAGAATGACACCCAGTTTCTCTCGTGGTTTTCTCGACCGTCGTGCCATGGTGCTTCGTTTGTTCCAATCAGGGCTTCTTCGCCCCATCAACTCAGTACTGCTGCCAAGAGCGTAGTATTGCCACTGTACCCATACCCCTGCAAGACGCGTCCCTACATCGGCCCCCCGGGGCCTGAATCTCCAGACAGCCCAGGCCAGGACCCTTTCTATTCAGATGCCCAGGATTCTTGTCACAGCCGGACCAACACGGGAACCCATCGACGCTGTTCGATACCTGTCGAATCGTTCATCAGGCAAGGTTGGCCTGGCCATCGTTGAAGCTGCCCTTGAGCTGGATTGGCCCGTGACATTGCTCCTGGGACCAGGTACAGAGTATCCACCAAGCCACCCGCTCCTCGAGACCCTCAGTTTCACGACTGCAAATGAGCTTCAAACGCTCCTGGAGACCACTTGGCCGGAATCCGACATCCTGTTCATGGCGGCTGCAGTTGCTGATTTTCGCCCAAAGTGCCCTTTGGCAGGTGCAAAATTGAAGCGAGAAAGGCATACCTCTCTTGAATTGGAACCCGTCGAGGACATGTTGGCAGGCCTGGCCGCCTTGAGTTCGCCTGGGCAGATCCGCATCGGGTTTGCACTTGAGGATCCCAAGGATCTGCTGGAACGTGCCAGGAAGAAACTTCAAACGAAGGATCTTGATGCCATTGTTGCCAATCCGCTGTCGACCATGGAATCGGATTCAATCGAGGCGACATTGATTCATCGTGATGGACACAGCGAAGAACTGCCGGGCCCCGCCTCGAAGAAGGAGTTTGCACAATGGCTCCTTGAACGAATCTCGTCATTGATTCACACGTGCCAGTAGGCCATGCACGCAACGCGGTTCAACACATGATCAAGTACCATCCCGCCTTCAAATGAGTGACCTGGATCATCACAAAACAGTTGGCACTAGGCAGCAGCCACGCGTGACTGCAGGCATCTTTGCCCTGCTTGGAACGATTGTCATCGTAGGCTGGGTCCTGGCAAACGCCTACAGCGGCGGACACCATGCGCCGCATGTCGCGCATGACACCGCAGCCGCTGATCATGCTGACCAGGTCGTCGTGGAACTTGCAAATGAAGCCGGCGCCGAAGATGCCGAGGATGAACATGCCGAATCCCCTCCCTTCTGGGGAATTGGAATCCTCCCTTTCATCCTGATCCTCGGTTGCATTGCGATTCTCCCGCTCATTCCTGCAACGGAACACTGGTGGGAAAGCAACCTCAGCAGGTATGTCGTGTCAGTCGGTCTTGGGCTGTGCGCCATTGCCTACTACTGGGCAACCATGGGAATCGACTCGGTAGGCGCCATGCTCGACCACGCGTTGCTCCTGGAATACGTGCCGTTCATAGTGCTTCTCTTCAGCCTCTATGTCATCAGTGGCGGCATCCAGCTTTCAGGTGACGTCCCGGCCCACCCGCTGACGAACACGGCCTTCCTGGCCATCGGCGCACTTGCAGCCAGTTTCATTGGAACAACGGGCGCAAGCATGGTCCTCATCCGCCCGATCCTGAAGACCAATCGTGAGCGTCGCCACAAGGTGCACACGATCGTCATGTTCATCTTCCTCGTCAGCAACATCGGCGGTTCATTGCTTCCCATCGGTGATCCCCCGTTGTTCCTGGGATACCTCTCCGGTGTTCCCTTCTTCTGGACCCTTGAACTCTGGCCACAATGGCTGGCAGCCTGCTGCATCCTGCTCGTCGTGTACTGGATATGGGACTCGATCCTGTATCGAAGGGAGTCCGAAGCGGCGATCGCCTTCGATGAAACGAACGTCCAGCCCCTGAGGCTCCATGGATCCATCAACTTCATCTGGCTGCTGGGCGTGATCGTCTGCGTGGCGTTCATCAATCCCTCGAACCCGGTCCCGGGGACGCACTGGTATCCATTCGAGTTCTTCCGGGAACTGGTGATGCTCTTCCTGGTGGCAGTCTCACTGCTCTCGACCTCCAAGGGAACACGGGAAGCCAACCACTTCAACTACCACGCCATCCTCGAAGTTGCCGCCTTGTTCATCGGCATCTTCATCACGATGCAGGTGCCCCTGGCAGTGCTCAATGCACATGGAGCAGGCATCACCTCCGAGTTCAACGAACCATGGATGTACTTCTGGATGACGGGAATCCTCTCCAGCGTCCTCGACAATGCACCGACCTACCTGGTGTTCTTCAACCTGGCCCAGACCGGAACGATCCCGGAAGGGGTGGAGGCCCTGAGCCTCAATGGCGGGGGCACCATTCCAGTCGACATGCTCGTGGCCATCAGCCTCGGCGCGGTCTTCATGGGATCGATGACCTACATCGGCAATGGCCCCAACTTCATGGTGAAGGCAATTGCGGAAAGTTCCGGGGTCAAGATGCCCAGTTTCATGGGCTTCGTGTTCAAGTACAGCATCCCCGTCCTGATCCCGGTATTCCTGCTCATCGTGCTTGTCTTCCTTGTCTTCTGAGAGAGGCCTCCATGCTAGAATCCGTGGATGAACTGCACGGTCAATGGAGATGCGATGACCTTCGACAGGTTGATGAAACTGGATGAACTCCTCGTCGAACTGACCATGGACTCCAGGCCTTGTGCCGTTGAAGTCAACCGGGAACTTGTTCCACGGGCCTCGCACCAGGATCACCAGCTGGTCGATGGCGACATCATCGAGATCGTCACGCTCGTCGGGGGCGGCTGAGATGGAAGGGAAACCATGACCACCACTGCACCAACAGCCATCGCCTCCGGACTTCAGCTCGGCCCGTTCATGCTCGAAGGCCGCCTGATCGTCGGGACTGGAAAGTACGAGAACAGCCGTGTCATGCAGGACGCACTGGATGCTTCGGGAGCCTCGGCCGTGACCGTCGCCGTCAGGCGGGAACGTCTGCTCGATGACCAGGGCCGATCACTCCTCGAGGACCTCGATCTCGATCGATACACCGTGCTCCCGAATACGGCGGGCTGCTTCAATGCAGCTGATGCGATCCGAGTGGCACGACTGGGCAGGGAACTGCTTGAGCAACTTGGCAATCCAGGAAGCGAATGGGTGAAATTGGAAGTCCTCGGTGACACGACGACGCTGCTGCCCGATCCAGTCGGGACGCTTGAAGCATGTCGCGAACTGATCGCGGATGGATTCAGCGTGCTCTGCTACACCTCGGATGACCCGATCATGGCGGTTCGACTCCGGGATGCAGGCGCCACGAGCGTGATGCCTGCCGGCAGCCCCATCGGCTCTGGTCGAGGCATCGCCAATCCTGCGGCGATTTCCATCATCCGAGATCTTCTCAAGAATCCCGAGCACGGTGGCGACCCCACGTATCCCCTCATCGTCGACGCCGGCGTGGGAACACCCAGCGATGTCACCCTTGCCATGGAACTTGGCGCTGATGGCGTGCTCCTCAATACGGGGATCGCCCATGCGAAGGATCCCGTCCAGATGGCCCACGCGATGCGTCACGCCTGCCAGGCAGGCTTCATGGGATTCCGCAGCGGACGCATTCCAAGGAAACTCTACGCAACTGCCTCCAGCCCATGGGCCGGTGTCGTTACCGAGATCCCGGGGGAATAACACGCGAGCCTCGTCTCAGTGCTCCACTCGCCTGCCCAGCAGCGGAGATATCTCGGCGACCTTCGCCTCGACCATCTCCTGGTCCATGCACTCCAGGTTCAGCCGGAGCAGGGGCTCGGTGTTGCTCGGACGCACATTGCACCACCAATCACCCAGGTCGACGGTCACCCCATCGAGTTCATCAACCTGCGCATCGGGGTAGGCCGACTTCAGAGCTTCCATCGCGGCCTGCTTGTCGGGAGTCTCGAAGTTGATCTCACCGGATTGAACACGGTCCCTGAATGGCGAGATGCACTCGCTGAGTGGACGCCCGGCTTCAGCCAATGCACTTGCCACCAGTGCAAATGCCATCGCTCCTGAATCGGCGTACCAATTGTCACGGAAGTAGAAGTGCCCCGACAGTTCTCCACCGAAGACGGCATCGTGTTTCGACATTTCCTGCTTCATGTAGACGTGCCCGACGCGGGAACGAACGGGAGTCCCTCCTGCCCCGACAATTGCATCCTGCACGCAGTGGCTTGAACGCAGGTCGTAGACGATCGCCCCCGTGCCACCCTCGGAAGCGAGAAAACGCTCCGACAACCATGCTGTCAGGAGATCGCAGCCGATCACGCCACCCTGTTCATCAACCACCATGCATCGGTCAGCGTCGCCATCGAAGCAGATGCCTGCATGGGCACCCTCTGCAACGACTGCATCCCGGACCCATTGCAGGTTCGCCTCGACCAGCGGGTTGGGCTCGTGGACGAAGGTGCCACGATCATTCTCGAAATGAATGCGGATGAGTTCAAGTCCAGGCACGGTGTCGAACAGCTTCGGAACCATCGTGCCAGCCATCCCGTTGCTGGCATCAATGGCCAGTCGAACCACCCTGGAACCATCCTGCAGCTCCGGATCGAGGAAGCGGAATACGTGAGCGCGATACGCCTCCCAGAGATCTGCTTCCGATCGACTTCCCCTCGGCTCCCCCATGTCGCCTGGTGCACCTTCCGCTCGCTGGCGGATGTCATCCAGGCCGGTATCCCGCCCCACAGGCTTGGCGTGTGCTGCGCAGATCTTGAACCCGTTGTACTGGGCCGGGTTGTGGGAGGCCGTCGTCTGGATGCCCCCATCTGCTCCAAGATGATTGACCGCAAAGGCTATGAAAGGCGTGTCGACAAGGCCCACGTGCACGATGTCGACACCCCGGGCCCGCAGCCCTTCCTCCAGGGCCGTGACGAGTTCAGGAGAGGACAATCGCATGTCGTGGCCAACTGCAATGGTGACCTGTTCACCAGGCGACTTCCCCGACTGCTCGATGAACCAGTCGGCAGCTCCCCAGCCGATGCGACGCGCCACGTCGCTGCTCAGTGGATCGGGGTGGATCGCACGCACGTCATAGGCCTTGAAGACTGAAGAAAGCACTCGTTGTTCCTTCCGTGTAATGGCCCTGCATCATAGTCAGGTTCCACCACCGGGCATTCAGCAGCCGTTGACCGGCTCGCCAAGATCCTCCACCGGCACTCCTTCCGGAACCGAGGCAAGAAAGAGTCGACCGTAGCCTTTCGTAACAATCCTCGGGTCGAGGACGGCCACGATGCCCTCGTCCATCGAAGACCTGATCAAGCGACCGATGCCCTGCCTGAAACGAATGACAGCCCGTGGAACCTGGAACTCCATGAAGGGATGTCCTCCTCGTTCGATGATGCGCTCACTTCTTGCTTCCACGATGGGCAGGTCTGGAACCTCGAACGGAAGTCTCGTGATGATGACATTCCTCAACTGGTGCCCCCTGACATCAACTCCCTGCCAGAAACTCGTTGTCCCGAGAAGGATCGAATGGTCATCATCCCGGAATCGCTCCATCAACTGTCCGGGCGTACCATCCCGTCCCTGGACCAGCACGGGGCCGATCGATCCGAGACTGGTGCCGGCCTTGTCGGCGACAGCATGAATCATCTTGAAACTCGTGAAGAGGATGAAGGCGCCTCCCCGGGTCTGTTCAACAAGTGACGTGATGCGGGCGACAAGCGCCTCGAGGTGATCGGGTGAGGAAGGCAGTGGCATTGATCGATCGACCAGGAGACGCATCTGGTCCGCGTAGTGAAACGGACTTGCCATCTGTTCCGCATCCGCCTCTTCACATCCAAGTCGCTCGGAAACATGTGAGAAATCACCTTCCCCGGTTGCCAGTGTTGCCGATGTCATCGTGACCGAAGCTCCAGACTCGAAGAGATGCTCACGAAGAACGGGGGCGACCTCGACCATCATGCATCGAAGTCCAGGCCGAGGCCCCTGCTGCCGACCTCCCCGCCCCTTCACGGGATCCGTTCCGTCAATCCAGTACACCGCGCCTGGGATTTCCTGCATGAGCAGTCGTTTCACATCCTCTCCCTCGGCCCGCACACGCTCCGCATATCGAGCGCATTCCGCAACATCTGCTTCACCAGGCAGCTGAGACTGCAGGAGCAGCAGCGACTTCTCGAGTTCCCTGAATTGCCCGGTCAACGTGTTCTCGACGATTGACGGGGTGACGATCCGGCCATTTGACTGGCCATGGGCGCGGTGCCATTCCAGCAGGGAACTGAAGAACCCGCTTGTCGCGGAAGCAGCGTGAACAACCTGCTCCCTGCAAACTGCAACAATCGAGCCGGTCTCCGGGGTGTCCTCGAGGGCCGCAAGGAATCCCTTGCGTTTCCGAGGCTGCCACAGCAGGCCGAGGAGATGTTCCAGCCCTCGCTCGGTTACGCGAAGCCCGAAGTGATTTGCAGCGACATCCTCCATGGCATGCGCCTCATCGAAGATGACATGGTCATAGCGTGGAAGCACCGAGTTCCCCGAAATCCGGAGAGCCAGGTCGGAGAAGAACATCGCGTGATTGCATACCAGCAGATCTCCCTGCTCCATTGCCCTTCGTGCTTCCTGGTAGAAGCATGAGTCATACGTGGGGCATTTCCGCCCAAGGCAGTTGCCCGAGTCGGATTGCGCATGATCCCATGTCGCCTGCCGCTGAAGTACGGGCAGGGTTGCAAGGGTCCCGTC
>JAYZBD010000114.1:0-12375 GCA_036339395.1 Planctomycetota bacterium | reverse complement strand
CCCGGACCAGGCACCTGGTACGTTCGATTCAACAGTGATGCCACGACCTACGATCCGTCGTTTGCCGGGTGGGGCAGCACGACCGTCACGGCCGAGCCGACACCCTGGGATGGGATGGACTTCTCGGCGGAGATCGAGGTCGGCCCCTATTCAGCCATCTTCCTCTCCCAATAAGATGCCTGCATGGCACGTACAGCATTGATAACAGGGGCTTCCTCCGGCATTGGTACCGCCTTTGCCCGTCTCCTTGCGACGGAAGGCTGCAATCTCGTCCTGACCGCACGGCGGAAGGATCGACTCCAGTCCCTGGCCGAGGAGTTGACTTCAGCGCATGGGGTCGAGGTGCATGTTCTCCCAGCAGACCTGGCTGATCCGGGGACTCCGGTTCGTCTGCACCAGGCAATGAAGGACCTGGGCATCGAGGTGGACATCCTCATCAACAACGCCGGGTACGGATTTGGCGGAACGATTCATGAAGAACCCCTGCAGGACATCCACGATTTTCTCCAGGTACTGCTGCGCTCCTGGGTTGATCTCGTTCGACTCCTTTCGCCGGGCATGGTCGAACGAGGCCATGGCAGGATCATCAATGTCGCCTCCGTCGCCTCGTATCTCTCGGTGACATCGGGAAGCCTCTATGGGCCCATCAAGGCTTTCATCCTGCAGTATTCAAGAACATTGCACCTGGACCTCGCCGATCGAGGAGTCCACGTGACAGCACTGTGTCCGGGCTATGTTCGGACCGAGTTCTTCGAAACTCATGGCTCGGCTGATCGAGTTCGACGTGTTCCAGGTTTCATGTGGCTTGAGGCCGACCGGGTTGCGCGTGCGGCATGGAAGGCCGTCGAGCGTGGTCGGGCGGTCTGCGTGCCGGGCCTGCTCTACAAGGTCCTGATTCGACTGGTTCCTGTGCTGCCGGCACGTTGGCGAACGCCTCCGCATCGCCGTCGGGTAGACTGATGCCATGGATATCACCGCCATGACTTTGATTGCAGCCGTGCACGCTCTTGCCGACACGAATCAAGAAGCACCATCCATGGAGGCCTTGGGATTCTGGGAAATGGTCTTCAGCCTTGTTGCCGCGTTGATTCTCGGTGCCTTCATCGGCTGGGAACGAGGTTCACGCGGGAAGGTAGCGGGCCTCCGCACCATGATGCTTGTCAGCCTCGGCGCAGCTGCCTTCACCTTGACAGGCATTGCCGCCATGGAGGCTCTTGTCGAGGCGGAGAAGGGATTCAAGGATACCGCACCCATGCTGCGTCTCGACACGAGCCGCGTGATCGCGGGCATTGTCGGGGGCATCGGTTTCATCGGGGCAGGTACGATCATCCAGGCTCGTGGCAAGGTTCATGGCGTAACGACTGCATCGTGCATCTGGGTTGCGGCAGCGGTGGGCGTTGCCTGCGGACTATCGCAGTACTCCATCGCGATCGTCGTCGCCTTTCTCTCCATCCTGGCGCTGCAGTTCAATGTCCTGTCAGATGATCGAGGCAGCGACAGCGAGGACTGAGCATCGTTCCCTGTTCAGGCTTGAAGCAGGATGTCGAGAATTCCTGCAAGGCCCAGGACGCAACTGATAACACCATTGAGCGTGAAGAAGGCCAGGGTCATGCGTTGCGTTCCCCACCTGGCAATCACGAGGTGTTCCCACGCAAGCAGCAGGCAGGTTGCGAGGCTTGCCATGAAGAAGAACGGGCCAAGGTGGATGAAGACGAGGAGTCCAGCTGCAGCGACATGAAGCAGTCGGCTGATCCAGACCGCTCTTTGAACGCCCAGCCGTGCAGGCATGCTGTGAAGTCCCTGGGCAGTGTCGACCTCGACATCCTGCAGGGAGTAGAGCACATCAAAGCCGGTTACCCAGGCCAGCACCATGCCAGAGAGCATCCAGAGTGCGGGATCTTCAAGCAGGACATTGGGCTCGATGGCCAGTGCCGCTGCCAGTGGACTCATGGCAAGTGAACTTCCCAGCCACAGGTGGCAGAGGAAGGTGAAGCGCTTGGCAAGCGGGTAGCAGCCGATCCACAGCAGGACCGGGAGGGCCAGCAGGATCGGCCATGGATTGTCGGCCAACAGGAGAAAACCACTGCACACGACCAGGAATCCAACCCCGGAGCAGGCAAGCCCGAAGACCGCGTGGCGAACTCCCAGCCGCCCGCTGGGTATGGCTCGACCCGAAGTACGGGGATTGGAGGCATCCAGTCGCCGGTCAAGCAGGCGATTTGCCAGCATGGCCCAGGTGCGAGCGAGAATCATGGCAAGCACGACCAACGCGATCTGCCAACTGAATCGACTCCAGCCTGGCGTTCCAGCAGTGGCGGAAGCAGCCATGAAGGCGGCCAGCAGGGCGAAGGGCAGGGCGAAGACGCTGTGTGCGATCTTGATGTCTCCTGCCATCGTTCGGGCCGAGTACAGGAAGGAATGGGAATTGGACGCCGCTGTCGACATGGAGACGGATTCTACCCGCACGCATGGAGATACTTCCTCCAAGCGGTCGACCTATACTGCCGCCCATGTCGAAGGCCAAGACCGCCATTACCCCTGTTCGAGCTGAGAACTACCCTGAGTGGTACCAGCAGGTCGTGCGAGCCGCCGATCTTGCCGAGCCATCGCCCGTTCGAGGCTGCATGATCATCAAGCCCTGGGGCTACGCCATATGGGAGAAGATGCAGGCGGTACTTGATGGGATGTTCAAGGCCACGGGACACAAGAACGCCTATTTCCCCCTGTTCATTCCGAAGCGTTTCCTTGAACAGGAAGCCAAGCATGTCGAGGGCTTTGCGAAGGAATGTGCCGTTGTCACGCATCATCGATTGGAGGCAGGTCCGGATGGAAGCCTCGTGCCTGCAGGAGAACTCGATGAGCCACTGGTTGTCCGACCCACGTCGGAAACAATCATCGGTGAAGCATTTTCCCGCTGGGTCGAGTCGTACCGCGACCTCCCCCTGCTGATCAACCAATGGGCCAACGTTGTTCGTTGGGAAATGCGGACACGGCTGTTCCTCAGGACATCCGAGTTCCTGTGGCAGGAGGGTCATACTGCGCATGCCAGCGAGGACGAAGCCAGGGAGCACACGCGGCGGATGCTGGATGTGTACGCCGAGTTCTGTGAAGAATGGATGGCCATGCCGGTTCTTCGTGGGCGTAAATCAGAAGCTGAACGGTTCCCGGGTGCCGTCGATACGCTCTGCATCGAGGCCATGATGCAGGACCGGAAGGGACTCCAGGCGGGAACGTCGCATTTCCTCGGCCAGAACTTCGCGCGTGCACAGGACATCGTCTACCTGAGCGAACAGGGAGAACGTGAGCATGCATGGACAACATCCTGGGGCGTTTCGACTCGCCTGATCGGTGGACTCCTGATGACGCATTCGGATGATGATGGACTCGTGCTGCCGCCGAGATTGGCACCATCGCACGTGGTCATCATGCCCATTACCTTCAAGGCCGATGATCCCGAGGCGATCCTGTCCTACTGTCGGAAACTTGCAGATGATCTCCGCTCCCAGGCATGGCTTGGCCGCCCGCTGGATGTCGAGTTGGATGAACGAGACATCCGGGGTGGCGAAAAAACATGGTCATGGATCAAGAAGGGTGTTCCCATCAGGCTCGAGATCGGACCGAGGGACATGGAATCGGATTCAGTCTTCATGGGTCGGCGCGACAAGTCGCCCAAGGACAAGGAATCCGTCGGGCGCGAACGCTTCCTTTCGGATGTCCATTCAATTCTCGATGAGATGCAGCAGGGTTGTTTTGATCGAGCACTGGCATTTCGCGAGGAACACACGCGCGACATCGACAGCAGGGAGGAGTTCGAGTCCTTCTTCGCGTCCCCGGAAGGTGAACCCACCCCGATCCACGGTGGATTTGCGCGTACGCACTTCTGCGGAGATCCCGGGATCGAGGAACAGATCAAGAACGACCTGGGCGTGACGATCCGCTGCATGCCACTGGATGCCGACCAGGATCCTGGAACATGCCCCTTTTCGGGTCAGCCCAGTACACAGCGCGTCACATGGGGCAAGAGTTACTAGGCCGGGACCTGCAGGGCCTATCCACGAACATCCACGTTTCGTCCGACGAGGTTGTTGATCGCGGCTTCAACGCGGTCAGCGGCACGGGTGTAGAAGGAAAGGTTCCCTGGATGTACTGGAGTCGATCGCGTATCGAACTCGACACGTGATGACACCCTGGCGGCAACTGGTGCACGATCAGTGGTATGTGTCAGGCAGGTCGGGCGATGTATGCGCAGGAACCCGCCGGGGTTGAAACCATCGATTCTCATGTGAGCCGCCTCTTCCTGTTCCGTGCCGGATTCCAGTCCTGGTCCTGGATCATGGGCAGGGGGATGACATCGGCACCCCCTGCAATCTTGCTGCACCTTTTTCTCAAGCCCGATAATTGCGGTGGTTCAAGGACCGTGATCCACGGTGATCCGGAGGAGCGATGAACCTGCACCGAGTTGAAGTTCCTGGTGCGCAAGCTTTGCCGGCAGGAGAACCGTCCGTCCATGGGGTATCAGCATGGCCCCAAGTGTCGCTTCGCCATCGATCATCATCAGGACCTCCGGGGCGTCATCGGTGGCCAGGGGGAGGGTCCGGGGCTCCATGGAGTCGATCCGCTCAACCGCGTAGAAAGGCGTCTTCGAGAGCAGGCTGGTTCGGATCCCGCTTGATTCAATGACTGCTGGTTCGGGTTGGGGATCCGGCGGTGAGAACCGGATGCACTCAAGTGCCTGTGCGATGTGCAACTCACGATCCGTCCGATCCCAGTCGTATACGCGGAACGTGGTGTCACTTGGAGTCTGGATCTCAGCGACGAGAACCCCCCCGCCAAGTGCATGGCAGGTTCCACTCGGGAGATCGTGTACATCGCCCGCCGTCACGGGGACTTCAACGAGATGCTCAATGACGGATCCCTGCTCGATGGCCGACGCAAATGCTTCGCGGGTCACGCCTTCCCTCACGCCCTTGTAGATGACTGCTCCCGGTTCGGCTTCGAGTACCAGCCATGACTCGGTTTTCAAATGAGCACCAGGGTGCGTCTGTGCAAAGTGCGCATCAGGATGAACCTGGACCGAGAGCGATTCACGTGCATCGAGAAACTTCAGGAGCAGTGGGAAGCCGTCCCGGCAGGAATCCGACAATCGTCCGAGGATTCCTTCCGGGTCCTGTTCCATCAGTCTTCGAAGGGGAGTTCCGGCCGCCGTCCCGGCATCAACGATGGAACTTCCACCCTCGATCTCGGACGGCAGGTCGGCCAGTTCCCATGATTCCCCGATGTCCACGCCGGGGGGCAGCTGCTTGCCCCACTTCTCAAGGCGGCGCCCACCCCATACCTTGGGCTTGAGAATGGGTGCGAATGTCAGTGGGTCGTATTCCATGCAGGGATTCCCTGGATTTCGACGGGTTGGGGGCTGGGTCGATCTACAATACAGTGAGCATCGGAGGTATTGGTGTTTCACCAGCTACGACATGTGATTCAGGTTCTCAGTGTCCTGGCCCTTGCAGCAGCTCCGGGCCGAGCGGACACATTGATCAGCATGCCCCCTCCAGTCCAGGCGGAGGGAAGTTCCCTGGTTGTACTTGACATGTTCTCCAGTGCCCAGCTTGCCGTGTCTTCCATGGCCGGGGGAGCGGAAGCACTGGAGCGATCCGCCATGAAACGGCAGGCTCCGTACCACGTCTACTCGGTTTCACCCCGCCGCTACCGTGCAGGGGGCATGGGGTACGACCCGTATGCCGTCGATCCCTGGTATTTCAACGGGCCTCGGATCTGGGGCACGTGGTGGCCGTGGGGTTGGGGCTGTGTCAACTGGACGATTGGATGGCCTTCCTGCAACAGTTCACTTGTTGTCGGAAGCAGTGGAATGACGTTTGCCGTCCTCGGCGGGAACTGATCAGATCCGCATCCCGGTAATGATGACTTCGAAGACGATCTTTCCGTCCACGAGTCCCTGGGCCTCGCAACTGAACCTGCGTTCACCGAACTTCTTCTCCTTCACGAGCAGGTACAGCACGTCACCGGGAACAACCTGCCCACGAAAGACGCACGAGTCGCAGCGGGTAAAGCCCAGGAATTTGTCCATGGCCGTATCCATGCGAAGCAGGTAGAGCACACTGCTGAGCTGGGCGGCGGCTTCAATCATGAGTACACCCGGGAGCAGTGGTCGGCCGGGTATATGACCTGCAACCCAGAACTCATCGTCACGAACATGCTTGACACCCAGTCCGCATGAGAGATCGTCATTCAGCCAGATGACATGATCCAGTTGGCGCATGTCACCGACCTGGGGGTTGTAGCGGGGTATCTCGTCCGCTGGTACTGCAACCTGGTCCAGGTCGATGTTCGAGATGTCGAAGAGCAGGCTTGAAGGCACGAGTCGGTTCCTAGGTCAACAGGATACGATCCTGGAGGCAGTACCAACACACGCCGAGCAGACGCTCGGCGTGTGTTGGTACTCGTTTGTCGAGTGCAGGTATCAGCTGCGTGCTTCGAGGACGGCTTTCCTGACATCCTGCGCAGCGGCCTTGATTTCCTGCATGCCCTTGCGGACACGTGTTCCTGCGGCCTTGTTGCCACCTTCACATTTGGCGACATCGTCCGCGACGGTCTCGACGAGACTCTTTAAACGTTCATATGCATCCATTGGTATAGGCCCTCAGTATTGAGACCAGCGTTCATCGAAATGGGTCCGGCAATCCCTGATCAATGCCATTGCCGGCCCGGATACGCAGAATCTATCGGTCATGAAGCGGTTTTTGACGTAGTCTGGCAAGAAAAGTGCACCATGTACGGCATATGTACGGTGTTTTCGGGGTATTTTTTGGGGTTTCAGACCCGCAACTCGGCTACTTCGACGCCAATCGAAGCGTATCGAGAGCGGATCGGATCGACGACTTCCTGGTTGAAGGAATCCACCTGGGAGGGTGCACGGCCGATGTAATCAGCCGGGTTGAGCAGGGATTGAAGGTCAATCCCGTTGAAGGCTGGATCACCTGAAAGCCGCTCGAGCAGGTCATTCGTCCCCCCTGATTTTACGCGGTCTGAAGCATCCATTGAATGCGTTCGGATGACTTCGTGCAGTTCCTGGCGGTCACCACCGTTTCGCACGGCGGCCATCAGAAGATTCTCCGTGGCCATGAAGGGGAGTTCCGCTTCGAGGTTTGCTGTTACGACAGGCTCATTGACAACGAGTCCCTGGATGACATTCAGGAGTATGTCGAGAAGGCCGTCGGTGGCGAGAAAGGCTTCCGGGAGCACGAGTCGCCTGTTCGCTGAATCGTCGAGCGTCCGCTCCAGCCACTGGACTGACGCGGTCTGAAGAGCGTTGCCCGGTAGATTCATGATGAACCTGGCAAGTGCGCATGCTCGCTCACAACGCATCGGGTTTCGTTTGTACGCCATGGCGGAGGAACCAATCTGTGTTGATTCAAATGGCTCCTCGATTTCTCTCCGATTGGCCAGCAGTCGCAGGTCTGTCGCGAGTCGATGCGAGACCGCGCCGATTCCTGCAATCGTCGATAGAACCTGCGCATCAAGGACACGTGGATAGGTCTGTCCAGTTACGGTAAATCGTCGTTCAACCGACCAGCCCATCTTTTCCGTGATCATGCAATCCAGTTCATCGACCTTCTCTTCATCTCCATCGAAGAGAGAAAGGAATGATGCCTGTGTCCCAGTCGTTCCCTTGATGCCCCTGAACCGAAGCCTGTCGAGCCTGAACTCCAGTTCCTCCAGCATGAGAACGAAATCCTGCGCCCACACGGTGGCTCGTTTGCCGACCGTAGTTGGTTGGGCAGGCTGGTAGTGGGTATACCCGAGTACGGGCAGGTGCTTCCAGGTTTCCGCGAACTTACCCAGCGCCACCACGACAGCCGCGACCTTGCCCGCAACGAGCCCAAGGGCTTCCTTCATGACGAGCAGTTCCGTATTGCAATTGCAGTACTGGCTTGTTGCCCCGAGATGCAGAATCGGACGCGCCGCCGGGGCGACGTCCCCGAGCGCGTGGACGTGAGCCATCACGTCATGTCGAAATTCCCGTTCGTACCTTGCAGCGGCGTCAAGGTCCAGGTCTTCAAGATGATCCCGTATGGCCTGGACCTGTTCATCACTGATATCGAGTCCCAATGCCTGCTGGCTCTCGGCAAGAGCCAGCCAGAGCTGCCTCCATGTCGTGAATCGACGCCGATCCGACCAGAGTGCCTTCATGGCTCCTGATGCGTATCGGGTCTCGAGTGGAGAACGGTATTGGTCGCAGGAATCCAACTTGGTGATTCGCTTCTTCAATGCAGGGGATAGGATGACATCAACCGATGGGGCATTGTATCGCATCAAGTATGTTCCCTCCTGCATTGAGGACTTCATGGCTACTGGAGATGCAACAAGGGCCCCTCGGGCCCCCCAACTCGACCTGGAGGCCGAAAACCAACTCCTGGAGGCATGGCGACAGGGGGATGCATCAGCACTTTCGGATCTCCTTGAAAGCTATCAGCCGAGGATCTGGTCGATCTGCTGGAGAACCCTTGGGAACGTGGAAGATGCCTCGGATCTCACGCAGGATGTGATGATCAAGGTCATCCAGGGCCTGCCGGGCTTCGATGGCCGTTCCAAGCTCAGTACATGGGTCATCCGCATCAGCATCAACTGCTGTCTGAGCCACCTCAGGAAGCAGAAACTGCGTCGACATGCGAGCCTGGATGCCCCCATGCCCGGTGGGGAGGGCTCCAGGGGCGATCGAATATCAGCAAAGGAACAAGGTCCCGCTCCAAGCGTCGAACGACGGGACATGTACATGAACTTGAAACAGGTCTTCCAGGAGATGGATGCGGAGCAGAGGCTGCTGCTTTCCCTCAGGGACGTGCATGAGACGGAATACGCCCAGTTGGCCGAGATCTACGAGGTACCGATTGGAACCATCAAGTCACGCCTCTTCCGTGCGAGGGAAGCGCTTCGATCATGCCTGGAAGAAGTTCGGGGACAGGGTGAAGGAAGCAAGGCCACGCCGGGTTCCTCCCGGATCGTGAATGGGGACAGTGCATGAAACCGAAAGAACATGACGAAGCACGATGGCTGGCCTGGATCGAGGGTGAACTCGATGAAGCCGCAACCCGGGAGGTTGAAGCCCGGATGCAGGCAGATCCAGAACTCTCGGAGCGACTGCATGCCATGCGCCGTGACCGTGAGGCCCTGCAGTCGATCGTTGAGCCACCTGTTCCTGCAGGGTTGGTCAACTGCATCAACTCACTGCCTGACATGAAGCGGAATCGAACCTTGTCCAAGGGCGGGCCGGGTCAGTTCAGGCAGGGCAAGCACAACTTCGACCTGCGTGCACGGTTCAAGAGCAACCTCCGAACGGCGGCCATGTTCATCATCGGTATCGGTCTCCTTGCCTGTCTCCTGCTCCTCGTTCCCATGGATGTATTCCGCGGCGATGACGTGCAAACGAATGAAACGGCTACAGGTAGCGACCTGTTGGAGTTCCTCGCAGCACGTCCAACGGATCAACCTTCCCTTGCCGGGAATCCATCGAGTGCTTCCGAAGACATCCAAGCGACGGTCGGCACGCCGGAGCCATTGGCCATGCTGCTGCCTGCTCCAGACAATGCGATCGGGTACCTGCGCAGATTGACGTATCGATGTGGTGGAACGCTGGTTCGAAATGCAACTCCTGAAGATTTCAAGAATTCGGACCTGAGTGCATCCACGGGCAGCGATGCTGGAGGATCTGCAACGGCAGGGGAGACCTTCGAGCCTAACTTCCTCCAGGGAAACCCCGAGTGGGTACCCCCGATTGATGATCAATTTGAATATGCACGATCAGGTGCGGTCTGGACCATCGTCATTCCCTTGTCAAGGCTCGATGCCTTCCTCGCCTCATTCGATGACCTGGAGTTTGAGGAGGTTCGACTGCTTCTTCTGTCCGATCATCTCGATCATGATCAGGGAACTGTGTGGATGCATCCGGTAAGCGCCCGAGCCGCTGTTGCAAACTGGCCTCGGACAAGCCGGGACACGCTCATCAACGTTCCAATCTTCGTCGGGCACTGATCGCGACACTGTATTGACGATAGGCTGTAGTTCATGCCGCCCAAGGTCGTCACGACTGCGTTTGCGAATCTCGGTCACATGTCACTGTATTCCGGTTGCTATGCAGCAGGTTGTGTTCTCCTGGTCATGATGGCCCTGGAATTTCCAATGGACTGGCCTGCGGTGGCTGCGGCATTGGCAACAACCTGGTTCATATACCTGTTGCATCGCATTCGAGTTGCACGAACACCCGGCGTTGCCTGGTCACAACGCATTCTCTACTACGGGAGAAACAGGAAACTGGTACGGGTTGCTCTCTGGGGATCAGGCGCTGCTTCCTTCGTGGCACTCCTGTTCGTCCAGCCATGGGCGTGCCTTCTCATCCCCGCCTCCATCTGTGGCATGCTGTTCTACAGCCATGGAAGCAATGGAAAACGTGTACGTGACCGATTCATTCTCAAGAATGCCATGGTCGCACTGTCGATGGCGATGTTCTGCATGGTCCTTGCGTTCCTCGGTGCAGGTACTGTTCCAGGCGGAGATCCGACGGTCCTGTTCGTCCTGTTCGTCCTGTTTCTCGTCATCCTGTCGGATGCAATCCTGTGCGACTTTGCCGATATCGAGGTCGACAAGCAGACCTTGACACGAACCGTGCCTGTTCAACTCGGGAATGGCAGGGCCTGGATGGTTGCTGATTCAATTCTCCTTGGTTCCGGGCTGTTCCTCGTATTCCTGTGGTGGAGTGGTTCCGTACCCGGGATCGTCGGGCTCGGCATTCCCTTCCTGTTGGTTTCAACGCAGTTCCTGCTGAGATGTTTCAAGGCGGAACAGTTGCGGCATGCCGTCGACCTGCGACTGCCCATTGCCGTGACAGTCGTGTTTCTCGTCTTGACCTGCATCAACCCTTCGATTTGATCACATGCTCTTCGCCGCGAAGGAGGCGGCGGATGTTCGATCGATGTCGCCAGAGGACGAGCCCGGCAATCCCGACGGTTGTCAGCAGGGGGGCGGAGCCACTGGCCAGGATGTCCAACATGGCTGGTTGTGGGTCGTTCCTGCCCCCGGTCAGGAGCATCATGATGAGCGTTGCGATCGGCATGATGAGAGCGGCGGCCATGCTTGCGATTGAAACGACCCGAGTACTCATGACGACCAGGATCCATGCCCCCAGGGCGACCAGTGCAGGGATGGTCAGGATCGGCCACATTGCCACGAGCCCGCCGAAGGCCGTGGCGACGCCCTTGCCTCCACCGAATCGAAGGAATGGGGAGAACATGTGCCCTGCAAGTGCTGCAAGGGCGACAAGCATCCACAGCCAGAGTTGTCCAGCACCGGATTCCAGCGTGGTATGACCAAGCGTATCCAGCATGCTGCCAGCAACGAGGACCGGGATGGCTCCCTTGGCCATGTCGAGGATGAAACAGAGCAATCCATATCGCCGACCGAGAACACGGCCGACATTCGTCGCACCGATATTCCTCGAACCGTGCTCCCTGATGTCAATACCGCGTGCTCGACCGATGAGAACGCCGAATGGAATCGAGCCAAGAAGGTAGGCGCCGACCATGCATCCCAACCAGGTCATGTCCATCAGGAAGCGCTCCACATGGGGTACAGCCTACACGACCACGACGAGGCGACCCAGCATCGCTATCCTTCGCTCGTGCCACCTGAGCCACTCCATGCCGTTGAACACATCAAGGGACGCCGTGATGGTCGTGCCGTCTGGAAACTCGAGCGTCCTGGTGCCGGTCCAAGCACCTTGAAGACCTGGCCGCTTGGACCCAAGCTCGTGCTGACGGGATTGATCGGGCTTGCCCAGCCCCAGCGGCAGCGACGTGGTGCCGGTCGGTTGCATTCCATGCACGTTTCCACGCCGGCGATCATTGCCGGGCCGTCATGGTCGCTGTCGGGTTGCACGCTCGAGATCGACTGGGTGCATGGGCCAACGGCACTGGAATACCTCGAGGGAGAAGCATCCAGTTCGGACGACACCAGGGCGATTGCAACGCAGGTGGGCCTGATGATCGACAGAATCGCCAGCGGCGGCTTCGTCCATCGTGACATGAAACTCTCGAACATCATCATCGAGGAGTCGGGAGACCGGCGCCAAGCCTGGCTGATCGACACGGTTGATGTTCGTCACAGCTTCTCGAAGCCCTGGGCGATCTATCGAATGCTCGAACGATTGGACATCGAACTGCGAACTCGTCGAGATCGACAGGTTGATGGATGGTCGCCGGTGATCCGTGCTGCACTCAGGTCCCTGGAGTCCGTCCAGCGCCGAGCAGTACTCTCGCGGCTGCGGTCACATCCGCGACCGTGATCCGCTCGATGGAGCACCTGGCT
>JAYZBD010000113.1:0-5454 GCA_036339395.1 Planctomycetota bacterium | reverse complement strand
GCAACCAGTTCCGCCTCCGCTTCACGGCCGAGGATGCCGGTGCTGGTTCCGTGATCGAAGCCGGCGTCGATGCCATCATCATTTCGGGCATCGAGTGCGACGTCGAACCTGACTGTCCAGAGGACGTGGCAGGCAATGATGGCGTGGTCAATGTCAATGACCTCCTTGCCATCATCGCCAACTGGAGCCAGAACGATCCCGACTACGACATCGACGGCAGTGGCATGGTTGATGTTGGTGACCTGCTTGCAATCATCGCTGCCTGGGGTGATTGCTGAGAAATCAGCGTATGCATTTCATGACTTTGCCTCCACGGGCCCGCTTTCAGGAGCGGGCCCGTGGTCATGAGGCCTCCAGGGCTCGATCACATACCATGACCGGCTCATGGGTTGTGATGCATGCCAGGATTGTGGAAGCAGGTGCGAAGAGCAGTGTGATGCGCATGTTCCAGAAACCCCCCTCCCTTCTCCCCACCCGGTCGTCATCTTCGATGGAGACTGTCGATTCTGCCGCCGATGGATCCGCCGCTACTGGAATTTGAAGAACGAGGGGATTGCCTGGTCTTCCCTGCAGAGCGCTCGGGACCAGTACCCGGATAGCTCCGAGGAGGCCTTCAAGCAGGCCCTGCACGTCATCGAGCCCGATGGCACCATCCGAACAGGTGCAGCCGCCTGCTACCGCGTGCTGCAACTGGTCGGCGTCAGGGCCTGGCCGCTTTGGCTGCATGAGCACGTCTCGATCGCTCGCAGGGTCGGGAATGCGATCTACTCGTGGGTATCGAACCACCGGACTGCAGCGGATCGAACCAGCACCCTGCTTCATGGAAACGTGGCGGCTCCCTCGACGACCCTGCTGGCTCGAAGGGTGTTTCTCCGCCTGCTTGGACTGGTGTACCTGGCAGCATTCCTCTCAGCGGGGTGGCAACTGGAGGGACTTGTCGGTTCCAACGGCATCCGCCCCGTTGCCGAACGTTTCTCCTTCATCGAAGCCGCATTCGGAGTGGCACCGTTCAACCAGCTTCCAACGCTCCTCTGGCTTGATGCAGGCGATCCCATGCTCCAGGCCCTGTGGATCACCGGAGCCATCGCGGCCTCGCTGCTCGTGATCGGACTGGCACCGATGGCCATGCTCCTGGTGTGCTGGATCTCCTACCTCTCGATCGTCAACGGTGGCGATGTGTTCTACAACTACCAGTGGGATGCACTGCTCCTGGAAACAGGATTCCTTGCGATCTTCCTCGCTCCGTTCCACTGGAGGCTCAATGCACCGGGGGCCAGGCGGCCATCCATTGCGATCCGGCTGATGCTGCTGTGGCTCCTGGCGAGATTCATGTTCACCTCCGGCTTCGTGAAGCTCCAATCCGGTGACCCGACCTGGTGGGACTGCACCGCACTCTCCTACCACTACTGGACCCAGCCCCTCCCAACCTGGATCGCCTGGTACATGGCTGGTGCCGCCGAGTGGTTCCAGAAGGCTTCGTGCTTCCTCATGTTCGTCATTGAACTTGGACTCCCCCTGCTCATCTTCGGTCCGAGAGTCGTGCGGTTCATCGCCTTCGTCGGGCTCGTCGCCCTCCAACTGGTCATCATGGCAACGGGCAACTACGGGTTCTTCAACCTGCTGACACTCGTGCTCTGCTTCCTGCTGCTGGATGATGCCCAACTGCTCCTGCTCTGGCCACGAAGCGTTCGTTGGAAAATTCGCGCCGGACTGGCCAGGCTTGAATCCCAGCCACGTCGACTGCTCAACGCCGGCGTGCTGATCTTCATACTCTCACTTGGCATTCCAACATGCTGGACTCAACTCAGCGGTCGACCAGCCATGGAAGACTGGCGGGAGTTCTTCGCGGGGTACCGGCTTGTCAACGGCTACGGCCTGTTCCGCACCATGACCAGGACCCGGCCCGAGTTGCGGATCGAAGCATCAAACGACGGTGTGGACTGGGAACAATACGTATTCACCTACAAGCCCGGGCCACTGGACCGACGACCCTCGTTCTGCATCCCGAACATGCCGCGACTGGACTGGCAACTCTGGTTCGATGGTCTGTACGCCGAGGTCCTCCCGAACCAGCCGAACGTCGAGGGACTGATGATCATGCCGGACCTGCTCGTGGCCCTGGCCGGAAACAAGGAACCGGTCCTTGACCTGCTGGAATACGCCCCCTTCGAGGACTCCGGTGGCCCCATGTACCTTCGCTGGCACCTCGATCAGTACCAGTTCACCAGCCGAAGGGAACGATCCGGAAATGGTGACTGGTGGACCAGCACACCGGTCTTCAGTTCAGGCGTGATCCCCGCCGAGGCTCTGCTGAATACCGCCTCCCGATAGAACACAACCACCCCATGCTGCCTTGGATACGGATAAAAACACCATTCGCATCAGTTCAGGTGATTACATGAAAAGAGAACCACTCTTTGTCGATTTTTCAGTCGGAGGCCCTATGAAACCGACCCAATATCTGGAAGGAGAGGGTACGAGCCCTTCCGGCACACAAAGAGCAAGTCAATACAAGAGCAGTTTGATGACGACCACTGACTTTCCACTCTGGCTTGATCGCGTCATGGGCTTCCTCGCGGAAGTGGAGACGCGATATGACCTCAACCAGGGCGAGATGCTCAATACCACGAATACTTCGACCAGTGACCTGGTCGAACTCCATGGCTACGGCTGGTCGGCACAGGAGACATCCGCCTGCATTCTCGAGCAGGCTGGACTTCGATAGAACAACCGGGATTCATCACATGTGACCCACGTCGGTGGTCGTTTTTGTTGCGATCTGCGCCGACTGGTTGAATACGGATTTGAACGCATCCTCCCGGATGGTGCATCCAAGCTGGTTCGCGATCGAATTCATGTCCTCTCTTGCATTGTCCAGCGCACTGGTAGCTCCTGGTGATGGCGTCATGTTGAAGATGATTCCATCGCCTTCATCGATCTTTGCCGCCCCCATCATGAGTCGACGTTCCTTCTTCTCGATCAACTGGGGTCGAATACCCGTGTACCCCTTCGCGAATTCCAGGTCTTCAACCTGCATGGAGGGCACGATCTTGCGTGCCGCCTTCAGGAAGCTTCTCTTCCCGAAATATGGCATCTCGTATCCAAGATTCCTGTAGACGAAGTCATGTATGTCCTTGTCCTTCATAAGTTCGTACAGGACGGCTGCGACATCGTTGTCGAAATTGAATGATTCGATGAAACCCCATGCTGTCTTCGCATTGTGTCGTTCAAGCACTGGCAGCACGAGCGCCGTTGGTCCGAAGCGGGTCTTGTCCGGGGCGGTCAAGTCGGGGTCGCCGTGGATGGCGGCGAATGGCAACTTATCGTTCTGGACCGTGTAGACCTTCCGATCGAGAACCTTCGGAGCAAAGTAGAAACTGCCCGTCACAGGCATGACGGACAGGTTGCTGCCGTAGTCCATCTTCTGGGCCAACAACAACGAGTGGGCTCCTGCGGATACGACAACGAACCTGGCGTGCATGAGGCGATCACCGCATTTCACTTCGAAACCATCATCTACACGCTTCAATTGCTTCGCCGTCGTCGACAGAAGGACTTCAACACTCTTGCCTTCGGCTTCCTGGGCCGTCTTGACGAAATGGTCCGTCAACCTCCCGTAATCGACTGCATAGCCCTCGGGGTTGTGGAGTGCAGCGACAGGTTCATCACGGAGCTTGCCGTCCACCAGGGCCACGTTCGGCTCCAGTTGAGCTATTCCATCAGCATCAAGCAGTTCAAGCGTCGGGAAGAGGTCCTTGAACTGGGTGTATCGCTCCTGCACCTTCGTAACTTCTTCATCACCGACACCCAGCAGCATCTTGCCATAGCAGTGGATCATCGAGTCATCAGCGGCGACTTCCAATGCATAGGTCTTCGTCAAGCCTGCTGCAGCCTTGACATGCTTCGCCTTCTCGAGGGAGTAGTTCGTCTCGATATCGCCCTCGTGCAGGGTCTGGCTGTTGTTGTGTGCGTTCGAGTTGAGCGCGTCGAGCGAGTCGCACTTTTCGACAAGGCACAGATGCTCGATATCCGTATAGCAGGCGAGCAGGTACAGGAGAGATCCACCACTGATACCACCGCCGATGACAAGGACATCACAACTTGAACGTTCCATCGGTTCATCTCCTGTCGAGAACAAGGAGGCACATCATAACACCCACCGAGGAGTACTATTGCTAGACTTGAGCACCTACGACCAGGAGACTCTTCCATGTCCATGTCTATCATCCGACTCTATACAGGCGACGACGGTGAATCACACTTTGAAGAAATGGACATCGAAATGACCGCCCACGGTGACGTCGTCACGATGTCGCAATTGATGGACTGCCACGAAGTCCAATTCGCCGAGACCTCTTCGGGAGGCGGATACGACTGGCACAATGCGCCCAGGAAACAGTTCGTGATCACCCTCTCGGGAACCCTCGTCTTCGAGAATCGAAAGGGCGAAACACAGGACATCCGCCCAGGTGACATCCTTCTTGCAGAGGACTGCAGTGGCGGAGGCCACAAGTGGAAACTGGTCGACGAACATCCCTGGCGGCGGTGCTATGTACACCTCGAGCCTGAGCCCTGATCGTGGAGATCCTCGCCCAAGCAAGAAACAGAGGCCCTGCGATGCAGGGCCTCGGGGACGTGGGCGATACAGGACTCGAACCTGTGACCTCACGGGTGTGATCCGTGCGCTCTAGCCAACTGAGCTAATCGCCCTGGTTTCGTGGATCGGGGAGTATACCTTCACGGTTTGATGACCGAGAGGTGGGCTGGTGCTTCAGCCGTTGCCCTGGTTGTCGGCATCGGGCATGACCTTGCCCATGGCTTCCTCGACACTTGCTGAATCTCCCCGAGCAAGTGATTCATCCGGCAACGTTGACTGGGCCTTGCTGGCCGAAGCATGATCGACATCGTCCTCGATGCCCTTCACGCCCTTCTTGAACTCGACGATCGACTTGCCGATGTTCCGCCCCACTTCCGGCAGGCGTCGACCGAAGATCAGGAGGCCGATCAGGAGAATGACAAGCAACTCCCACATGCTCGGCATGCCGAAGGCCAGCGTATTGATCAAGGTGTCAGGCATTGTCTGCATGGTGTCATACACCCCTGGAATAATGAACCCGTGAATGCCACATTCTATCGTGTCGGCACTGCGGGGGGTACTCAATGAGGGAATCAGGGAAGAGGCCCGGGAAGTCGTGTTTCAGGAGCAGGAAGGCCGATAGAACAGGCAGGAGCCGCTTCCAGCCATCCATTGCTCCTCTTCCGGAGTTGAAGCATGCAACGATTCACCCTCCTCCTGGTACCACTGCTTGTCATTCTCTGCGGCTGCAGCCAATCGAAGACCACGGCAGACCAGTCCACGTCCACGAACTACAACCGGCCTCTCCCACGTGGGACCCTGTCTCTCAGGAAAGTGACCGATCCGGCATCCATGCCTGACATGGAGACAGCCTGGGC
>JAYZBD010000112.1:0-6371 GCA_036339395.1 Planctomycetota bacterium | reverse complement strand
CAACCCGAGCGAACAATGTCCGCCATCGGCGGCTGACAGGGTCTTCCTACTCGCCGCAGTCATTGCCCCAGTTGGCGATCACCAGCAGCAGGTCGCCGACATCCACGAAACCACTCCCGTCGAGATCCTCATCGCAGCCGTTGCCGATGTTGCAGTCTGTACCCCAGACCCCGATCACCTGGAGCAGGTCGCTGACATTCACGAGGTTGTCACCATTCGTGTCTCCATCACAACCAGGTTCGGTGATGATGAAACTGCCGATCCAGGTCTGCCAACCACCGCTGCTTGCCCATTCCCCGATGTACCAGAAGGTGGTGTCGTCCACGGGATCAACGGTCAGGTCGAAGTAGTCGCCCCAGCGGCCATCTGCACCATTATCACTTTCAACGACCACCTCGGGTGTTCCCATCGTGCCTGCAGGATCGGATGCCATGCGGCCCGTGACACGTACGTTGGGAAGGATGCTGCTCTGGCAATGGCCTATGACAAAGCCCACGTCGTCATGCTTGTTGGATGCGATCGCAGGAAAGAAGGAATGCTCGGTGCCGGGCAGATCGATGGCGCCACTCTGGACAAGCACCGGCGGCGATGGATTGCCACTGCTGCCAGGCCAGTCCCCTGTATCGAAGTGGTACCACCGCGACTCGGACTGGTTTCCACTTTCGATCGCGTGGCCGGTATACAACTGGCCATCACGCCAATGGGCATTCATCAACCGGCCGTCGAGGGAATCGATGCTCCCACCTGGATTTGAACCATTCGGAGGGCCGCCTCCATGAGACGGAATGGCCACGGACGTTGTGCGTAGTTCCGGCTGCCCCCCGACCATGCGGATGGACTGGATCTTCAGCGATGAATTCGAGTCATTCGAGATGAAATACGGGGGTGTATCGGCTTGCCCCTCGTAGACCTGGGCGCACTGGACGGATGCGGAACCGGTGTCATTGAGATCCGTCCAGGTTACCGGGTCACCGACAAGCATCGGCCCCTTGGGATACAGGCGATAGATCGCTCCACGGAATCCCGGACCGCCGCCAGAGAGACGGAACAGGTTGCCGGTCGTGTAGAAGGTGTCCTCGTTGAAACCCAGGCCCGGGTAGTCGACCCAGTAGTCCGAACCATTGATGTCGAACACGGACCACGTGCGGTACTTGTACCAGACGCCATTCGGATCACTGTCATCCGACACGGCGACGGTAATCCATGATTCATTGTCGTAATACTCCAGGGCGAGCACGAAGAAACGATCCGTGTAATGGTCATAGAAGCACTTTGGATCGAAGGTGAATGTGCCGGAACCAAGTTCCTCGAAGAAACCGGGACTGCCCGTGCTGTCGAGGTTCGCGAAGAAATCAAGGGTGCCATCCTTCTGGTAGAAGGCGATGGCCATGTTCACCGTCGACACGATGTGATCGGGACCGACGGCCAACGTCGGATCAGGTGGCGTCCATGGCGTCTGCGAAATACCGGGGAACACCGGTGCCGGGTCTACTCGTGATTCGGCAAGGAGACCGCCAAGGGGGAGGTCCAGTTGCGGACCGGGAGCCATCGTCTTGTCACGCTTGTGGGCTGGCAACAACGTGCCTGGACGCGCAGTCCCGCCTTCCCATGGATCGTTGGACTGGATCGCCACGGGGAAATTTCGGGTGTCGATGATCGTGGGGGCAACCGTGGTTCGAGCCATGCCGTTGGGAGCGAGGCTGATGGTCGGAACGTCATCCGGACGCTCCTGCCCAGTGGTCGGCGACCAACCAACGGGCCACTGTGGTGGGTGAGCCTGCGGTTGCAGAAGACGAGCATCCAGACTTGAAGTCCTGGTCGTATCAGTGTCGGCCTGCTGACCGGATTGACACCCGGACAGTGCAAAGATCGACAGAAGAATGAGAGGACATGTAACGCGATGAACGTGGTGATCCAACTGGATACTCCTTGATTGAGGCAGTTCAATATAGACGCAAATACCGCGAAACCACCGGCAGATCTGCATCTTCAGTACTCCAAGCACCGGTTTGAGAACCATTGGAGGCCGTTTCCGCCCGTCAATGCCTACCAAGGCGAAACTTCACCCTTGCGTGGTGGCAAGGGCGTCCAGGGCGAGAATCTCCGCAAGCAGGTGTGCTGCAAGCAGGGAGGTGCATCCTGTTGGATCGCGGTCTGGAAGTACCTCGACGAGGTCCGCACCTGCCAACTGGATACCCGCACATCGCCGCACCAGGTCAAGCGCGTCCCTGCTGCTGAATCCACCTGGACAGGGAGTGCCGGTACCCGGCGCAAATGACGGGTCGACGCAGTCGATGTCGAACGTGAGGTAGACCTCGTCACTTCCAAGCTCGGCAAGGAAGGCATCCATCCGCTCGGCTCCCTCACCGGAGAACCACTCGGTCGCGGTAATGATCCGGACTCCATGCTCGGTTCCATAGTCGAGGTCCGATGGTGTATTCAACGGCCCTCGGATGCCAATGCTGAGCATGCGCTTGGGATTGACCAGTCCATCCTCGATCGCCCGGATGAAGGGCGAGGCGTGGGTCCACTTCTCATCCCAGATCGTGTCGACGGTATCGAGATGCGCATCGAAGTGAAGAAGTGGAAGACCTCCCTCGGGACGCCCCCGCCGTTCCCAGGTTGCGCGGATGTTCGCATAGGCAACCGAATGATCCCCACCGACCGCCAGGAGTTTCGTACGCGATGGATTCCCCAGTCCCCCGGCAAAATTGGCTGCCTCCTCGAGCGTTTCCCGTGTCGAATATGGTCGAACCGGGGCATCACCTGCATCGGCCATGTGCAACTGGGCCGCGATGTCGACTCCGAGTTCAAGGTGGTAGGGCTTGACGTACTGGGATGCTTCACGGATGGCTCGTGGACCAAAGCGGGCCCCGGGTCGATAGGTCACCCCACCATCGAAGGGAATACCGTAGATCACCCAGTCGAGCGCATCCGCATCGACGGTGCCAGGGGCACCCTGGTCGAGGATGGGGAACCGACAGAATGTCGTCACGCCTGCAAATCGGGGAGTACGTCGTGAATCGGGCAACTGGGTGCCACGTTGAGCATTGTCTGGCATGACGTCATGGTCGTGCCCACGATGCAGATTGGCAAGCAGGGCCCGTCAAATACCAGTTAGACCGAGGATCCCCATCCCTCGGGGTGATCCTGCATCCATCGCCATGCCGTCTCGACGATCTCGTCGATCGAATCGAGTCGAGCAGACCACCCGAGTTCTTCCTGGATCCGTGTTGGATCATTGAAGAGGCTTGGTGGGTCACCCGCCCTCCGCTGGCCATCGACCCCGGCCACATCAACCCCCGTGACGCGACGAACCGAATCAAGGATCTCCCGCACGCTGGTTCCCTTCCCCGTGCCGACGTTGTAGACCCGCTCGTCGCCGTCTTCGAGTGCCTGCATGACGGCAAGGTGCGCCTCGACCAGGTCATCGACGTGCACGTAATCACGAATGCACGTGCCATCGGGCGTCTCGTAGTCGGTTCCGAAGATGGTCACGGCATCACGGCGACCGGCGGCTGCCGCCAGGCAGATTGGAACCAGGTGTGTTTCGGGATCGTGGTCTTCGCCCAGGCGACCGGTTGCATCAGATCCTGCCACGTTGAAATATCGAAGCATGGCACAGGAAAATGGTCGACCGGCCGCGTGCGCCGAGGTCCGCGCAGCGCGAAGCGCCTGCTCGACGAGCAGTTTCGAGTGACCATATGGATTGATTGGCGCCTGTGGACAGTCTTCCCTGATCGGCAGGTGCTCCTCGCCGGGTTCACCATAGGTCGCACACGTGCTTGAGAAGATGAACCTGGGAACACCGGCAGTCGCAGCAGCCATCAACAGGTGGAGACTCGAACCGGTGTTGTTCGAGTAGTACTTCAGTGGTTGTTCCACCGATTCAGCAACGTCACAGAAGGCGGCAAAGTGCATGATCGTGTCGATTGAACGTGATGCGATCAACTCGAGCACCCGTGCCTGCTCACCACAGTCCGCCTGTACGAACTCGACGTCCCCCTCCTTGCGCAGAACATCGATCGCCTCGGCGTGACCACGTTCCAGCGTATCGATGATGGATACGCGGCATCCCGACTCGAGCAGTCGCAGGGCCGCATGCGAGCCGATGTAGCCGGCACCGCCGGTGACGAGAATACTGGTTGGTTCAGGGAGTACTGCCACGGTGAGAAGCCCCAGGAATCGCTTGCGGTGCTATCGTACAGTCGGGCTCGAGAAACGACGTGAATCAGATGCAGAACAAGGCGACGGGACAGGACGAGTACCGGGTACCTCCGGTCGGGACCCTGTCGCGTGGTTTCTTCGGGGGAATGCTCATGGGCCTGGCCAACCTCGTCCCCGGTGTCTCCGGGGGAACGATGCTCGTGGCCACGGGTGTCTATGGCCATTTCATCAATGCCGTCGCCCGGTGCAGCACCTTCAGGTTCAAGGCCGGTCCCGTGGTCATGCTCGGGATCATCGTCCTGGGGGCATTGATAGCCATTCTCCTTGGCGCAGGAACCATGAGCAGCCTCGTGATGGACCACAGGTGGGTGATGTACAGCCTCTTCATCGGGCTCACCCTTGGCGGTGTTCCGCTTCTCTGGAAGATGGCTCGCCCCATGAATACGAACACCATGCTGGGCCTGGCTGTCGGACTGGTAGCCATGGTCGTTCTCGCCCTGCTGGAAGGAACGGCCGATGGACCTGTCTTCGAGCAGAGCAGTGGTTGGCTCCTGGTCCTGACCGGTGCAGCCGCGGGCGCCGCCATGGTGCTGCCAGGTGTCTCCGGCAGCTACCTGCTGCTTGTCCTCGGGCAGTATGTCATCATCCTCGAGGCGGTCGATACGCTCCGCAAGGGAGAAGCGGGTGATGCCATGGGGGTCCTCCTTCCAGTGGGTATCGGTGTCGTCATCGGCGTGGTGCTCGTCAGCAACATCGTCTCGATGCTCCTTCGTCGCGCGCGGAATGCCACGCTCGGTGTACTCATCGGGCTGCTGCTGGGCGCCGTGTTCGGACTGTGGCCCTACCGGGCTCCCGTGAAACCGCAGGCTGGTGACATGATTCGCGGGCAGTTGATCGAAACACAGGCGCAGATCGATGCGGTCGATCCAGGACACTGGGCTTCAGCGTTCTTCTCACCATCGGTTGCAATGGTGGCCGGATCCCTTGCACTGATCATCGTGGGTTTCCTCGCTTCGATTGCCATCTCGCGACTCGGCCGCAAAGACACGGCTTGATGAGGAACCATGCGCCGGTGTTTTATTGGACGTTTCTTCCTTGCGCGCAGTTGCAACCGGAATTCCGGAGCGGGATTCGACATCGTGCCGAAAAACAGGGTGAGTTCGCTTTCAACATAACCACTACTCGAACCTCGAACAATGCCCACGCGGGATGCCCCACCCAACCCGGAAGTGCTGCGGATCCAGACCAGGGAACTGCTGGAACGTCTCATGCAGAATCGTGAACTATCACGCAATCACCACGAGAGTTCGGGACAGGACGACCCGATCGCCGTCGTCACCGGTCGAACCGCCATCGATCATGCCATTGATACGACAAGGGAAATGCTGTTCGACCTGGAAACCGCGGTCAAGAGCAACAACCACACGTCACGCTTCAACACGATGTGCAACGGGCTTTCCCGGCTTCGTTCCCGCGTGGTCTGAGCACCTGCTCACTGCCCGGTCGAACCGAATCCACCTTCTCCACGATCTGAATCATCCAGATCATCGACCTCCTGCAACTGCGCCTGGACGACCGGTGCAATGATCATCTGGGCGATCCGCATGCCCTGCTCGATGGTGAATGCCGAATCGCCGAGGTTCACCAGGGGAACCTTGACTTCCCCCCGGTAATCGGAATCGATCGTGCCCGGTGCATTGGGCAAGGTGATGCCATGCCTGCTTGCCAGGCCACTCCGAGGCCGGACCTGTCCTTCGAATCCCGGTGGAAGGGCCATGGCGAATCCAAGTGGAACGAGCGTGATGGCCCCGGGTTCGAGCACGATCGCCTGCTCGATGGCTGCATGGAGATCCATGCCGGCCGCCTCGGTCGACTGGTATGCCGGGAGCGTTGCCAGATCGCTGAGACGCTTGATTGAAAGTACAGGTCGGTTCATGCTGTCGCCGTGTCAGTCGATGTTGACTATTGAATCAAGAGTACCCAGCCCGAGGGGTTCCCGGGTAAAGAAAGGCTCCGCCATGGGTCGCCCGATGCGAGAGCCATGGAAGACGGCCGCCGCCTCGAGCCAGTCTACGATGCGACGGTTCCTTTCGGGTATGACGAACTGCGATTCATAGGCAAGGATGGCTTCACGCTTGCGCTCCCATGTCGTCTCGATGCCGATGAGGAACGAGGGGTTCGGGACATGGCGAAGGTGCGTGCAG
>JAYZBD010000111.1:0-3702 GCA_036339395.1 Planctomycetota bacterium | reverse complement strand
CCACTGGTCGAACATGCACCTGCAAGAGCACCCATGGCATCCAGGGCAAGCGTACCGATCGTGTCATGCCCTGCCCAACGACGTTCCTCGTCGAAGAGCTGGCCGCCACCCCGGTCGACTGGACGGCCCGCATCACGGACCTGGTCGACATCGGTTCCATCACGCTTCCAGGATTCCCAGGCCTTGGCGGCTGCCGGGGACAGGAGATCCTCCCGAGGTTCCCCGACTGCATCGGCATAGGCATCAGCAGCTTCACCCGCCAGCATGACATGAGGCGTCGAGTCCATGATGTCCCTTGCAATTCTCGCTGCATGGAGGTGGTGCCTGAGGCAACAGACACTCCCACAGGAGGCCGGTGATCTCATCACGCAGGCATCAAGAGTGACATTGCCATCTCGATCCGGCAGGCCCCCATACCCGACGGAATCGACCTCTGGATCGGCCTCGATGGCCGTACAAGCGTCGACGACAGCATCAATTGCGTTGCCTCCTGCTTCCAGCACCGGCCATGCGGCGGCATGGCCACGGAGGCCAAAGGACCATGTGGAGAGCAGGATGGGCGTTGAAGAGGCCATGAAGGCCGACATGATAGACCCTTCAGGCAACTCCATCGGGCAGGTTGCTACACTGGACCGCGAACGAGCCCGCCTGCAGCCAGGTGGGCTCGCCCGATTCACTGGGTTGGAATGGGAGATCACCATGGAATACATGACACAATCCGACAAGGAGCGGCTTGAGCAGGAACTCAAGGATCGCACCAGGAAGCGGAAGGAACTCTCTGATCGGATCGGTCGGGCGAGGGAAATGGGTGACCTGAAGGAGAATGCTGAATACCACGCAGCCCGGGAAGACCAGGGGCTCAACGAGGCACGCATCCACGACCTTAAAGAGAAACTGTCGAATGTCGTCATAGCAGATACGGAGGCCGTTCCAGACGGAATGGTCTTCGTTGGAACAACAGTCAAGTTGAAGGATACTTCCTCCGGAAACGAGGAGGTCTACAAGCTTGTTGGTGAAATGAGTGGCTCCTTCGACTCGGAGGTCATCGAGGTCACCCCGAACTCGGCACTGGGCATGGGACTGATGAAGGCGAAGGTCGGCGAAACACTCAGTGTTGATCTGCCTCGTGGGACGAAGTCCTACGAGATCGTGGAGATCCTGTGAGCGACGGCACCAGGCCACCCCACCACTGGACCGTCTACCTTGCGGGCGAGATCCACTCCGACTGGCGAGATCAGGTTGAACAAGGCTGTCACAAGGCCGACCTGCCGATCACGTTCACCGCACCCGTGACAGACCATGATGCAAGTGATGCCTGCGGCGACCGGATTCTCGGGGACGAGGATGATCCGTTCTGGAAGGACCACAAGGGAGCCAAGCTCAATGCCATCCGTACCCGGACCCACCTGAAACAAGCTGACATCGTCGTTGTCCGCTTCGGGGAGAAGTACCGGCAATGGAATGCCGCCTTCGATGCCGGTTTTGCCGCTGCCCTGGGTACTCCCATCATCGTGCTGCACCCCGAGGAACATCGCCATGCCCTGAAGGAAGTTGATGCAGCTGCCCTGGCGGTAGCATCGACTCCCGAACAGGTCGTCGAAGCCCTGGCCTACGTGATCACCCAGCGGTGAGTATCATCTGGACATGAAAAACATGTCATGCATCGGAATGGTCATCGGGACCCTCCTTCTTGCCCAGGGCCTCGTGTTCTGGGGAATGGCGGGATTCGAAGGTGCACGCGCTACTGCGGCGATCCCGAGTGCCTTCGGCATTCTGCTCATCGTCTGCAGCCTCATGGCCAAGGCCATGCCCAACGCCCGCAAGCACATCATGCACCTTGCCGTACTGCTGGCCCTGCTTGGGGTCGTCGGAGGAGCCATGATGTTCTTCAAGGGACTCGGGGCCGAGGACCGTGACATGAACAAGCTTCTCGACCAGGGCCTCATGGCGGTCCTGTGCCTGGTGTTCATGGTCATGGCCGTGAACTCGTTCATCCAGGCCAGGCGAAGCGAATCCTGAACAATCAGTCCCAGTCGGAGATGACGATCAACAGGTCATGGATGTCTGTTGCGCCACTGTTGTTGGCGTCACCCTGGCAATCATCCCCCTGGCAGTTCCAGTCCGAGATGACAAGCAGCAGGTCCTCGACATCGACCGTGCCATCGCCAGTCACGTCTCCCTGGCTGGGTTCAGCAGGAATATGCTCAACACCCGTCAGCCAGAGCGTATAGCTTCCGATCTCCCCGTTCTCACCCCAACCGGTGATCGGTTGATCACCACCCTGGCCATCAGGCCCCGAGATCTCGAAGGGCGTCTCCGGGTTGAAGAAGAAGATGTTTCCGCTGTCACTCTTGGGCAGGCTCGCAAACCCCGAGATGGCCAGGTAGTAGATGCCCGGCTGCTTGAGGTGGATGCCCGTTCCGTCCGTCGAATATGAAAGCAGCATCGAGAGTGGCGAGGGTTCCTGCCCATCGATGAGAATATCGTTGTTGGCCAGGAGGCCCTTCTCGTTGATCCCGAAGAGGAACAACTGCGTATTGAAACCTGTTTCAAGATCGACATCGACACGGAAGTCGGTCGGCGAGGCGATGTAGAAGGCATACATGTCCTGGAAATCGCCTGCCACGAGGCCTGCACCCGTCAGTTGGCCGGAGATGGATTGAAGTGGACCATCGCCCTCGATCTTCTTCGAGTCATCCGGAAGGTTGCCGGCGTCGTCATCTTCCTCGAAGGATGGTCCGAAACCCATGGCCATCGAAGAGACAAACAGAAGGGCGAAACCCTGAAGGATGGCAGTTCTCATGTTCATCATGATCTCCTCGCTCTCTCCCCGCCCCGTTCACTTCACTCCTGCTCTTCCCTGCTCCTCAGAGTGCCCAGTTTGCAATCACGAGCAGCAGGTCGTCGACATTCGTTGATCCATCGCCATTGGCATCCCCGGGGCAGCTTGCCCCGTTGCAGCCCCAGTCGCCGATAACCACGAGCAGGTCATCAACACTGACCTCACCATCACCGGTGACATCACCGGGCACCTGCGTGCCATTGATCTGGCTGTCGGAATCGGCTTCATCACTGCCCATGTTCCCAACAGCATCGTGCACGACGACCTTGATCCTCGCGTGCGAGGTATTGATGTCCGGAACAGACCAGACATGCGTCCCATCATCGATTGTGCCCAGCACGATCACCGTGTCGTAACTGTCTCCACCGTTGATGGAAAGCAGGAGATCGACACTGGTCACCTCGGCATCATCATCACTGAGCCACTGGATGACGACCTGGTCGCCAGGGTCCCATGTCTCTCCCCCGCGAGGTGTCCTCAAGTAGGTCACGGGCGATGCTCCGCCTGCATTTGCAGGCACGTGCATGCAGATGCAGTGGAAGACGCCTGCCGAGTAGGCAAGGGAGTCCCCATAGATCTGGACCACGGTCCGATCCGGCATGGCTGCCTGCACGGCCGCAAGCGCATCATTGCTCCAGGAGATCGGGATGCTGCTGTACTTGGGAAGCAGTACCAGGTCGTTGCACAGCACCATGTTCGTGAACGTGTAGTGCGTCCCGTTTGACCTGTATGCAGGCGTGCGATGCACCGTCCAGCCCTCGCTTTCGTAGAAGGCCGCCGCATCATCACAGATGGAGTCCTGCGTCGATCCGGAGTGACTTGGCCAGTCGGAGATGATGATCTCCGAGTCGCCGATGATC
>JAYZBD010000110.1:0-4216 GCA_036339395.1 Planctomycetota bacterium | reverse complement strand
GGTGGAATGATGATGTCCTCGCCGTTGCCGATGAGGGAGGCTGGATTCTTCATGAATACGGTGGGGAGTTCAGTGGGGGTTGCGCCCATCTCCCGTGCATGGGCGTCGTAGTTCCGACCGATGCAGAAGATGGCGGGAGGAATCCTCCCTGGGGGGAGCCGTGTCATGAATTCTGCCCAGCCTTTCGGTCATGTCGTGGTGGAACCGGGTCGAGTCCTGCGCCTGCGAAGGGATGGCATCTGACTATCCGTCGAATGGCGAGCCATGCACCCTTGAATGCCCCGTGCACCTGGATGGACTCGACTGCATAGTGGGAGCAGGTTGGGTGGTATCGGCAATGACGACCGAATATCGGGCTGCCCACGGCCTGGTAGACGCGGACGCAGCCGATCAGGCAGGATCCGAGGATCCCGGCGCGATATTCGTGCTGCCCTTGGTTTTCATCCATCGTGCATGCAGGGTCCTGCTGGCCCGTTCCAGTGCTTCAGTACAGTGCTGGAGTGTCGTCGACTCCCCGGACTGCACGGTGACAACCAGATCATAACTGCCGGGAAGCTGTTGCTGAAGGTGGCGGAATGCCTCCCGGAGGCATCGCTTGACCCTGTTGCGAACGACGGCATTCCCGATCTTCCGCGAGATCGACAGACCGAGCCTTGGATGGTCACACCTGTTTGGGACCGCATGTACCAGGAAGGAGCCTTCACGGGTGCGGTATCCCTCCTTGTAGGCCCGATTGAACTGGGCAGGACGAAGCAGTCGTCGTCTCCGGGGAAACCGGAACCAGCGGGTCAAGGACGTGTCATCGACGTTGTCGTCCATCATCCCTCCTTCTCCAGTTCGACCTGGTAGACCTGCATGAGCCTGTTGCGGGTGATCAATCCCACCGCATGTTCGACATCCTCCGCCGAGAATACGGGCAGGGCCTCGACGTCGTTCCTCGAGAACTTCTCGAGGACCGTATCGAGGCAGTCATCAGTCGTGACCGTTGGAAGGTTGCTCCGTTCAAGTTCGTTGACCTGGAGCAGGGGGATCGCATCGCGATAGACAAGTGCCGACTTGAGGTCATCCGCGGTCACCATCCCGGCGTAGTTTCCACGATCATTGACGACAATGAAGTCACTTATGCCCTTCGACATGCTCAGGTCCAGCAGGACCTGCGCCGGATCATTCTCGGAGACGACAACAGGATCACGCAACGCGACATCACTGACCCTCATTCGTCGCAGGATCGTCAGGTCGCTCATGACTCCAAGGTGGATCCCGAGTTTCCTCAGCCGGCTCGTGTAGATGCTGTCCCGGTTGAAGGACCTGGCGACGATGGTCGAAACGACAGCTGCGAACATCAGCGGCATGATGACCTGGTAACTCTGCGTCATTTCGTAGACGATCAGGATGGCTGTCAACGGGGCATGCGTTGATCCAGCGAGCATGGCAGCCATTCCCACGAGCGCAACATGAGCCGGGTTGCCATGCGGAAGCCAGCCCATCCATTCCAGCAGCAGTCCAAGTCCACCACCAAGCGCGGCGCCCATCAGGAGCGAGGGGGCGAACATGCCGCCGGCTCCACCAGAGCCCAGGGTGAGGCATGTCCCGACGAGTTTCAGGACGAAGAGGCCCAGTACGACGAGTGCCAGGTCACCGATGGGAGTCAGGGTCTGGTATGCATCGTCCTGGAAGTAGGTCGCAGGATCGATCAACTGGGTGATCACGGGGTATCCATTCCCATAGAACCCCGGGACATCACCGCTCCCGATCCACAGCATCCATCCAAGACCGAGCAGGCCCAGGAGTATTCCACCGATGGCGGGACGAACGATTCTTGATACGGGCATGCGATCAAAGAGTGAACCTGTGACACCGAGCATTCGAATGAACAGGATCGAACCGAGTCCACAGAGGAGCCCGAGCAACAGGTAGACGGGCAGTTGTGCAAGGCTGAAGAAGTCGTCTCGGCCCATGAACCCGTCGCCGACATCGAAGATGGCCGAGTCGTGAAGAATGCCCTGGGTTGCTGCGGAAGCAACAACCGCTGAAATGACGATCGGCGTGAACGTCTTCAATGAGAAGTCCCTGAGCAGGATCTCCATGACGAAGAAGACGCCTGCGATGGGGGCGTTGAATACCGCCGCAATGCCTGCGGCAGAGCCACAGCCCAGGAGCGTGGCGGTGTTCTGGCTTCGCGTACCCAGCAGGCGTGCGATGTTCGAGCCGATGACACCCCCGATGGTGATGATGGGACCTTCAGCGCCTGCAGACCCACCTGTCACGATCGTCGATGTCGAGCCCAGCCATTTCTGCAGCCCGACGCGGAGGCTGATTCGTGAACGACCTCGAAGCACGGCATGCATCAGGGTGGTGACGCCCGGGCCGACATCATCTGCATGGATGATCGCTCGAAGGATGCCTACGACCAGTCCACCGATGCACGGGGCCAGGAGCACGAGCCAGAGAAGCAGAACCTGCCCGCTCCTGGCTTCACTCCAGAGTTCCATGCCTCGAAGCGGGGCAATGAACAGCGTTGCGACCAGTGCCATCAGCAGCCCGATGACTGCTGCAACGATGTACAGGTACCAGTCACGCTCGAAACCGAGGCGGAGACTGATCTTTCTGAGAACTCGTGTCATTCCCGGACGCATGATGCCTCCTCCGCTGATCAGGCCTTGGCATCGGCAAAAGGAGGGATTCTACCCCAGCATGCGGGGGTGTCTACTCCGGTAAATCCCCTTTTTTGGTACACTACCCGGCTCGACCCAGGAGTCCCATTCATGATCGAAGCCCTGCGAAGCGATGAAATCGTCAAGAAACTCGGTGGCCGTTTCAAGCTCTGTGCGCTGATTCAGCGACGGATGAAGGAACTGGTTGTTGACGGGGCTCGCCCCCTCATCGAGCGAGAAGGCCGGACGGATCTTGAACTGGTGATCGAGGAGATCCTCCAGGACAAGATCGCTCCCACCTGGGAGACGGAAGAGGCACCAGGCGAGTCCGAGGATGGCGCCGCCCTCTGAGGGCGTGAACACCTCGAACCAGATGCCTGAAGGCACTCCAACCAGCAATGCACCTCGCCGACTCCTGGTCGGTATTACCGGTGGCATCGCTGCCTACAAGACGGCCGAACTGGTCAGTGCTCTTGTGCAGCGAGGTGACGAGGTTGTCGTTGCCATGACTGACGCAGCGCAGCGATTCGTCGGATCGACGACGTTCAGCAGCCTGACAGGACGTGAAGTGCTCACGAGCCAGTGGTCATCACACGAGGGCATGACGTCTCCCCACGTGCACTTTGCCAGGTGGTGCCAGTGCATGCTGGTTGCACCATGCACGATGGACATGCTTGCCCAGCTGGCCTCGGGCCGGACGGATGATCCAGTTGCACTTCTTGTCGGGGCAATCGACAGGGCCACGACGCCCGTACTGCTCTCACCATCGATGAATGCAACCATGCTCGGGCAACCTGCGACGCAACGCAACATCGACATGTTGCGCGCCGACGGCTTCAGCATCATCGAGCCTGCCGAAGGTTGGCAGGCATGTCGTACCGACGGCGATGGCCGCATGCCGGAACCGGCTGAGCTCATGGATGCTCTTGACCAGGCCCTGGCCGAATGATTCCTGCAAAACGAACCAGTCGCCCGCGGAATGCAGGCGACTGGATCATGTTCATTGTTGTCCGGCACCAGGTGCCGGGGACCAGGTTCACGTTTCCTCGCCTTCGTGCTCCTCGATGAAGGAGGAAAGTCGACGGCGTCGAACCGGGTGCTGGAGCTTTCGAAGCGCCTTGGATTCGACCTGTCGAACGCGTTCACGGGTGACCTTGAAGATGCGTCCGACTTCCTCGAGCGTGTAGGTATACCCGTCACCGACGCCGTAGCGAAGCTTGAGGATTTCCCGCTCGCGGTAGGTGAGCGTCTTCAGAACATCGTTGATCCGCCCACGGAGCATGTCGCTCGTGGCCGTCTCTGAGGGTGCTTCCTGTCGTTCATCTTCGATGAAGTCACCGAACTGTGAATCCTCGGATTCGCCCACCGGGCGGTCGAGGCTGATCGGATGGCGAGAGATCTTCATGACACGACGTGTTTCCTCGACGGTCATCTCGGCCTGCTCGGCAAGTTCCTCGATGGTCGGTTCCCGGCCCATCAACTGGAGGAGTCGCTTCTGGATGTTCCTCAGTTTCGACATGGTCTCGATCATGTGTACCGGTACACGGATGGTTCGAGCGTGA
>JAYZBD010000109.1:0-13917 GCA_036339395.1 Planctomycetota bacterium | reverse complement strand
GCAGGCATGTCAGGCTGGGTGAACGAGATGACGACTCCACGGTGGCTGCAGCCAAGTGCCCGGTGATACTCGGCAAGCCTGTCATTCAGTGAATGGACGGCCAACCCATCCCTGGGAGCCTTGCCTTCGCGTTCCCACTTGATGTCCAACCAGTCCGGGCCATCCATGTTCCAGCCAGTCCTCCAGATTCGCAGCATCGATATGGAGTCCTCATCATCCTGCATGAGGGCATCAAGTGCATCAGGTCCGGCAACGGGATCCCCATCAATCCTGGTGATGATGTCCCCCGTACGAAGTCCCAGGGCGCGTGTCGGATGGTCGTGCCGAATCGATCCTACGACGACACCCCGTCCAGGGAATCCGTTTCGCAGGAACCAGGCACCGATGTATTGCTCCTGGTTCATGACTTCGACACCGAGGAAACCCTTCCGAACCTCCCCGTGCTGGATCACCTGCTGTGCAACTGATTCGATCATGTCCACCGGGATCGCAAGGCCGATGCTGCTCACATGCTGGTCGGGACTGACCGGCTCCCCGGTGGCAATAGCCGTATTCATCCCGATGACACGGCCGAGGTGATCTGTCAACGGCCCCCCGGAGTTTCCGGGGTTGATCGATGCGTCAACCTGGATGAAGTTCTCGTATCCACCAGGCTGCAGTGAGACTGCACGGCCCAGTCCCGAGATTATTCCCGTGGACATGGAGAAACGAAGGTCGAAGGGTGAGCCGAATGCGAAGCAGAGTTCCCCCTGTTCAACGGGCTCCCCGAGTGACCGTCGCGTCGCAGGAATCAATTGGCCAGTTTCGATTCGAAGGACTGCAACGTCCGTGGAGGGATCGCTGCCTACTACGACGGCTTTCCTGATCTGTCCGTCGTAGAGCTGTACTTCAACCCGCTCCGTTCCATCAATGACATGATGATTGGTGATGACGTGCCCCGCCGAATCCCAGATCCACCCGCTTCCGGTAGTCATGCTGAATGGGCGTGGTCCTCCCCGGGTCCTGACAGTCTGCATTCCATTCACGTGTACGACCGAGGGTCGAACGAAGTCAGCCAGGTCCCTGGTGGCTCTCGACCACTCCTCGAGCACGCTTCCTGTTCCATCCCCATCGATTTGAAGCGGGCTTGCCGTGGCCAGGCGAAGACCGGCCTGCTCGACCACCGAGCGGGTTTCCTGGTGGCGTTGTTCCTTCAGGAAGGCTGTGCCTGCAACAAGCAGGATGCAGATCACTGCAAGGGTGAACAGGATCGTCAGGACACTCGGAAGAAATGGGCGTGCCGATGATTTCACGGGAAGAGCCTCCGGTTCAGCATACGCCGGTTGCAGTCCCTGGGCATCTTTTCAATGCATGTTTCACATCCGTGGATGTGGAAGATCAGTCGCGTGCAGCCGCTTTCCCCGGTTCCGGGCTTGATTCACCCCTCATCCTGTAGGGGTGCTCGCCGAGGTCGCCTGCGCCTACCTTTGCCTTCCAGGTTCCAGCGGCCTCCATGAGCGACTCACCAAGCCGGGCAATCGGGCGAGCGAACGCCGGCTGCCAGTCGGTGAGCCCCAGGAGGTCCTGGGTCACGACGATCTGGCCGTGGCAGGCGGTTCCGGCCCCACACCCGATGACGGGTACCGAGGTTGCCTTGACAACAGCCTGCGAGACTTCGTTGGGTACGGCTTCAAGGAGGATCATCCGTGCACCGGCTGCTTCCATTTCAATCGCCGTATCGACAATGACCTCAAGCGCGGCGGGCGTGCGTCCTGCGGAACGGTATCCACCTTCCTGCTTGGCACATTGTGGCCGAGAACCGAGGTGGGCCACGACCGGCACACCTGCCTTGGTGAGCTTTGCAACGAGTCCGACCCACTCGATGTCGACCTCGAGTTTCACGGCATCGGCCCTGCCCTCGGTCATGAATCGCATGGCATTCCGTACTGCTTCGGCATCATCGCACTGGTAGGAACCAAAGGGCATGTCTCCCATTACGAAGGTATGGGGAGCGCCTCTCTTGACTGCAGCGGTAATCATGAGCATGAAATCAAGGGGAGCGTGGATCGTTCCAGGCTCGCCGAGAATCATCTCGGCTGCAGTATCACCAACAAGCAGCACGGGAATTCCTGCTCGCTCAAGCCAGCGCGCAGTGGTGGCGTCGTAGCAGGTCAGGCATGCGAAGGGTTCTCCATTCCTGGCAGCTTTCCGGAGCGTCTGCAGGGTGACACCCTTGTTCGACGGAGCTGGCGGCGTTGTATCTGTTGGGTTCATGTTCATGTCAGGAGAAAAAGTATATGCAGTGAGGGTGGTCAGAATTTGGGCCAGTGCATTGTCGTGTTTTTCGGGACATCCAGTCCACCAATCATCTCGACCTGTTCTTCGGTGAGCATGGCACGAAGTCGATCCCGCGTCTTGTCGGAGAGATCATCTCGCTCGAACCGGATACGTTCCGCCTGGCTCATGGCCTTGTCACGCTCCTGCATCTTCTCCAGGTTGAAACTGCCCATCCCCGGGGGAGGAGGCATGCTCTCGAAGATGTCGACAAGCTGGCTGCACTGCTCCTTGTACTGTCCGCTGTAGCCCTGCTGCAGGGCGAGCAGGTCGGCCCGGACGGATTCATCCAGTTCCCCGAGTTCCATCGCGGCAAGGAGCTTGTCTCCAACAGCCCGCGGATCGATGTAGACAGCTGGATAGGAAGCTTCGGCCCATGCAAGGTTCACCTGCGCTACCACCTCGAGTGGAAGAACATCGCAGGCGGCCTTGAGTGCACTTTCATTCCGCTGCAGTTGTTCATCCCGAAGGGCATTGCGTCGCTTCGATATGCTCTGCATTTTCTTCATGGATTCCATTGCGGCCTCCATGTCGATTTCGGTGCTCTCCGACGTGGTGGAGATGGAGATCATCGAGGTCATGAATTCGCTTTCTTCATTCTGAAGATCGGCAAGGGCATTCATGGCGTTGGTGGTGTCCTGGTGCCAATCACCCACGGCAAGCAGCGCCGCTCGTCGCTGTTCATGTGAAAGGTTGATCTTCCCGATTTCCCGCATCAGGTCGATCTTCCATCCATTGTTTCCAACCCCACCCATCATGGCCATGGCCGTGGACATGGGATCTGTTGGAGCCGCTGCATACGTTCGTTGACGGGCAAGTCGGTGCCATTGCAGGACAACCTGGTCGTCCGAGTTCTCAACGGCAAGTACGAGATCATCGAAGAACTGCTCATCGAGAGATCTCATCTTCTCAAGGGCATCCTGCTGGAGGGCCTGCATGTCCTGGTTCAGGGAAACAAACCGCTCCATGTCCTTGCCCGGATCGTCTCCCTTGGTTGGAGCCATCGACATGGCATGATCCTTCCGCTTCTGCTCGAACTGGCGGAGGAGTGCGGCGGATTCCTTCTGGTAGGTTTCGAACAGGACGTCGACGATGTCGAGACTCTCTTCGCCCATCTGGAGATCTGCAGCAAGCAGTTCAATGTCTTCCATGTTCATGGCGTCCGGCGCGGATGCCAGGAAGTCGAGTCCGCTCCCGGGTCCACCTGCTCCAGTGGAACCAGTCGAATCGGTTGAGCCGAAGAACATGAAGGAAGCTCCGTCCTTCTCGAGTTCTTCCATGTCGGACGCATCGCCCGTAATGACGATACTGACGCTGGTCTGCTTGGCAGGTTCTCCAAAGCGGTCTCCGCCTGCATTCCCGTCGAGATCCTCGCCGTCATAGTGCGCGATGACTCGACGAAGGTCCTCCGGGGCGTCGTCCCCGAGCAGCGCATGGAACTCCCTGGCGGTTCGTACCTGCTCATCCCGTAATTTCAACTCGACCTGGGCACGGGGGCTGTCCTTTGTATCTTCCTTGAAGTAGAAGAAGGAGCCTCCCTGGTTTCCTGCTTCACCGTCTGCAAGTTCCATGAGCTTCCGGGCATGAGGTGCGGTTCTCGAATCGTGTCCCGAGAGGAGTTCTTCAAAGGGAGCGGTGTCCTCGTCCTTCCGATCCATCCTCTCGATCCACCTGGCAACCATGCTGCGGACCTGGAAGGTGTCCTTGATTCCATACCCTCGCCGCCAGGCGATCCATTGGAAATCGCGACCTGCTCGATCGGGGAGTATCGAGACAATGGAGGCAACGCCATCGTGGTAGGTCGCCCTGATCCGGGAAGCTGACTTCAGTGCCGTGCCGTAGGCCTCGTGGTGCCGCCTGAGATTCTCATCCTCCCAGGCCTGGATGGCTTCCTGGGTGACTTCCTTATTCCCCTCCTCGTCATACGGGAAATGAATCGGCCCCAGTTCTGCTTCGATCTCAACCTCCTTGACATAGCCTTTCAGGCGTTGGTCGAAGAGTTGTCGAGCCAGCCGGGTACGCCGTTCTTCACTGGAGGCCAGCGCGTGTTCGACAGATGCACGTGTGGTCTCATCAAGGATGTCCCATTCAACAAGGGGCCTGAGTTCGATCGCCAGTTGTTTCGTCGAGGGAGCCCACTGGGGCCAGGGCCAGGGTGACTCCAGGATTCTCTGTCGCTCCCTCCAATCCTTCACGATCGACATCCGCTGCACCTGGTCCTGGCTGAGTACGGGGGCGAGCCCATCAAGGAAGTCGCTTTCCAGGGAGGCCATCCTCCTCGCGATTTTTCGATACTCGGAGACGCGTTCAGTGATTTCCTCGCTGTCGTTGTTCGACTTGGCAAACTTGATGGACACGTCCTCCATGAACTCCGCAATCGGCCCATCCCGGAGAGCCATCATGGACACGAGGTATTCCTCGTGGGGGCCTTCAAGTGCCGCGACCTGCTCCGGCGAAAGACTGAGGGGCTCCATCAATTCCTGGAAGGCCCTCCAGTCGAGTGGTTCCGGGTAGACGCCGTTGGTGCCCTGGCCGAACGCCAATGTTGGCGAAAATGCGAGGGAAGCAAGTGCGATGGTAAGGAGCATGTACCGGTGTATTCGAGTCATTCACGTACCTGCCTTGTACTGGATACCGAGCGGGACCGGGCATTGTTCCACACATCCTCCCGCCCGTCGAGCGGTAGGCGACACCATGGCTGGAAGCCCTTTCAGCAGGGAAAATGAGTGTAAACCACGCACCTCTTCGTGTACCATGCGTCGTATGACCACCACCACCAGATCGCAGGCTCTATTCGACAATTACAATCCAGCCGGAAGGAATCGCTTGATGGCACATCAGGTTCCCGTACGCGATGTATTGCGCGAATTCGGTGAGGACTACGGTTCCCGTGTCTTCTCTGGCAACAACATGGAACGGCGCATTTCAGGCCAGTCGTATGACAAGTTGCAGCAGACCATCAGGTTTGGCACGAAACTTGACGAAGACATCGCCGATGAAATCGCCGAGGCAATGAAGGAGTGGGCCATAGAAAATGGCTGCACGCACTATTGCCACTGGTTCCAGCCGCTGACAGGAGCAACTGCGGAGAAACATGATTCGTTCCTGAACTTCGGAAAGGGCGGGAGTGTCATTGCGGAGTTCTCCGGCGAAAGCCTGATCAGGGGTGAGCCTGATGCAAGTTCATTCCCCTCGGGTGGTATCCGCGACACGTTCGAAGCACGCGGATACACCGCGTGGGATCCGACCAGCCCGGCCTTCATTACGCTCAACGGAGGCGAGGCGACGCTCTGCATCCCGACATGTTTCGTGTCCTGGACCGGCGAGTCACTTGACCAGAAAACGCCCCTGCTCAGGTCCATCGAAGCCTTGAACACGCATGCCATGCGAGTCGTGCGGATGTTCGGCTTTGATGAAGGTGTGCATCGAATCGCCTCCACGCTCGGTTGTGAGCAGGAGTACTTTCTCGTCGATGAGGAACTCTGGTCCATGCGACCGGACCTGATGCTCTGTGGCCGAACGATCATGGGAGCCGATTCTCCCAAGGGGCACCAGTTGGATGACCACTACTTCGGCTCCATTCCCAGCCGTGTCCAGGCCTTCATGGGTGACGTGGAGGAACGCCTCTACATGCTTGGTATCCCAGCCAAGACGAGGCACAACGAGGTCGCCCCGGCTCAATTCGAACTTGCTCCGCTCTTTGAATCGACGAATGTCGCCTGTGACCACCAGATGCTCACCATGAGTGTCCTGAAGAAGGTCGCCAGGGAGCATGGCCTCGTCTGCCTGCTGCACGAGAAACCCTATGCCGGTGTCAACGGCTCGGGCAAGCACAACAACTGGTCTCTCTCGACCGACAAGGGGCGAAACCTCCTGTCACCGAAGAAGACCATGCATGAGAACCTGGAGTTTCTCACGATCGTTGCCGCGGTTGTCAGGGCGATCGACCTGCATGCAGACATGTTGCGAGCATCGATTGCAAATGCCGCAAATGATCTTCGACTTGGAGCCAACGAGGCTCCACCCGCAATCATTTCCATCTTCGCAGGGCACATGCTGCAGACGATGATCGATGAGTTGAAATCCGGGAGCGCGATCGACCGGGCGGAGGGTTCGACTCTTCACCTGGGTCCGGACAGCGTTCCGGCGATCGAACGACATTCCGGTGACCGGAATCGCACGAGTCCCTTCGCATTCACGGGCAACAAGTTCGAGTTTCGCGCTGTTGGATCCCAGGCCTCCGTTGCCTGGCCCAATACGGTTCTGAACACCATCATTGCCGAATCGCTCGACCACATTGCAACCAGGTTCGAAGAGGCCGTCGACAGCGACATGGACAGGACTGCTTGTGATGAGGCGTTCTGCACGATCCTCGCCGAATTGATGGAGGCGCATGACCGTGTCGTCTTCAATGGAGACAACTACTCGTCGGAATGGAAGAAGGAAGCCAAGCGTCGAGGTATGCCGAATCTCGTCAGCACCTCGGATGCGCTTCCGGCCTTCTCGACCAACAAGGCCCAGATGCTCTTCGAGGCATATGGTGTCATGTCAGCCGATGAACTCCAGGCCCGGGTCGATGTGCTCCATGAGAACTATGCATCGGTCCTGGGGATAGAGGCACGAACGATGGTCAACATGGTCAATACCCTGATCATTCCTGCTGCAGCCCGGTACCAGTCCGAGCTCGCAGAGGCAGTCGGCAGTGCGATGAAAGCAGGGGTTGAGCCAGAGGCCCTCCAGGCACGGCTCTCGGAACTCGTCGAGCGGACGAATGAACTGCACGCTGGCTGCACGGCAATCGGGGAAGCCCTTGGCAAGTGTCAATCAATCAAAGGCGATGAGAAGAGGACCAAGGCTGTCCGTACCAAGCTCCTCCCGGCCATGGAAACGACGAGGGCCGCCTGCGATTCCATCGAGGAGATCGTCCCGGACGATCTCTGGCCACTTCCCAGTTACACGGACCTGATGTTCAGCAGCCTTGTCTGACGCGTGAACGACTGAAACCCCCTGGGCTCCGTTGCGACTACGTGTTTGCTGCGGAGCCCTGGTTCTTTACGGCTTCCATCGCTGCAGCGATCGCATCGGGATCTCCGAGGAGTCGCCTGTTTACCGGTCTGCTTCCTTCGAGGTCGTAGACGATCGGAACGCCAGTTGGAAGGTTGAGCCCGACGATATCTTCATCTGAGATGTCATCAAGATGCTTGATGAGCGCACGCATGGAGTTGCCGTGGGCAACGACCAGGACCCGCCTGCCACTGTCCAGTTCAGGTTGAATCTGATCATGCCAGCAGGGGAGAGCCCTTTCAACTGTCTGCTTGAGGGCTTCCGTGCATGGAACTTCATCCCGTGGGATATCGTCATAACGCCGATCGTGTCCTGCCCAGCCGGGGTCGTCAGGTGTCATTGCCGGTGGCGGAATGTCAAAGCTGCGACGCCAGATCTGGACCTGTTCTTCGCCATGTTCCGCAACGGTTTCAGCCTTGTTCAGTCCTTGGAGTGCTCCATAGTGCCGCTCGTTGAGCCTCCAGGTTCGATGAACGGGAAGCCACATGCGATCCATTTCCTCGAGGATGCACCACATGGTCTTGATTGCACGCTGGAGAACCGAGGTGTAGACCACGTCGAAATCAATTTGGTCCTTCTTGAGCAGCCTCCCTGCGTCTCCTGCTTCTTCCAGTCCCTGCTCGCTCAAGCCGACATCAACCCACCCGGTGAAACGGTTTTCCTTGTTCCAGACGCTCTGGCCATGTCGTATGAGAACGAGTTCGTTCATGCTCTCATTCTACCCCGTCAACATCGACGAGAACGGGAGCGTGATCGGAGATCTCAAGAGCAGCTTCCCGGTCAACATGAACCTGCCGCACATGCCCCTGGGCGACGTTGTTGGCAAGGATGTAATCGATCCTCCACCCACGATCGAGCGCCCGGGCCTGCCCCCTGTTGGACCACCATGTATAGGGGCCGTCCACCTCACCGAACTGCTCTCGTACGAGATCCGCCCAGCCTGAATCAACGAGCGAGTTCATCCAGTCCCGTTCGTGGGGAAGAAAGCCCGAGGAGTTTCGATTTGATCGCCAATGGAATATGTCCTGCTCGCAGCGTGCGATATTCAGGTCTCCGACGAGGATCACGGGTCTCCTGCGGCGGCGAAGCACCCTGCACCATGGAGCGAACTCCTCCAGCCAGTGATTCTTCTTCTCCTGGGCGGCGTCACTGGAGGATCCGGATGGAAGATAGACATTGACCAGGTCCCATCCCTCGAGGCGTGTTGCAAGAACACGACCTTCCGGGTCAGGAGCCCCATCGATACCGGTGATCAGCCGTTCCTGGGGCAGCCGGCTGAAGGTTGCAACTCCTGAATATCCCTTCCGCTGGGCAGGGTGCCAATCGACGTGCCAGCCTGAAGGAGCCGCCCAGTTTCCCGGGAGCTGCTCGGGGAGGGCACGGACTTCCTGGAGCATCATGACGTCAGGCTGCATGCGATCGACATGTCGTTCAAATCCCTTGCGGATCGCTGCACGCAGTCCATTGACATTCCAGGTGAGGATTCGCATGGATTACCACTGTAGCAGGGGAGGGATGTGGACACTGGTTGCCAATCGGGACGTTCATGATGACAATGCGAAGCCCGATGACCTGCAGCACCTCCAACCGGAACAGATCCATGCGTATCACGCCTGCCCTCCTCACATCAATGCTCATCCTGGTCGGATGCCAGTCGACGCCTCCAGACATCCCGGCTCGCCCCGTTGAGTCGACGTTGCATGGAGATGTACGCATAGACGAGTATGCATGGCTTCGGGAGAAGGAGAACCCGGAGGTCATCGACTACCTCGAGGCGGAGAACACGTATGCCAGGAGGATGACTTCCGGAAACAGGCAGCTCGAGGAGCAGTTGTACGAGGAGATCCTTGGGCGGATCAAGGAAGACGATGCCGAGGTTCCATGGTCGAAGGACGGCTTCTTCTACTACGAGCGGACCGTGGAAGGGAAGGCGTACCCCTTCCTGTGTCGACGCAGAGGGTCCATGGATGCTCCAGAGGAGATCATGCTTGACATCAATGAACGAGCTCCGGAAGAAGGCTACTGCTCGATTTCCGGGACGACCGTCAGCCCGAATGGGCGACTGTTCGCATGGCTTGAAGACACCTCCGGATACGAGCATTGTGATCTCTACATCAAGGATCTCGATTCCGGGGAGATCATCGAGTCCTCGCTGCAGGATCTTGCCCCATGGTCACTGGCCTGGGGAAATGACAATGAAACCCTGTTCTATACCCGGCAGGACGAGACCAATCGTCCCGACCGGGTCTATCGCCATCGAGTGGGTTCTGATCCAGCCGGTGATGAACTGGTCTTCCATGAGCCTGATGGACGTTTCTTCGCCGGAGTCGAACGAACACGGAGTGGAGAGTGGTTGCTCATTGGTCTTGAATCACAGGTGACATCCGAATACCACGCGCTTCCTGCGGATGATCCCTGGGGGGAGTTCAAGGTCATTGCACCCCGAAGACAGGGGATCGAGTATTCCGTTGATCATCGTGGCGGGGACTTCTACATCCGGACCAACGACAAGGCTGAGAACTTTCGGATCGTCCGGGCATCTACTCGTTCCCCGGCCGCTCGAAGGTGGCGGAATGTCGTTCCACACGATCCGGAAACATACATCCTGGGCCTTGATGTATTCAGCGATCACATGGTCGTCTCCCAGCGGAAGGGCGGCTACCGGCAACTTCGAGTGGTCAACCTGAAGACACGGAAGGAACGGACCATCGAACTTCCAGAGACAGTCTCGACGGTCCGACCGGATACGAACGAAGAGTTCAATACCGATGTCTATCGCTTCGGCTACACATCATTGGTGACTCCCGGTTCGATCTTCGAGGAGCACCTGGATACCGGCGAGCGAACACTCTTGAAGCAGACCGAGGTTCTGGGAGACTATGACCCCGACGACTACGTGACCAGGCGGATGATGGCAACGTCCGCGGATGGAACACAGGTACCGATCTCCATCGTTCATCGAAAGGGCATCGAGCCGGATGGAACCAACCCCGTCCTGCTCTATGGATACGGCTCCTACGGCTCCTCGATGGATCCCTATTTTTCGTACAGCCGTGTTTCACTGCTCGATCGTGGGGTCGTCTATGCAATCGGTCACATCCGTGGAGGCAGCGAGATGGGCCGTCACTGGTACGAGGACGGCAAGTTCCTGAACAAGCGTCATACCTTCGAGGATTTCATTGCATGTGCCGAGACGCTTCGAGACAGCGGGTGGGCTCACCCGGATCGGATCGCGATCCAGGGCGGCTCGGCAGGTGGCCTCCTGATCGGAGCCACGATCAACATGCGCCCGGATCTCTTCCGCGTTGCCCATGCATCGGTTCCGTTCGTCGATGTCATGAACACGATGCTGGATCCGACGATTCCACTGACCGTCATCGAGTACGAGGAGTGGGGCAACCCGAACGATCCGGTGTACTACGAGTACATGAAGTCCTATTCCCCCTACGACAACGTCATGGCCCAGGACTACCCGGATCTTCTCATCACGGCGGGACTCAATGACCCCCGCGTGCATTACTGGGAGCCGGCCAAGTGGACTGCCCGGCTTCGAGACCAGGCAACCGGTGAGGGCATCATCCTGCTGAAGACGAACATGGGGGCAGGCCATGGTGGCGACAGTGGTCGATATGGAAGCCTCAAGGAAACGGCATTCGAATATGCGTTCCTGCTTGACCAGCTCAACTGCCCGGATCAGCCACTCGATTGAGCAGGATCAGGCTTCCATGAGCAGGGAGCAGTCTCCGCCTGGATCGACATCCAGCGGGTCCTCTCCCTTTCGGAAGATCCGGACCTGCGTGGCGAGCAGGTCAATCTCCCCGTTGTCGATCTTCAGGAAGCCACCTTCCCGGAGACCCGCTACGGGAGTCTCGTTCATTTCATGAAACTCGCGGATTCGGTCATCCCTTGTTTCACCGAAGTGCTCGATGAGATGTTCTCCGGACTCGATGTGGACCTGCCCGTGAAAGTAATGTGCATTGACCTGGAACGGAACGAGGCCGAGCGTCTCGAACGATGGCGGCATCGTGATGGGCATGTCATTCGTAGTCTGCATCGTGGGGCAGGCAACATTCGTCCCTGCGCTGACTCCCATGTAGGGCAGCCCGTCGGCTACACGTGAACGAATCACATCAAGGACTCCATGTCGATGAAGTTCGGCAGTCAGCCTGAACGTGTTGCCTCCCCCGATGTAGATGCCCCGGCAGTGCTCGATGGCGGCGACCGGATCTTCTGCTGCGTGGATACCCTCGAGTGCATAGCCCCCGTTGAGACCCTTCTCATTCATGAGGTCGATGTACCCGTCATGATCGTGGAGTGCCCACGGAATGAACAGGACCCGGTCGATGTCACCGAAATGATCACGCATGGCCTGGGAATAGACCACCTTGCGATCTTCCGTTCTGAAACCCCCACTGCCCAGCAGGACACGCATGTTCAGCTCCTTGAAGTGAATCTTCAGCGTACCAAGACGACGTCGATGGTAGGCTCAGGGAATGCTGCACCTCGTCATTGGCTTGATGATGGCCCTTCCGCCGCAGGCATTCAAGGCATACTGCCTGGATTGCCATGGCGATGGTGCATCCAAGGGCGATCTCGCTCTTGATGTCCTTTTCGAAGGTGCGGATCCGACCAGGTCGGACCAGTGGATCGCCCTGCGATCACGACTGCGGTATCACGACATGCCACCGGCAGGCAAGCGTCGCCCCTCGGAAGAGGAGTACCTTGCCATGCAGGCCTGGACAGAGGCTCGCATCGGTGAAATGGCTGAAGCGGCGGCTTCTCCGGGCCGTGTCGGTCCCCGGCGGCTGAACAACGTGGAATACGAGAACACGATCCGAGACCTGTTCGGAGTCGACATCGATGCAGTTCACCGTTTCCCTGCCGATGGAGTCGGGGAAGGATTCGACAATGTTGCCGATGTCCTCTCGCTGCCACCTCTGCTTCTTGAGAAGTACTTCGATGCTGCGGAATACACGGCACTTCACGCCGTGCACGACGAGGGGAACCCGGGCTGGACGGAGCGGGTGGTCGATGCCGGTGCAATGAAGACCCGCGGTCGGGTTACGCATCGAAAGGGTGTTCAATGGATGCCTTCTCGAGCAGCGGCAGGAGCCGACTTCGAGTTGCCACGTCAAGGCGCCTACAGGCTCCGCTTCGGAGCATTTGGTCAACAGGCAGGATCGGAACCCGTGAAACTGCAGGTTGTCATCGAGGGGAACCCGGGGGAGGTCATCGAGATTCCGGCGACTCGTTCGAACCCGGGTACCTACGAGCGGACATTGAATCTGCCTGGTGGCAGATCCTCCGTCGAGCTTGCCTTCATCAATGACTACTACCGTCCTGATGACCCCGATCCCTCACAGCGAGACAGGAACGCCGGACTCCAGTGGCTGTCCATCACCGGTCCCGTCGATTCCGTCGAACCCTCCGCATTCCAGAACTCGCTTCCTCAGGCGGCTGCAGGCGCCGGGACAGAAGAGCATCTTCGCCTGGTACTTGAAGAGCTCGTGCCACGAGCCTGGCGGCGACCCGTTGCCAGCGAGGAGATCGATCGTCTTCTTGCACTCTCTCTCCAGGAGTCCGTGGTGGAGCCGACATTCGAAGCCAGGCTTCGTACATGCATCATCGCGATGCTTGTAAGTCCCAATTTCCTGCTTCGTGTTGAGCGAGATCCTGCCGGGATTGCTCCAGAACCGCTGTCTGGACATGAATTGGCGACCAGGCTTTCATACTTCCTCTGGAGTACGACGCCTGATTCAGAACTGCTCGAGGCTGCAGAGCGTGGTGAACTTGCAACACCCGGTGGACGCCAGTCGCAGGTTGATCGGATGATCGAGTCCGCTCGCTCCAGGTCGCTTGCTGAACACTTTGCTACCCAGTGGCTGCAGATCAGGTCACTTGACGAGCGGACTCCAGACCCCCGTCGATATCCCGGCGTGGACGAAGCGCTGCTTCTTTCGATGCAGCGGGAGACCATCGAACTGTTCGATGCCGTGTGCAGGGAGGACAAGCCGGCCTGGTCATTGCTCGATGCCGAGTACACACATGCCGATGAAGCCCTTGCCCTGCACTACGACCTTGATTGGCCCGAAGGAGCCGAGGGCATTCGCCGCATTCCGCTTGATGGCCGAAGGCCCCCGGGGCTGCTGGGCCATGGCAGCATCCTGACGGCGACCTCGAATCCAACTCGTACTTCGCCGGTGAAGCGTGGCAAGTGGATCCTTGAGTCCCTGCTTGATGATCCCCCGCCTCCACCCCTTCCGGGCATCGACGCCTTGCCTGAAGCAGAGGGCGACCCGGCACATGTCGGCGTACGTGACTTGCTGGCATTGCATACGACAGATCCTGAATGCCTTTCATGCCATGCACGCATGGATCCACTCGGCCTGGCGCTGGAATCACTCGATGCAGTCGGGCGGGTTCGCCCGGGCGAGGAAGTCGCCGCCATGGACCTGCAGGCGATTCTTCCCGATGGTCGGTCGTTTACGGGAGTCGAAGGCCTCCAGGATCTGCTTCTGGAAGATCAATCCTTTCTTCGAG
>JAYZBD010000108.1:0-6773 GCA_036339395.1 Planctomycetota bacterium | reverse complement strand
GATGAATCCGCTCAGTTCGTTCCTGCGAAGAAGAAAGTACCGACCTGCTTGAGCATCTCCGAGGATGGTGAAAGATGACATTACTCGTCGCAATCCCGATCCTGATGACACTCAGTCTTCCCCTGGCTCTTGCCTGTTGTCCCAACAACAAGGAACCCTGGGAACTCTGAAGCCGTTGCCGGGGAAGGTCCTTCATCAAGTTGAACCCCGTGGGTTACGATCCCCCCATGATCGATACCCACTGTCATCTTGTATCCAGACAACTTCACCCCCGGCTCGATGATGTACTCACGAATGCAAGGGATGCCGGTGTCGATGGAATGATCACCGTTTCGACCGGGACGGATAATGTCCAGGCGGGTCTTGACGTTGCGCATGCACATGAGCATGTCTGGTGCACTGCGGGGATCCATCCGCACGAAGCCGAGGCCGATCCTGATTGGGAACCCGTGCTCAAGGTCGCACGTGATGAACGTTGTGTCGCCTGGGGGGAACTCGGGCTCGACTGGTACTACAAGACACCGACCAGGGAGCAGCAGATCTCGCTGCTTGAAGCGCACCTCGGAACAATCGAGACATCGGGCATCGACATGCCAGTCGTGCTGCACTGCCGGGAAGCGGTGGATGACTTGCTTGCCGTCCTTGCCAGCTCTTCATTGGATCTCTCCAGGTGCGTCTTCCACTGCTATACAGGTGATGTCGATTCCCTCCACCCGATACTCGAAGCCGGCTGCCATGTCAGTTTTACCGGCGTTGTCACGTTTTCCAGCGCCCCCGAGGTTGCCGAAGCTGCACGCTGCGTGCCGATCGAACGGCTCATGGTCGAAACCGATGCCCCCTACCTCAGCCCCGAACCTGTCCGAAGCATGCGACCGAATGAACCATGCAATGTCGTACACACGACATGCTTCCTGGCGGATCTACATGGAGTCGACCACGACACGTTCACGAAACGCATGGACGCCAATGCAGACCGGTTCTTCGGCCTCGGACTGGGCCTTGAAGCAGGCGACTGATCCATGCGCATCGTCTCCCTCCTGCCCTCGGCTACGGAACTGCTCTGCTCGATACCCGGCGGAGAGGAACTCCTCGTCGGCAGGTCGCATGAATGCGACTGGCCACCATCGATCAGCGACCGTCCAGTGCTCACGGGCCAGCACATCACTGCAACCAGCAGCAGCGAGATCGACAGCCAGGTCCGCGACGCGATCGAATCACATGGATCCCTCTACACGCTCGATGCAGAGACTCTTTCCAGCCTTCAACCGGATCTCATCCTCACGCAGGATCTCTGCACTGTCTGCTCGATCGATCTGAAGACGGTCCAGCGGATCGCCGCAGGCATGACCCCCGCTCCCCGGGTCCTGAATCTCAACCCCTCGTCCATCGAGGACGTGCTGGATGATCTCCTCCACATCGGCGAGGCCTGCAACCTGCTCGCCCCTGCGAACGAAGCACTGGTCGAACTCCGTGCCCGATGGTGGACAGCCCGGGACCACGTCAATGAACTGATTCCGGGACCTGTCACTGCATTGCTGGAATGGATGGACCCGCTCTACATCGCGGGACACTGGACTCCCCAACTCATCGAGCAGGCCGGTGGACGGCATCCCCTGAATGACGCAGGGCAACCTTCAAAGGTGATCCAACCGGAGCAACTCGTGGAAGCAGCCCCCGAGCGACTTGTCATTGCGCCCTGCGGCATGGACCTGCACGCCATCGAGGGGGAAATCCAGGTCCTGTCAGGTACCAACTGGTGGAACCAGCTTCCGGCAGTCGAACGTGGGCAGGTCGCGCTCGTCGACGGAAGCGCCTGGTTCAACCGCCCCGGTCCGAGACTGGTCGAGGCCTTCTGCTGGTTGACGGCGTGGATCAATGATCGTCCGGAACTTGCTCCGGCTGATCCCCCGGTTCGTTTTCTCCAACCTGCTCCGGATTGAACTCGATGTTCGTTGCTTCCGGAAGCAACACGGGTTCGCCCGTTCGCATCTCTCCAAGACTTCCAGGCGGATTGACAGGGATTCGAGTCGTGCGGCCATCGAGCATGGTCGCCTGGATGAGACCGTTGATCGGGGGGGTGTCAACCGCATGAATCTCCATGGGCCCCATGTACCGATCAGGTGTTCCCAGTCTCTCGCTTCCACGTGACTGGAGTTCCCAGCCGGCAAAAACGATCTCGAGTGAATCCGCGGCATTGAACACCGGCGGCGGTGGGGACTCCTCACCCCACCATTCAAGGAAGAGACGACCTGTCGCATCCGGATGGGCAGGCTTGATTCGGATGAAGTTGGGTGCATGGCGAAGTCCTTCCTGGATCCTGCCTTCTGCAGACAGCCAGAGCACAAGAGGGGTCTCACCTTCGAGAACGACCTTGATGTTCGAGTCGATCTTGTGCGACTCCTTCACCGAAAGCGTGACGGGGAGTTCCATCGTTGCCCCTGGAGCGAGATTCGGTTCACCAGGTCCTGCCCATGTGCATCCACAACTGGGAACGGTCTTGATGATCTGGAGCGGACGGTCCGTCGTATTGCGCAGGAGGAAGGTGTGCTCGACCGTCTGCTCCTTTCCATCGATGAGGACCACGCCGAAGTCATGACGCGCAGATCCCACCGGCTGCAGCGGCGATGCCAGGAGTCCCTGCAGAACCCACCAGGCACCGAGACCACCGATTGCAACAAGCAGGATGACCGCGAACCCCTGCATGGGTCGAAGCCGTCGCCGGGATGTTCCGGGTGCATCCATGGGGGAATCATAGAACCTTCACTGTCATGTTGGCAGGCTCTTCCCCTGTTTCGAGCCTCGCAGGAGGGTTTTGTTGCTGGCATGATCGTTGCACCAAGGCAGGAGGGCGTTCCCCCTTCGATCCAGGAGCTTTCATGAACCTCGAAACCTTCACGACCCAGGCAAGGCAGGCAATTGCATCGGCACAATCCATTGCCCAGGAAATGGGGCATGCGGAGTTGCTGCCGCTGCACCTGCTCGCAGCCATGCTTGATGATGCAGGCAATGTCACGCGATCGATCATCGAGCGTGCCGGTCGGGATCCCTCGAAGGTGGGGGAACTGGTCACGGCCCAACTCAACCAGCTTCCGACCGTCAGCGCGCCCGGTGGGCACATGCCACAGACCTCGCCTGGAATGATGAAGGTGCTGACCTCTGCCACGGCGACATCGACCTCGATGAAGGACCAGTACACCTCGGCGGAACACCTGCTCCTGGCCCTGGGCGAAGTACCTTCACCCGCCGCGGATGCACTTGCAACACTCGGACTCGATACGGGGACGATCAGGAAGACCATCGATGATCTGCGAAGTGCATCGGGCGTAACCAACCTCAATGATCCCGAGGCCGAATCCAACTTCGACTCGCTTGCGCGATATGCGATCGACCTGAATGAACTGGCCGCATCGGGGCGACTCGATCCCGTCATCGGTCGCGACGAGGAAATCCGCCGCTGCATGCAGGTACTCACCAGGCGTACGAAGAACAACCCCGTCCTGATCGGCGAACCGGGAACCGGGAAGACCGCCATAGCGGAGGGCCTTGCGCAGCGCATCGTCAACAACGACTGCCCGAGCGGCATGCGCAATGCACGCATCATGGCCCTGGACGTGGGACAACTGCTCGCAGGAACGAAGTTCCGCGGCGAGTTCGAGGAACGCCTCAAGGCAGTACTTCGAGAAGTCACTGCCGCCGAGGGGCGGGTCCTCCTGTTCATCGATGAACTCCACACCATCGTCGGCGCCGGTGCTGCCGAGGGTTCCGTCTCGGCAGGCAATCTGCTCAAGCCGGCACTGGCCCGTGGTGAACTGCGATGCATCGGGGCGACGACACTCGACGAATACAGGCAGCACATCGAGAAGGACGCGGCCTTCGAGCGACGGTTCCAGCCGGTGTTCGTCGATGAACCCTCCGTCGAGGCGACTGTTGCGATTCTCAGGGGACTCAAGCAGCGATACGAAGCACACCATGGCGTCCGTATCCAGGATGCCGCGATCGTTGCCGCTTCAACACTTTCTCACAGGTACATCGCCGACCGCTTTCTCCCGGACAAGGCCATCGACCTGCTTGATGAAGCTTCATCGCGACTTCGAATGGAAAATGATTCGATGCCCGTGGAGCTTGAAGGCATGCGTCGCCGCATCCTCCAGCTCGAGATCGAGCGGGAAGCGTTGAAAGGCGAACAGGATGCCGCCTCCAGGGATCGACTCAAGGCACTTGAAGCCGAGTTGTCCGAACTGGATGAATCCAACCGGGCACTCACGGCACAATGGGATGTCGAGAAGGCCGAGTTGGACGAGATACGAGCCGTCAAGGAGGCCATCGATGCCGCCCACACCGAGCTGGAGCAGGCACAGCGTCGAGGTGATCTCGAGACGGCCGCGAGGATCCAATATGGAACGCAGCGGGAACTGGACCAGCGACTGGCCGCCGCCGAGTCGGTGCTTGACGAACGACAGAGCGAAGGACGCTCTCTCGTGCGGGAGGAAGTCGATGCCGAGCAGATCGCCCAGGTCGTTTCCGCGTGGACCGGCATCCCCGCTTCAAGGCTTGTCGAAGCCGAGCGGGAGCGACTCCTTCGCATGGAAGATGCCCTCAGGCACCGCCTGGTCGGGCAGGATGAAGCCGTCTCCGCCGTCTCAGATGCCGTTCGCCGCAGCCGTGCAGGTCTTGATGATGCCGGTCGCCCGATCGGGTCATTCCTCTTCCTCGGACCGACCGGAACCGGCAAGACTGAACTGTGCAAGGCGCTCGCCGAGTTTCTCTTCAGCACGGATGATGCCATCGTACGCATCGACATGAGTGAATACATGGAACAGCATTCCGTGGCGCGACTCATCGGGTCGCCTCCCGGATATGTCGGGTACGAAGATGGCGGCCGCCTCACCGAAGCCGTCCGCCGACGACCCTACTGCGTCGTTCTCTTCGACGAAATGGAGAAGGCGCATCCCGACGTAAGCAACATCCTGCTCCAGGTGCTCGAGGATGGTCGACTCACCGATGGACATGGTCGCACGGTCGATTTCAGCAACACGATCATCGTGATGACGAGCAACATCGGATCCCAGCACATCCTCGAACTGACAGAGTCGGGCGCGCTTGATATCGAGATCGAGGCACACATCCAGGACCTGCTGAAGAAGACCCTGAGACCGGAACTGCTCAATCGCATCGATGATACGGTTGTCTTCCACCAGCTTACGAAGGAGCAACTGCTCGACATCGCGAGGATCCAGGTCGAGATTCTCTGCAGGCGAATGGCGGAACGAGGCCTGCTCCTTGAACTGACGGACCAGGCACTTGATGCGCTTGTCTCGGAAGGCTGGGATCCCCACTTCGGTGCCCGACCCCTGCGCCGGACGATTCGGCAGCGTATTGAGAACGAGATTGCATCCCTCATCCTCGCCGGCACGATCGAGGAAGGAGATCGAGTCCTCGTGGATGCCGCCGGCGAGACCTTCCGCTTCGAAACCATCTCTGCTTCAGCAACGGAACCTGCTGGAACAGGTTGAACAACACGTTCTCCCCCGTTCCCGTGCAGTTCTGCATGGGAACTCTCTCCTCACATGCGACCCCTGCTTTCATGCAGGGGTCGTGTGCTTTCTACGCACAGGGCTGCAAGCCGATAGGATGCCCCGATGCGTTCACTGCTGCTCATCACCTGTTGCTGCCTCCTGCCTGCATGCCAGGGAGCGAAACTTGATCCCCCGGCCCACCGCCTCGCCGGAACATGGACGAGTACGTTCAACGGCACGGTCGTCGACATCCTTGCAGAGGATGACACGAGCGGCATCTTCATCGTCCAGCTGCCCGACGAAGACACGACCTCCTTCACGGGAGCATTCTCGGCTACACAGACGATGCTCACCATCGTGAATGATGGCAACGGTCCCTGTCCCGGAAAGGAAGGCGAGTACGAGTTCGCCATTCTCAATGGTGTCATGCAGTTGACGGTTGAATCGGATGAATGCCCCGATCGAGCCGACGGTGCCGACTACGCCTGGACTCGCATGCTCAAGGCATCGAACTGACTTGGATCAGAGTGATCGTGCCTGCTCAAGAAACGAACGGTAGTTCGCCCCGACCTCGTCCATCGTGTCGCCGCCGAACTTCTCGAGGAAGGCGCGAGCCACTTCGAAGCCCACGACGTTCTCCATGACCACGCTGGCGGCCGGCAGTGCACAGACATCGCTCCGCTCGTAATCACTTCGCTCGGATTCCTTCGTCTCCAGGTTCACACTGGGCATCCCCTGCAGGAGCGTGCTGATGGGTTTCATGGCTCCACGCACGACGATCGGCATTCCGTCGGTCATGCCACCCTCGATTCCACCTGCATTGTTTCGAGGTCGCGTGAAGCCAAGGCAGGGTTCTCCCCGTTTCGACTCCTCGTATTCGATTGCATCATGCACCTGCGAACCGGTATGGAAGGCCACGTCCTTGCCGAGGCCGATTTCCACGGACTTGAAAGCCTGTATGCCCATGACCGCGCCGGCCAGGCGGGCATCGAGTTTCTCATCGAAGTGCATGCATGAACCAAGTCCGATGGGGCATCCGAAGACATGCACTTCACAGAGCCCCCCAACCGTGTCCTTCTCCTCCTTGGCGGAACGGATGTGCTTGATGATCGCTTCGCAGACCGGCTCGTCCGGGCAGTAGGTGTCGCTGTCATCGCGTGCTGCGCGCAAGGCGTCCAGCGATTCCCGGGTCACCTCGATGTCGGTCACGGCATCGAGCATGCCACGAACGAATCCGAAGACCTCGATCCCGAAGGA
>JAYZBD010000107.1:0-4273 GCA_036339395.1 Planctomycetota bacterium | reverse complement strand
GCTGGATCTCTTCCGGATCATCGGTTGGGACGCGGATGCAAGATGCCTCCACGGTTAAGGATTTTTTTAACATGCGCTCCGCAAGCACCTTCGGCCATTCCTCCGCATCGTAAAGATGAGCACCAGCCATGTCCTCTTTGCCCCACCAAACATGCTTATCTCCCTTGCTGTAGAGAAGGTCGTGATGAGTGACTCCTGGAATGGTGGTAAGCCATTCCGGCACGGGGCCTGTGATGTCGATTTCAAATCGTCGACTGTCCTGCGTAAGTTCATCAATGGTGCCTTGCATGGAAACCCGGCCCTGGACCATGATGGCTACCCGGTCACAGACCATCTCCAATTCACTGAGCAGATGACTGTTGAGAAATATGGAGCGGCCCTCGCCTCGAAGCTCGAGCAGGAGATCCCTGATCTCCCGCCTTCCCACGGGATCGACACCATCCGTGGGTTCATCGAGAACCACCAGTTTCGGATCATTCACGAGCGCCTGGGCAAGGCCCACTCGCTGCAGCATCCCCTTGGAGTAACTGTTGAGCCGGCTTGATCCCCACTTGGTCATGCCGACCCGATCAAGGAGTTTCCGGGCATTGGCCTGGCGATCACGTTTCAATAGTCCGCACATGGCACCACTGAATTCGATGACCTGGAGCCCGGTGAGGTAGTCGGGAAAGTGGTGGTGTTCAGGGAGGTAGCCAACCCTCGAGAGCGGTTCCTTCTGTCCGATCGAAGCACCGAGGAAGGTCCCGTTGATCTTGTCAGGGCGGACAACGGTCATGAGGATCTTGACGAGCGTGGATTTCCCTGCGCCATTTGGTCCGAGGAGGCCGAAGATTTCGCCCGAACCAACCTGCAGGTCGACCCCCTGCAGTGCCTTGATCCGCTTCTTGAAGGTCTTGTGGACGTCGTGGACGTCGATGACGTATCCGTTGCTGCTCATTGAATTGCACAGGCTACCGAATGCGACGCTGGGTTGCATCGGCTCCTCCCGGGGCACGCAGCCAGCGTGGTATGCTTCCCGACGTGTCAAGGCCAGTCTTTCGTGATCTTGCCTCGTTCATGCGCCACCTCGAGGGCGCCGGCGAACTCCTGCGGGTCCCTGGCCCGGTGTCGCCAATTCTCGAAATTACCGAGGTTGCTGATCGTCACAGCAAGTCACGATGCTCGCTGCAGAGTGAAGACGCCGCCGTGTTCGATCCCGGTCACTGCGGACTTGGAGGGAAGGCGATCCTCTTCGAGCAAGTCGAGGGGAGTGATTTCCCCCTTGCGATCAACCTCTTTGGTTCCTTCGCCCGGATGGAGTTGGCCCTTGGTTGCCATGGTGGGGGTGGGTTCGAAGCGATTGGCGCAACACTCGGCAAGTTGGCACAGCCCAAGCCACCCCGCGGTCTCAGGGAGACACTGGCCCTGGGGCGGGAGATGCTGCCACTGCTTCGAGCGACTCCGAGGAAGGCGAGAAACGCTCCCTGCCAGGAGGTTGTACGCCTTGCTGACAAGGGAGAAGTCCAATGCTCGCGACTTCCACTCCTGAAGTGTTGGCCACATGATGGCAACCCACAGGCTGTCGGCATCGACATGACACCCGAGGCATCCGGAACTGCAGAAGGAAAGGGCAGGTACATCACGTTCGCAGGGATCCATACGATTCATGCCGATGACCGGAACGAGGCCCGACCTGCAAGCCACAACATCGGTGTCTACCGGGTTCAACTCGTCGATGACACACACCTGGTCATGCACTGGCATGTCCATCATGATGGTGCGGCACACTGGAGATCCTGGAAATCACTCGGTGAACCGATGCCGGTAGCGATCTGTTTCGGTGGTGAATCGGTGCTTCCCTATGCCGCCTCGGCCCCGATGCCACCGGGTATGAGCGAATTGCTCCTTGCTGGCTTTCTCAATGGTGGTGGAATCCCGATGGCCCAGGCTCGTACTGTTCCCCTTCGCGTGCCCGCACACAGCGAGATCATCATCGAGGGGTACGTTCGAACGGATTCGGGCCAGATTGGATGGGATCCAACCGGCGATGAACCACTTGGCGAAGGGGCTGCATTCGAGGGTCCATTCGGAGATCACACGGGGTTCTACTCCATGCCCGACAGGTACCCTCTCATGGATGTGACTGCCATTACGCATCGGGCGGATGCAGTCATGCCGGCGACCGTCGTGGGCGTACCTCCCCAGGAGGACTACTACATCGGCAAGGCTACGGAACGGATCTTCCTGCCCTTGTTGCAGACCATCGTTCCGGACATCATTGATTACCACCTTCCGATGTTCGGCTCCTTCCACCAGTGTGCCTTCATCCAGGTCAGGAAGGTCTATCCCTTGCAGGCACGCAGGGTGATGCATTCGATCTGGGGTGCCGGGCAGATGGCATGGACGAAGATGATCGTTGTCGTCGACGAGGACACGGACCTGCATGATGAGCAGGCAGTACTCGAATCGATTGCAAGGAACGTCGAGTTCCCACGAGACATTGAACTGGCCAATGGTCCCCTTGACATCCTTGATCACTCTGCTCCAAGGCTCGGGGCGGGGGGGAAGATCGGCATTGATGCTACCTGCGCGATTCCAGGTGAGGAGGTCGGGGGGATTCCGATTGGATCACCGCCATCAGCGGACGTGACCAAGGTACGCGCTTCGCTCGAGTCCGCAGTTGGAAGCAACTCGATCATTGCGATCGAGGTACCTCCATGGGGACTGGGTCGCATTGTCATCGCCGCCGTCGACAGTTCGAAGGCTGAATCTGGTGGCCGGGCCATCGAGTCGATCTTCGACCTGGCCGGTTCGGGTGCCGAACTGGTCATCGCGGTGGACGCGGACATTGAACTGGGTTCATACGAACGCGTCTTCTTCATGCTCTGTTCGAACATGGATGTGTCGCGGGATATGCATTCGCGTGATCACCGGATCGGTCTTGATGGAACATCGAAACAGTTCGGACACGAACGAAATGGGGAGCCATGTCGCCCCTGGCCACCTCGAATCGAGATGTCCCGCGAGATCAAGGAGCGGGTTGAATCCTGCAAGAGCTCATACGGCCTGGATTGAGCCTAGCGGCCCGAATCAGCGGACACCTGCAACGGAAGATCCACCGGCCCTCATGGCTCGTACTTCACCCGGCTTGAGGAAGAAGTAGTAGAGCCTGCCTTCGGCATACTGACCGCCAGCGAGGATCTCCGCTGTCGCTCCGATCCCCATGAAGATGTCGGCACGGCCCGGTGCGTTGATGGCGCCCCCCGTGTCCTGGTCGAGCATGAATTGCACGAAGGGTCGCGAGTTTCGAGACAGGGTCACTGCATCGGTTTCGACCAGGACGACGGCGCCTCTCGGGAAGATCGACTTGTCCGTTGCCAGGGTCCGTTCCATCGTGACCGGGACGCCCAGTGATCCCGCGGGCCAGCTGTCGCCCGGGTATTCCTGGAAGAACACGTAGTTCTCGTTCCGGTGAATCAGTGATTCGACCGTGCCTGGATTCCGCTTCCAGGAACGCCTGATCGCAGGAAGACTCAACTGGTTCTCCCTGATGATTCCCTCGGAGACCATCAGCCGTCCAAGGCCCGTGTAGGGTCGATCCGTTTTTCCGGCGTAGCCGATGTACATCGTCGTTCCATCATCCATTCGCAGCTTGGCCGATCCATTGACATGGATGATGTAGGCCGACAGGGGATCCTCGACCCAGACGAGTTCCGAGCCCTTGAGCAGCTGATGTTGCTCGATGGTGCGTCTCGACGGGTAGGTGACGATGGACCCATCCGCGAGTTTTCTTCCAAGCGGAGTTCCATCGACCGGATCGGTGACCAGGTCGCCGGGCCGTGTGTACAAGGGGGTCGTGAACCTGCTCGATTTCGTCCGTGCTGCATGGAAGTCGGGTGCGTAATACCCGGTAAAAAGCACAGTGCCCTGATCATCACATCCCACGGACTCGTAGATTTCGAACTTCGTACGGATGGCTTCCTTGAAGGAGTCACCGTCGGGGGCTGTTCGCATCAGTTCACGCATGGCGATGACGGAGGTCATGGCCTGTTCATGGGTGATATTGCAGACCGGAAACCACTGCGTGCTGGAAGGAGCCGAATACCACTCGATGCTCCTGTCCAGGGCATCACGAAGGAAGATGTCCCGGGCGGCCCAGGCTGTCTCCATGTCAGGCATGGATGCCGGATCGGTCACTTTCCTGAGAGACAGGGTCCCACGTGGGAGAGGCCGGTTGTAGTTCGTGGACGTGGACTGGTCTGCCGTGGTCTTCGATTGGCTGCAGCCGCAGAGA
>JAYZBD010000106.1:0-11307 GCA_036339395.1 Planctomycetota bacterium | reverse complement strand
ATCGACATCGGGGCCATTGGGACCAACCGTTTCGAGAATGGACCAGGAGGAACCGTTGGTCGAATACTCGACCACGAAGGTATCGGTATTCGGTGCAGCGCCATACGTATTGCTGAACCAGCGTGCATAGGACAGCACGGGGCTGTCAATATCCGCCAGGTCGATGATCCCGGAGGTGAGAATGGTTGATCCCTCGTCGACATCACTGTTGCAACTGCTGGCAGAGGAGTTGTCGGTGAGCCAGCAGGCCCCGGACCCATCCTCGTCTGCCGGTGGGTCGCCGCGATCACAGTTGACCGGGACGCCCCTGTTCCACTGGCCATCAGCAGCATCACCGCTGACAACCCAGTCTCCGTTGGTTTCGCCATTGTCTTCCAGGGCGATCAGCAGCGAACCAACGAGCCAGTTGTAGGCATTGGCCGCTCCACCCGAGGGGTGTTCGACGAGGCCGGAAACCGCACCTTCGCAGCTGACATAGAACTCGGGAGAGTCGCCACATTCCATTGCCGGCACGTATGCAACCCAGTTGCCACCGGGTCCTTCGGGTTCCATGTCCGCCATCGACCAGACACCGCCGCCAGTGCTTCGATACCTGAGTTTCACGGATCCATCTACAAGATCATCTTCGCGAGGATCCACGAGTACCCTGACCTGGAGGTGTGTTCCAGGATCGAGTTCAGCCGGTACGGTCGAGACCATGCTGATCTGTGGTCCGAGGAAGGTCGCGCCCAGCGCGTCGAATACATTCAGCACGCCACCGGTGACACACCTGCCATCAAGAGCGGGAATGGGGCGGGTCGTGGAGAGAATGATGTCCTTGACTTCGACGGCGGTTGCTTCACCTATGACCGAGTAGATCAGGGCGACCCCGCCAGCCACGTGTGGCGTGGCCATCGAGGTACCGCTGTAGTAACTGTAGTTGTTTCCAGGCGTGGAACTGAGAACATCGACGCCGGGTGCACCAAGGTCGACCTCGGTGATGTGGTACTGGCTGAAGCTTGCAAGGTTCTCATTGCTGTCCGTGGCAGCGACACAGATGAGGTTGTCGCAGGAAAGTGCGCCGGGGTAGGAGGCTCCATTGGAACCGCTGTTTCCGGCTGCGGCACAGAAGATGTGTCCGAAATTGTCACCTGCGGACTGGATGGCGTCGAACATCGCCTGGGAGAAACCACCGCCACCCCAGGAGTTGTTTGAAACCTTGAACTCGTTGGCGGCGCAATACTCGATGGCATTGATGGCGCCCTCGATCGTTCCACTGCCGCCAGACCCCAGGAACTGGGCTGCAACGATGCGGCAGGACCAGTTGACACCCGCAACGCCGATGTTGTTGTTCCCGACACCACCGATTGTCCCACTGCAGTGGGTTCCATGGCCGTTGCCGTCCATCGGGTCGGAGTTGTTGTCGTAGAAGTCGTATCCATGGACATCATCGACGTAGCCGTTGCCATCATCATCCTGGCCGTTGCCCGGAATTTCGCCTGGGTTGGTCCAGATGTTCGCCACGAGATCCGGGTGGGTGTAGTCGACGCCCGTATCAATTACTGCAACGATGAATTCCTGGTCGCCCGTGTGCTCATCCCATGCCTGCGGGGCGCGGATCTGGTCCATGCCGTAGAGGTCTCCCCACAGGGGATCATTCGGGATCGTATCCAGGGCGTGCACGATGTAGACCGGCTCGACGTACTGGAGTACGTCACCCCGGAACTCAAGTCGCTTGATGGCCTCTTCCGTTGAGAGTTCGGTCTCGATGCAGAACAGCCCCGGAACGAGCTTCGATGTCATCGTGATCTCACCACCGACATCCGCAAGGATGGCATGGCGTGATGCGACATTCTCGATCTCACGAAACCGAACGAACAGCCGATTCGGGGCGTGTTCGTATTTCAGTGCATCCTTGTCGGGAAGGATGGAAGTCGTAGAGGGTTGGGCCGTGGCCAGGCTTGCCAGCATGACAGCGGCACAAGCGGCAACGAGAAACTTCAGGGGTGTTGCAGGGGACAAGGGTTCTCTCCTTCAGGTTGGATGTACAGGCCTGCCCCCCCGGCGGACCAAGTTGTGCTTCGGGTCTCTCTAAAGGGTACTCGTATTACTCGCAGACAACATTCCACTGCGCTATGACCTGCAGGAGATCATTGACATCGATTTGCCCATCTCCCGTTGGATCACAACCAGTGCTGCCACCCCACCCGGCGATGATTGCAAGGAGGTCATTGACATTGGTCACTCCATCGGAGTCGCAGTCGGTCGGGCAGTCCGGTTGCTGGCACAGGTCTGGCGTATTCAGGCAGTCCTCGAGCTCGAACCAGTCGCCATTCACCGTATTGCACAACTCCTCGGTTGCATTGACGCACGTGGCGTTGTCCGTTCCGAAGCAGCATGCTGCTTCGGGTGCGGGCGGTTCTGTCGGGATGATCTGGAAGACTTCGCCGCCAAGATCACACACGTAGAGTTCTCCACGGGCATCTTCGCCGTAGGAACTGATGGAACCGATGCTGTAGCCGTCCACGCTCGGAGAGAGTTGATTCGTGATTTCCTCGTAGTCGTAAACGTTGCCGCCAACGAGCCGGAAGATCCAGGTCTCGCCTGAGCAGTAGTCTCCGAAGAAGTAGAAACTGTCCATCCAGGGAATGTCCTGCCCGCGATAGACATAGCCGCCGGTGATCGAGCAACGACCACTGCTGTGGTTGTACTCGAAGACGGGGAACTCCATTGTCGAAGCTGAGTCACAGCCACTCGTGTTGTAGGCGTGATCACCCTCGTAGCACCGCCATCCATAGTTGATTCCACCGCTGGAATCCGCAGGCTCGAAGGAGACTTCTTCCCAGTTGTACTGGCCGACGTCACCCATCCAGAGATCGCCGGTTTCCTTGTCGAAACTGCACCGCCAGGCATTGCGGAGTCCATAGGCCCAGATCTCGTCATCCCCGGTCACACCGACGAACGGGTTGTCAGGAGGATTGGAGTAGGGAGAACCGCCATCGACATCGATGCGGAGCATCTTGCCGAGCCGTTCGTTGGTGATGTCCTGCCCATTGTTCCCGGGATCGCCGGCGCTGCCGCCATCACCGGTCGAGATGTACAGGTAGCCGTCGGGTCCGAACTCGATCCAGCCGCCATTGTGATTTGAATACGACTGGGAGAAACTCATGATCGTGGTTCCGCTGCTGGCGTTGACCGAGTTCGAGTTCGGATCGTTGTTCGTAGCGGTGAAGCGCTTGATATACGTCGATGAGCCGGACGTGTAATTGATGTACACGTATGGTGAGCCGTTGTAGTAGTCGGGGTGGAACGCCAGGCCCAGGAGTCCCTGCTCACTGGAGGTGTTCACGCTCTGTGTCAGGAAGTAACCCGAAAGCAGTTCCTCGCTGTCAAGGTCGTAGATCCGGACCCGCCCCGTCGAGCCTGATCGCTGTTCGACGATGAAGATTCGAGTCTCATCACCTGGTGCGTGGGTCACGAGAACCGGCCTGGAAAGACCACTCGCTATGCGAATGCTTGCAATACCGGTATTGCCACGCATGTCACCACTTCTCATCAGGGTCGTGATGTCATCGGGGGCCGTGGTAGGTTGTTTCTCGATAGAGAGTTCGGACGCGGCGACCAGGCACAGGCCTGCAACAAGGCATCCAGCAGCTACACGTGTAAACATCGATTTCTCTCCTCCCAAGCCCGGCACGCATCGAGTGCGGGTTGAATGCGATCCCAAGGTTCATAAGAACCCCAAGCAATGGAAATTAGGTCGAAATTGAGCCTTGAGCAAGTGGAATCCCCCTTCTCAGGCTGAAATGAGGCCTCAGAGCCTGCAGGAGGGCCTCAGTTCTCCTCCCCGGACTGGAGTTGCAGGTATCGCTCAACGCCCGAGATATTCATCCCAAGCAGGCTGGTCGTGACAAAGTCATCGAACTGGGAATTACTGGCCCCAAGGGAGGTCGCCTCGTCACGGAGTGAATCCCTGTACCGGTCAAGCAGTTCCCCGGTGGCCAGCCCCTCAGCAAGTCCCTTCTTGATGCACTTGACCTGCCTGTTCATCGAATCAACAAGCTGGTCGAGATGCATGTCGATCTCTTCAATGATTCCCCCGTGTGTCAGCATCAATCTCGACCAGGGCCCTGAGCGCAGCAGTTCAATCGTGGACAGCCACGTCGAGAGATCGAATTCAGGGGGAGGCATCGGGACCGACACGTATCCGGTGCCTGGAATGAGCATGGCGGCTGCATCGCCAGTGAAGCAGACCACGTCACTGCCGGAGTTGAACCGGAATACAAGATGGTGTCGCGCGTGGCCCGGGGTTTCGATGGCAGTGAGTTCGATTCCTCCCACCGTCACGACATCACCATCATCGAGTCCGTGAACCATCGACTCGTCGGATGGGATGACTTCTCCCCAGAGGGTATCCATCTGGTCGCCGTAGATGCGACCGGCGCTGGCCAGCAGTTTCGATGGATCAATGATGTGCTTCGCGCCGAATGAATGGACGTGTATTGGCACACCTCGTCGTGCAAGGTGCCCCGCGGCTCCGGCGTGATCGAGATGGATGTGCGTGAGACAGCAGGCGTGCAGGTCTTCGATCAACAGTCCATGCTCGTCAAGCGCTCGTTCAAGGGCAGGTACCGTCTTGCCCGGCCCCGCCTCGACAAGAATATTCGAGGTTCCATCCGAAACGAGGTAGGCACCAATGGCTCCCCGTACACCCATGTAGTCCAGGTCGAGGTAGTGAATCGATTCGGTCATTGCTCTGCCCCGGGCAGGTTGCCTCAGGGACGACGTCCCTTCGTGACAGGATTCCCGGCATTCGTCCATGCCTGGAGACCACCGCGAAGCGTACGAACATCTTCCAGGCCCAGTTCCATGAGCGTCTTGCTCATCGCATCAGCAAGTGGATCGTTGTAGGAGTTTCCGTAGATGACAATGAAACCGTAGGCCTTCAACTCCTCCCACTTCTCGGCAACATCCCGGTAGGGCATGTTGATGGCACCGGGGATGTGACCTGCCGAATACTTCTCCACGGTGCGTGGATCAAGCCAGGTGTTTTCCCTTGGCTTCGTGAAGAGTGAGACTTCCCGATTCTCCACCAGTACCCGGGCCTGCTCGACGTCGAGAAAGACGATGTCCCGGTCGCTGTATTCCTTGGCGCAACCCTGGAAGGATGCGAGGGAAGCTGCAAGCAGGAGAAATGCAATGGAATGATGACGCATGGTCCGACTCTTCCGTTGATTTGAGTACTACAGTAGTGTACGAGGTCCATCTCGATGCAGTACATCATTGCCACTCTTGCTGCAGGTTCCCTGATGCTGGCTCGGCCCGGCTTCGTTCAGCCGGTCCCCAGCAGCGTTCCGGATGTTCGAATGACCTGCCAGGCAGGGCAGGCGGCTGCACGACCCGGCGAAACGCTCATGGTTCTCTGCACGCTGGAAATACCAGAGGGATTCCATGTCTATTGGAAGAGCCCCGGGGCCGGCGGCACTCCAACCGAAATCCAGGTTGAGGAAGCGCATGGCCTGCTCATCGGTGACACGCTCTATCCTCGACCCAGCACCTTCGATGACCCTGCCGGCAGGTCCTATGGGTACGAAGGGAGGACGCATTTCCTCGTACCGGTCACCGTTCCGGAGGAGTGCCCGGAGGGGGCACTGTCCATCACCATGAGAGCCCAGTGGCTTGCATGCAGGAAGGCCTGTTGGCGAGGAGAGGCGACACGTGGAATCGAGTTGAAGGTGTCCAAGGACACGAGTGAGTCCCCGATATCGCTGCTTTCATATGCCACTCGCTGCATTCCCCTCCCCTTGGCTGATCGACCCGGCACCTCGATGTCCCTTGGGACAACGGAAGTCGTGATCAAGGGCCCATTGGGGGAGATGGGACTTCCCGGTTTCGTTCCAGGGGAGGTTCCAGGGGTAATTCTCGATGACGCGCGTATTTCAGGGGATACGAGCGAATTCCTTGTTCGTATCCCCTACAGGCTTGAACCAGGCAACAGCCTTGGAGTCAAACCCCGAATAGAGGGCCTGCTGCTCTTCGGTGATGAGCGACATGATCCCTCGTTTGCATTTAGCATGCCTGTTCCGCCTGCAGAACAAGGTGCAGGAAGGGAAGACCCAGTCAACAGGAGGAATACACCATGAACGTACTGAACCCGACTACTCGCCTGCTGGCGGCAACAATGCTGCTTGCACTCGGCATGCCGGCAATGATGGCCCCTGCCCAGGAATCACCTGTTCCCAAGAAGCCGTCACCGCCCGCCCAGGAAGAAGAGAAGGCGGATAAGGAAGAGAAGCCGAAGGTGGCACGTGTTGGCAAGCCGGCCCCGAATTTTGCACTCAAGGACACCAAGGGCAAGGCCCACCAGTTGTCGAGTTACGCTGGCAATTTCGTCGTACTCGAGTGGTTCAATCCCGGGTGCCCGTATTGTCGTGGAATCTATGACAAGGGTGTCGTCGAGGACATCCATAAGAAGATCCGACAGGTCAACCCGGAATTCGTCTACCTGGCGATCAACTCCACTGCGAATCAGCCCAAGGACTTCATCATCACGCAGAGCGACGAGTTTCTCGAGAAGCAGGAAATGAACGAGATCCCCGTGCTGCTTGATTATGACGGGACGGTCGGTCGTCTCTACGAAGCACGTACCACGCCGCACATGTTCGTGATTGATCCCGAGGGCACGCTCATCTACGCGGGCGCCATCACGGATGACAGGAATTTCGACAAGGATGACAAGGCCACCAACTACGTCATCAACGCTGTCCGAAGTTCGGTGTCCGGAATAGATGTTGCCCCTGGCACCGTTCGTCCCTGGGGCTGCTCGGTCAAGTACCCGGATGGCGGCAAGGGCCGCAAGCCACGCGGGCGTGGTCCGGGACGAAAACCCTGATCCAGTCTCCAGCAAGGAATACGAACGAGGGCTGCCTGACGGCAGCCCTCGTTCGTATTCAGTACTGGTTGCAGCAGCTCGCGATCAGGACAGGTTTACCGGCATGAGGACATAGGTGAATTCCTTGCCGGTTCGTATGACGCCCGGCTTGTTCGAGGCCTTCATTTCGAAGATGACCTCTTCCTGGTCGATGACTTTCAGTGCATCGGAGAGGTAGTTTGGATTGAATCCAATCTCGATATCTTCCCCGTCGTACCCCGGGAGGTCCAGGTGAACTTCTGCTTCACCCATTTCCGGGGCGTGGCTCGTGAGAATCACCTGCTTGTTGCTGAAGTGCATCCGGACGCTCCTCGAATCCTCGTTGGTGAGAAGAGCAGCCTGCCTGACGGCAGCGCGGAGCGTTTCCCGATCAAAGACGACCCGCTTGTCCTGGTCCTTCGGGATGACATCCTCAAAGGGTGGGAATCTTCCCTCAACGAGTGTGCTTGAGAGGGAGGCTTGCCCTCCCCCATCGTCGACATGGACGTGAATCTGGTTCTCATCTATCGAGAGACGAACCGTGGCATCGTCATTCCTGAGCAGTCTTCGCATGATGCCAAGCGCCTTGCTTGGAACGATGCAACTGGAATCACCACTGCCCGATGTAGCACTGCCGGAGGCTACGGCAAGTCGTCGCCCATCCGTTGCGATCATGTTGATGTTCTTCCCTTTCCGCTCGAGAAGTACACCATTGATTGCATACCGAGAATGTTCATCTGCGGCGGCGAACAGGCTGCGCGTGATCAGGAGAAGGAGTTCACCGGCGCCGATTTCGCAATCGACCTTGGCTTCATCAAACACCTTGACCGGCGGTGCCTCCGCAGGATCAAATCCATAGACCTTGAAGGTGGATTCTCCTGATCGAATGAAAATGGCCTGCTTGTCACTTTCAAGCGTGACCGTCGGCTCCTGACATTCCCGGATGATCTGGATGAGCTTGTCTGCAGGAATCAGGGATTCACCCGGCTGATCGACCTCGACCTGGTCCATGACCAGCCGAAGGCCGACTTCCTTGTCTGTCGCCGTAAGGGTCAGTCGACCGTCATCGGCATTCATCTTGATGCATGTAAGGACCGGGGTCGGGGTTCGAGTCGCAACAACCCCCCCGACAATTCCCAGGGCTTCAGCCAGGGCGGATTGATCACATATCACCTTCATTTGCAGCATTCCCTTCTTCTTCGAGTCACATCACGGTGAGTGTACCACCCCAACCCCGATTCCTCCCGCAAACTGGTTGCCGTGCAGAGGCTCTCATGCGATACTTCCCACCTCGCTGGGACCAAAGGACCCCAACAACGAAGCTTTCACGCTCCATGGAGCGGAGGGAACGCATCGCACGGGCTCACAGAGGTCCGGTGAAGCCGAGTTTGTGTCCAATTTCCACTCCCATGCATCCCATGGATAGAACGAGGAGTTTCGCATGTCCTTCGAAGCAGCCGTCCACGCCAAGGCTATTCAACTTGATTCCCTGGCGCTTGAGATGTGCAGTGCGGCTGGAAGCGGTCATCCGACGACGGCCATGAGCCTGGGCCAGATCGTCACGGTTCTCATGTACCACAGCATGCGATGGGTACCGGAGGATCCCGGCTACCCGACCTCCGATCGGCTTGTGCTTTCGGAAGGACATGCCGTGCCGTCCATCTACGCAGCGTTCATCGACCTGGGTGCGACCGTCGGTACGGGCGATGCGTTACGCCCCGCGACGATGAGTGACGTCGAAGGTTTTCGAAGCAGCGACTCACCGTTGGATGGACACCCAAATCCAAGGGAGGGATTTCATTTCTTCGATGCTGCAACAGGCTCGCTTGGCCAGGGACTCTCTGTCGCTGCCGGCCTTGCGCAGGCAGCACGGCTCGACGGTCTTGATCAACGAATCTACTGCATCGTCGGAGACGGCGAATCCCGGGAAGGCCAGATCACCGAAGCCCTTGATTACATCATGGATCACCGCCTGGAGAACCTCCTTTCGATCTTCAACTGCAATGCCTACGGGCAGGCCGGTTCGGTCAGTGATCAGCAGTCCCCGGACAAGATCAAGGCACGGCTGGAAGCCACCGGGTTCCATGTGCTGGATATCGATGGACACGACCCGGCAGCCATCAAGTCGGCATTCGACCAGTTCATAGAAGGGGGCCACGGGCCGATGGCGGTCGTAGCAAGGACAACGAAGGGTTGGGGTTCACCATCGATGCAGGGCGACGGCTGGCACGGCAAGCCCGCAAGCGGAGATGGCCTGGCCACGGCCCTCGATGAGCTTGAAGAGACAGGAGCATCGCTCATCGGTTCCATGGAGGGTGGCGATCTCATGATCCATCCCCCGACCGTCGAATCAAGACCCGAGCCGACCTGTCGCCCCCTGTCGAACTTCACCGAGGCACTTCGTTCCTTCGGCATGGAAGGTGTTCTCGAGTCCGGTCGCTATGCAACGCGGCGAGCCTACGGTGTCGCTCTCAGGGAACTGGGTCATGCGAACACGAACATCGTCACCCTTGATGCCGACGTCTGCAATTCGACATTCGCGCAATGGTTCCGCGATGACGAACAGATCGCGGATCGGTTCAACGAGTGCAAGATCGCGGAGCAGAACATGATCAGCGCCGGCCTCGGGTTTGCGGCAGCGGGCAAGATTCCATTCTGCTCGTCCTTCGCCAAGTTCCTGACCCGTGCCTATGACCAGATTGAAATGGCGATGAATTCCGGTGCCAACATCAAGCTCGTTGGATCACACTCCGGGATTTCGCTCGCCGCTGACGGGCCAAGCCAGATGTCCCTGCCGGATGTCGCCTGGTTCCGCAGTCTCGGCAGCGTACGGAATCACAATGGTGATCCGGGTTGCTGGACCCTGCAGCCTGCCGATGCCTATGCAGCCTACGGCCTGACCATGGCGATGGCCGAGCATGACGGCATGTGCTACATGCGTACCCACCGCCCCGACGTGGAGTTTCTCTACGACGATAAAACCATGTTCACGCTTGGCGGCATGGAAGTACTTACACAGGGCCGCGATCTCCTCATCGCAAGTGCCGGGTACATGCTGCATGAGTGCAACAAGTCCCTCGACGCTCTCGACAAGCTGGGCATCGATGCTTCCCTGGTGGACCTCTACTCCCTTCCATTCGACGAGGACGAGTTCCTGGACCTTGCCAACGACAATGGGGGCATGGTGCTGGTCATCGAGGACAATTACGGTGGTGGTCTCTTCTCGGCCGTGGCAGAGGCCTGCGCTCGATCCGGTGATGCATTCACGGTCGAGCAGATGTGCGTGACCCGCATTCCAAAGTCGGCCAAGGGTGAACGGGAAATCCTCAAGCAGTGTGGGCTCAATCACGAATCCATCACGAAGCATGCAGCATCGATTCTGGGTCTCGTGAACGCCTGATCAGTCGGCTGTTGCTGCAGAGGCTTCTTCGATCGGGCCGATGAGGCACGGTGGCGATTCGTTCACATGGAGTACAAGAAGCGTGGCGCCCCGTTCCTTCATCCTTGTCCTGGCAGCGATTCTCCCAGCTGGCTGCGTCCAGCTGGGCATCGGTTCACCGGAGGTTCGCCAGCCGATTGGAACGATTCCGGAAACGGTTGACCAGGAAGCCATCAATGCGGTGATTCTCGAGGCTGGCGAGCAGGCCGAGTCAGGCAACTACGACTCCGCACTGGCTCTCTTCCACGATGTTCTTGAAGACGACCCGACCTCGGCACCTGCGTACATCGGTATCGGGGAGGTCTACCTTGAACAGGGTTCGTTTTCAAAGGCGGAACCCGCCTTTGCACGAGCAGCGAAACTTGAACCACGCAATTTCGATGCACAGTTCGGTCATGCCGTGGCCCTGCAGATGCTGGAGCGGTTCATCGATGCGGTTCGTGCCTACCACCGCTCGTTGACCATTGATCCTGATTCCCCCAGGGCGAACCTGAACCTTGCGACGACCTACCTGCAGATGAACGAGCCGAACCATGCCATCGTCTTTGCAGAGAAGGCCGTTGAAGTGGATCCAGGCAACGGACCCGCCTGGGTCAACCTGGGCGTTGCCTACGAGCGGGTGGATCGCTGGGCAGATGCCGCAGAGGCCTACGTCGCGGCATCGGAGCGAATGCAGCCAACCCCGGAATTGATGGTCAACCTTCTGAACATGCTTGTTCGCCAGAAGCGATATCGAGAGGTGATCAACGTCGCCGACACCATTCAGAAACTTCGGGCGGATGGCTCTTCCCTGGAACGAAAGGGCTGGGCGCTCTTCCGCCTCGGCGAGTACGAGGAAGCAGAAGAAGCCTACCGTGCCGCAATTGCAATAGATGAAGATGAAGGGCGTGCATACAACGGACTTGGTTGCACCGCCTTGAACAGGTGGCTTCTGAGCGACAGGACGGATGAAGAGGCACGCCAGGAAGCGCGGGATGCG
>JAYZBD010000105.1:0-7032 GCA_036339395.1 Planctomycetota bacterium | reverse complement strand
GTAGCAGCAGGCGCCGGTCGGGGCTGCACAGGGATCACCCGAGCAGTTGGTTCCGTCACCAAGGTAGGTGCCTGAGCAGTCGGCTTCCGTTTCGACGGAGCAACTGGTGCCGACGCAGCAGCCGCCGGTCGGGTCGGCTCCACAATTGACATCGGCGCATTGGACGCCGTCGCCCTGGTAGATGCCGCCGACGTTGTCACAGGCAGTTGATGGACCGTAGATGCAGGTCGTACCCAGGCAGCAGGCGCCATTGGCGCCGGCGGTCCCATACGTTTCGATGTACTGCTCACCGGTTCCGGCATTATCAAGCCACGTACTCAACCCGGCATTCCAGGAGACGGAGATCTTCCCATAGACGTCATAGCCGGAGCTGCCACCACCGCTGTCGCAGGCAGCTGTGCCGCCGTAGAGTTGGCCGACGACGCGGTGATCCTGGCTGAAGAGTGGGGAGCCCGATGATCCAGGTTCAGTGGTTCCCAGGTCCCAGTCATTCACTCGCCACATGTTTCCAGACGAGGAGAGCGGATCCAGTTCGAAGGAGATACGTTTCTCCTCGAGGTTCGGGTGGTGGATACCGATGCCCTGTTGAGGAGTGATGCTTCGTCGATCCCAACCGCAGAAGGAAACGCCGTAACTGGCGTTGGGATCATTGTTGAGTTCGACGAGGCAGAAGTCACTGTTGCTGCCCTCGGCACGGAGAATGGCGCCGCCCGTGGTGTACTGGTTGGTATTACCGTTGCCGTTGCCCCCAGAGTCACCGGAACCCGGAACACGGCAATAGGAGTTCTCGTAGTTCCAGACGAAGACCATTGTCTGGTCGTTTCCAGTGGTTACTCCACAATGATCGGCCGTCAGGTAGAAAGGCGTCTGGTCCTGGGCGGTGCTGTTGAGCATGGCGCCGGAACAGGTGTACCAGCCATTGATGGTGTAGAGGCCGGCGCAGGGGATCTCCATGAACCAGGGATCACCCTCGGGACAGACCACGTCGACGTTGCAGGCACCAGAGCGGTTGGCACCATTCGCCTTCTCGGCGCCGAAGCCGCGGTAACCAATGTTGATCTTGGTAATTGCGATTTCCTGTTCGACGGCCAGGCGATCAGCATCACTGCAGGTGATCGTCACCATGATGTCGTCACCCTGTACGACGGGAATCCAGAGTTCGCCATGATCCTGGTTGTCGAGTGACGAAAATGGTCCTGCGCCCTCGAACCCATCGATCGATTCGATGGTCATCTCGCCGCTGTCGGGCATGTTCCAGTGTTCGAAAGCGAGGTTGATGTGCGGGGCTTCATGACTGGAGATTCGCATGCGCCATCGAAGCCACCCTTCCTCGTTGCGATCCCACAAGCCATCATTCCCGGGGGTGATCATGGCTTCGTTGGGTACTGCGAAACGAAATGGAAGCCCATCGGCGTTTCGACGTTCATCGTCGATCATGAGCCAATCAAGGTCCAGGGGCGGAAGGTCGACGACGGGGACGACCTCGTTCAGGGGATTGGCATCAGCCAGTGCTGCGCTTGGAAGTGCAACGAGGGCGAACGCCACAGCCGCTGCAGACGACTTGAAGATGATTGACATGTTGGTTGCTCTCTCTCCGGGTGATAATCCTGGGACCCCAAGTTCCTCGGGGAACAAGCCCTCTCCATGCATCAAGATACCCTTGGGAGGTGCTCAAGGAAGCACCAAACGCCGATTTCGACCCCTTGATCAAACTTTTACACTCCTCGGGAAGCTCCAGGAGGCTTCAAGGGTCGAATTATCAACGTGCTGCATTCTTGGCTAGGCTGCGTGGATGTTCAACCAACGATTCGTATTCCTCCTGATTCCTGCCCTGGTGCCGGGCCTCCTTGCATGGCATGCTGAAGATCCTTCATCCGGGGAGCGCCCAACTCGTGAGCAGGCAACACCTGCAGTCGCCGATCCCGTCGACATCGGTCCCGACCGATGGGAAGTTGTTGCAGGCTGGGGGAAGGAACCAGGCAGAACCATCGGGAACACGCATGGTGGAATTGTCGTTGACCCAGGAGGCCATGTCCTCTTCAACACGGACACCGAGCATTCAATCATGGTGCACGAGCCGGGCGGCGCACATGTCGAATCGCTTGCTTCCTCCTACCCGGGCATCCATGGCATGCAGCTCCGGGTCGAGAACGGGATACCGTACGTGTATGCGGCTCATCTGCATGGCAAGCAGGTCCTGAAGTTGCGTCTTGATGGCACCCTGGTCTGGGCGCTGGGTGTACCGATGGAATCCGGCAAGTACGACGATGATCCTGGTGCCTACAACCCGACCGCCGTTGCCGTTGCACCTGATGGTCGAATCTACGTGGCGGATGGGTATGGCCGCAACTGGATCCATGTCTTCGGACCTGACCTGGTGTACCGAAGTTCATTCGGTGGTCGAGGCACGGAGCCGGGTCGATTCCAGACCTGCCACGGTCTGTACATGGATGAACGCGGCTCGGAGCCGATGCTCGTTGTCTGCGATCGGGAGAACCGTCGCCTCCAGCGTTTTGATCTTGAAGGCAACCACGTCGATGTCCCGGTGGAGGGGCTTCGCCGTCCCTGCGCATTGGCTGCGTGGTCAGGTGATGGTCGCCATCTCTATGCGGTGGCTGAACTTGAGGGTCGTGTCACGCTGCTTGATGGCGACTGGAACGTGCTGGGGCACCTCGGTGACAACCCGGACACGAGCCAATGGGCTCGAAATGGTGTGCCAACAGGCGACTGGACCGAGGGCATCTTCACGGCACCCCATGGCTGCTGCTTCGATGAGCGGGGGAACCTCTACGTGATGGATTGGAACGCGGTCGGTCGCATGACCAAGATGCGTCGTACACCTCGCTGATCAGGGCGTCTCCGCTGCATTCCTGCTGTCATGGCTCTCTGCGCGCGCTGCCAGGTAGGAGTCGATCGAGTACAGGCTTACCGCAACCCAGATCAGGAGGAAGGCGAGAAATCGCTCGGTACCAAAGGGTTCATTGAAGACAAGGACTGCCATGAGCAGTTGTCCACTGGGAGCGATGTACTGAAGGAGACCGACTGTTGCCAATCGAAGGCGGCGGGCACAGCCCGTGAAGAGCAGTAGGGGAATGATGGTGACCGGGCCGCCGAGCAGCAGCATGATTTTCATCCATGCCGGCCCGGACATGAAGGTTGTTCCTCCATCGCCGTGCACGAGGCCGAGAATGATGAGCATGAAGGGAAAGAACAGTGTCATCTCGACGGCCAGCCCGGTCGGCGCATCTGCATCAACCTGCTTCCGAACCAGCCCATAGAGCGCGAACGAGCCGGCGAGGGAAAGCGAGATCCAGGGAATGCCGTTGATGTGGAGTGCCGACACGATGACGCCGAGAACAGCGATGCCGATGGCAATCCACTGGGCAGTGCGCATGCGTTCACCAAGCACCACCATGCCAAGTGCAACGGATACAAGTGGATTGATGTAGTAGCCGAGGCTCACCTCGGCGAGGCGCTCGGTATCGATGGCCCATATGAAGACGAACCAGTTGAGGCCGATGAGCACCGTCGAGGCGGCGAGCGCTGCGAGCACTCGCGGTCGGCCGAATATCGTTCGAAGCCCCGGCATGCGACCGGTCAAGGCAAGGAGCAGAAGCATCAACGGGAGCCCCGCTACGACACGCCAGGCGATCAGTTCAAGGACCGGCACCTCCTTGAGGGCGTAGTAGTAGATGGGGGTGACTGCGCCCCACCAGCCGAATGCACCCAGTGCGAGGAGAACGCCGGTTTTTCGCTGATCCGCGCTGGAGTGAGAAGTCTCGATCGCCATGCGATGGGGAGGATACAGTGTTCGAATGACGATGCCCACGCCCGACCTGCCACCATTCCACCTGGCCTTCCCTGTTCACGACCTGTCCGCAGCTCGCTCCTTCTATGGAGACCTGCTTGGATGCCGTGAAGGGCGAAGTGATGAGCGGTGGGTGGACTACGACTTCTTCGGACATCAGCTTGTTGCGCATCTTGTTGACGTTGATCCAGCGATTCCCCCGGACAGCAACCCGGTCGATGGGCATGACGTGCCGGTACCGCACTTCGGGGTGGTTCTTTCCTGGGAAGCCTGGCACTCGCTGGCCGATCGACTTCGTGCTGCAGAAGTCGAGTTCATCATCGAGCCTGGCATTCGTTTCGAGGGTCAGCCGGGGGAACAGGCGACCATGTTCCTGCTTGATCCATCTGGGAACGCCTTGGAGTTCAAGGCCTTTCAGGACATGTCGCAACTGTTTGCAACTTGAGTGACGGCCTACTTGAAGATGATCACCGCCCGGTTGAGCAGCCCTTCCCTGAGCATGTTGCGTTGCTGGATCCTGGGAAGCACCTTCCTGTAGATCGCCTCGCCTTCCTCCCGCTGTCCTGCCTCGGCCAGGAGCATTGCCTGGATCAAGCGGATCGAAGCCAGGTCGGCCTGGCGTTCAACGGCGAGGTTCAGGCTGTTGGCGGTCTCCTGGAGATTCCCCGCGGCCAACTGTGCGGCGGCGAGCACGACGGTGGCATCGGGCGACTGAGGCTGTAACTCCACGAGCATCTTGGCATGGCTGAGTCCCTGCTGCGGATTGAGTTCCAGGTCGTCCCAGGGCAGGCTCGAGGTGATGGCGGTGGCTTGCAGCAGTCTCGGCGCAGCCGGTGATCGCTGCAGCGCGTGGTTCCAGGCCTGCTGAGCACGGGGGCGGGCCCCGATCTTCCAGGCGGCCAGGCCGTGGTTGTACGCAATGGCGGGGTTGCCCGGCGCAAGTGCCTCGGCGCGCTCAAGCACATCGACTGCTTCATCGAATTGCCCGTTGGCAGCAAGAAGGAGACCCAGTTGTGACAAGGCGCCCTGGTCGAGTGGTCGAAGTCGAACTACTTCCCTGCAGGCCTCGATCGCTTCGGGGTGGCGAGACTGTGCCTGCAACGAGGTTGCCAGGTGGCGCCAGGCAGCAGCATCGTCGGGATTGGCCTGCGTGAGTTGCTTCATCCGTTGCTCGGCGGCGTTGAACTGCCCATCCTGGAGGTCGAGCATCGCCAGGTTCTTCTGGGCCAGGGGCATTCCTGGATTCGCAGCTGCAAGTCGTTCGAGCGTGCTTCGTGCCTGGTCGACCTGTTGCTCGTGCAGGTAGGCTTGCGCAAGCAGAACGAGATCCAACGGAGTGGGATCATCGACGGTCAGCGAGGCCAGTTCATTGATTGATTCGGTCTTGTCACCGATGAGTTCACCATCGAGTTCCCACCTGCGCATCAGTTCTGCATCACCATGTCGCTCAGGTTGCAGCACCCGTGCCGTGAACGAGGCAGGAGGTGGGATGTCGTATGCAGGTGCTCCACGTTCCGAAGCGGGCAGCGGGTTCTGTATGAGGTGATCGGTCACTTCCACGTGGATGGCATCGCTCGTGAACCTCGATGGCATGTGGCATCGTGCGCAGTCCTGGGCCTCGGCAATGGGCACCTGCATCACCTGTTCAACGTGGCAGTCCGCCGGTCCATGGCATGACAGGCAGGAGGTACGTGTTCGTTCGACGAGTTCGGCTGGGGTGAGCTTGCGGTGTGGATCATGGCAGTCCAGGCATCCGGGCGAACCGGGACCCTGCCAGCAGGGACTTGCCTGCAGCCGATATGCATGGTGATTGACTTCGAACACGGGATGATCCTGTGGGAGTTCGTAGTCGATGTGCACCAGGTAGTCGCCCAGGGGTTCACCGGGACGGTAGGAGAAGTCGCCACGCGGATAGGGTCGGACAAGGGAACCGAGTCGACTTGTAGGTTGCATGTGGCATTGAAGGCATACGTCTTCTGCAAGGGCCGGCGAAAGATCCGTGGGATCCAGTATCGAGTTGCGGATCTCCTCGTCAGTTGCATCAGCCGAGTAGGCAAGATCGACATGGGCTTTACCGGGTCCATGGCATCGTTGGCATCCAATGCCGTTTGGAAGTTCCACAGGGAATGCATCAGGCTGACCGAGCATGTCACTGCCGACGGGAACTGACGGATACGCGTTGTGGCAGAACATGCACTCTCGCGTTACCTGGCGTCCAAGCCGCTGGTGGTCGGCATGGTCGAAACCCGGTGACATGTTCCAGCCACCCTTGGTGTACCAGGAGACCGGGAGTTCCCAGAGTTCACCGGAAGGGGAGCGATGCAGGTAGGTTCGTGCGTGGTTGCCGCTGCCGACTCCGAAGTGCGCCTCGACATCAATCGCATTGATCTCGTTCCCATCCGCGTCGAGTTCATGTTGACGCATCCACATGCGGCCTGATGCATCATGCCACATGCGGTAATGCATGCCTGAAGCCTCGTGGTGGAATCGACCGCCCTCAGGACTGAAGTCGCCGACGGCGTTGTCCGGCCCGGGGACATGGAAGGAACGCCCCATGCCCAGGTGCGAGTAGGTTTCGGCGATTTCCTCGTGGCAGCGTGCGCAACGCGCATCATCCACGTATCCGTCGGTCACCAGTGTCCTGTTCAGCGATGGGTTTTCCTGGCGGGGAAAGGAAGTCACCCCGGCATGACACAGTCCTGCTTGGAGAAGCCAGGCCAGCGACACGGAAACCAGGCAGTGCATCAGGAGCCTGGTTGTTCCTCAACGATGGTGTATTCCACCACGTATTGTGGATTCTTCATGACACGTTCGATCGCCAGCCTGATCGCTTCCTCATCGACGGCCGTGATTGTTCCACCTTCATTGGTATAGGAGATGGAGGCCATCTCCACCCCTTCACACGATCTCATGGTGGTTGTAATGCCAGTTGCGCAATTGGGACAACTCATGCCCTCGATGCTGACGGTTGCCTCGACAGGTGGGCGGCTGCATCCTGCGAGGAGAAGCAATGCGATGACGGTCAAGAGGTGTTTCATGGTGTTCATCCTATCATCATAAATGGCATGGACAAGAGAGTTTCATATAGGATTGCCCTGCCGCAAGCCAATGCATAGTCAGACCAGTAAATTTCTTCTTCTCGATGGAGCTACAGGCACCGAGCTTGACCGGCGTGGGGTGGACGTGAGCCTTCCTCTCTGGTCTGCGCGAGCGATGCTCGAAGC
>JAYZBD010000104.1:0-10159 GCA_036339395.1 Planctomycetota bacterium | reverse complement strand
TCCGTCCGGGTGTCGTCGTAGTTCGAAATGAAGTCGACGGTGTCCAGCTTGATGTCGTCAAGGAGTTCGACGGCAGCCCGCGTCATGCGTGCCTCGGTGTACCTCATTGCAGCAGGTGGGTCGCCGTCGATCGAACCGAAGTTCCCCTGCTTGTCTATCAGGGGGACTCGTGCCTTCCAATCCTGCCCGAGGTTGACGAGGGTCGGGTAGATGACCGATTCACCATGGGGGTGGTAATTGCCCGAAGTGTCACCGGCGATCTTGGCACACTTTCGATGCTTGCGGCCGGGGGAGAGATTCAGGTCGTTCATCGCAACGAGAATGCGTCGCTGGGATGGCTTCAGGCCATCACGAACGTCGGGCAGCGCCCTGTCCGTAATGGTTGACATGGCATAGGTGAGGTAGCTGGTATGCAACTCATCATCGATGGGTTGTTCGACAACGGTACCGATCATCGGCGCATCGACAGCCTTGTCATCTGCCGGAATTGGTTCGTTATTCGGTGTGTCCGCGTCGCTCATGTCGCTGTCCGTACCGGCATGGATGCCGGTTCCAGTTCACCTGATCAGGGCCGATCATTGTACCTGAAATCGGTCGTGTTCGACGCGCAGAAGTCGGTCCTTCAGTCACCGGAAACGGGGGGTCGCAGGGCTTCCAGGAGGAGGAGAAATTCGATGTTTCCGCCTTGTTTTCTACGACTGCTTTTTGCCCCCCGAAGCGGTGAATCCACCTCGTCGATGACACGGGCCCCGAGCTCCGGCATGGCATCGACTACCTCCTTGAGTACGGCTCGTGCGGAAGCGTCATCGATGTGTCCATCGGATCCACCCTGGGTGTTCGGACGCGCACTTTGCTCGTAGTGAGGCTTGACGAGGGTCAGGATTCTTCCGCCTGCTGCGAGCCAGGGAAGGGCAGCTGGAACAACACGAGCCTGTGGTGTCCAACCCACGTCGGAGACGAGCAGGTCGACGGCCTTCTCCGGCAGTTCTGCATGCAGGACATTCGTCCGTTCACGGACCTCAACACGTTCATCATTCCGCAGTTTCCAATCGAGGACTCCATACCCGGTATCGATCGCGATGACATGCCCTGCTCCACGTTGCAGGAGGCAGTCGGTGAAGCCGCCGACATTGCAGCCGAAGTCTGCGCAGCGGAATCCAGCCGGGTCGAGTTTGAACGCATCGAGTGCATGAGCAAGTTTCACACCTGCCCGTGAGACGAATGACGGAACCTCGTTCATGCAGATTCAACGCCGACGACGGCGATGCCGGCCTTGTCCGCCGCCTTGAGCACGGCATCCTTGTCGATGAGGATGACGCGATCTGCGCCGAGCGCAATGCAACCACCACCGGCCCTTGAAATGGCTTCTATGGTGGGTACACCGATGGAAGGGACATCCGCCCTTCGATCGTGATCCGTGGCCGCGGTCTTGAGCATGGTCCACCCCTTCGCCGGGCACAGTGAACCTGCCCGCTCTATCATCAAGTCGGTTCCCTCGACGGCTTCGACCGCGATGACATCCCCTTCGCGTACGGCCATCGACTGGCCGATGTCCAGTTCCGCCGCCCGTGAGACCAGGGGCCATCCGAACTCGATATCCGCCTGCTGCCTGGCAGTGGGATCAACGCTGCCCATACTGCCAGTGGTTGCAAGTTGTTCAGGGATGAAGCTTGTCGAGTCCATGAGTCTGATCCCACCTCGATCGAGTTCGTCGATGACTGCAGCAAGCACGGCCTGGTCGCGGCGATCATGACGGAGACGACGATACCACAGCAGGATGGCACGCCAGTCCGGCAACTCCCGTACAAGCCTGAATGGGTCATGCATGCGTGTCTTGGCCACCCGGCCGACCATCACGGCATCGGAGGCGCCCCAGCGTCGAAGTCGCCTTGACCAGGACCCGATTCGATAGACCCCGACGGGTTTGAACTCGTCACAGCACTCGACCAGCTCCGGGTCATAGTGACCACGGAATGCAACGCAGCAGACCCGGTGCCCATGGGCGCGCATGCCCCGTGCCACGATGACTGGCAGTCGCCCTTCGCCGGCGATGAGGCCGATGGTCTGCATGATGGACAGGGTACTCAGTCGCGGCCGGATGGCAGGAAACGATCCTCGCCACCTCGAATCCGCTCCGTGTTCAGGACATGGTCGACGGCTGCCTGGGCATCCGGTACGACCTCGTAGAGTTCGCAGGCAGCGGCACGGAGAAAGCCGTGGTCGATGCTTTCTTCGAGTTGGCTGGCCATTGAATCGAACCAGCCAGCCGTATTGATGATCGCTATCGGGCCATCGACGTTCCCCAGGACGCGTTGTTCGAGTACGACGAGCAGTTCCACGAGTGTTCCCAGTCCACCGGCAAGCACGATGGTGGCCTCGCTGCGTTCCATGAGGAGTGCACGGCGGTCGAGCATGGTTTCCACGGCGATCAACTCGCATGCATCCGGGTCAGCTTGTTCCTTCTCCTTCAGGAACCGCGTGGTGATGCCGATGGTTCGTCCACCACCTGAACGCAGGGCACGTGCCAGTTCACCCATGAGGCCGACACGACCTCCGCCGTAGACCAGGTCGAGTTGCTCGGCAGCCATGCGTGCGCCGAGCGCTCGAGCGGCTTCCTTGTGCACGGGGTCGATCTGGTCGGAGGAAGAACAGTAGACGGCGAGGGTCTTCAGGTCGGCAGGCATCGTGATCAAGAACCCCCGGCTTCGTGGACGGCATCAAGGACCTGGTCGACCGTGTAGAAGTCGCCTCTGAACACCTCGCGGCCATCGGGTGCAATCACGATGAGCAGGGGGATACGCAATCCACCAACTTCGGCGAGTTTCTCGTTGCCGAGCGTGTTGTTCCCGGTGAGGTCGACCTTCATGGGGACGGCAACTCCATCTGCGAAGAGTGCGACGACAGCCGGGTCGGCCAGGACCGTTTGTTCCAATGCCTTGCAGTTGAGGCACCATTCGGCGGTGAATTCGAGGACGACGATGTTTCCTTCCTCAAGGGCCTCTTCGTACCGATCCGGCTGGTAGTACACCCAGTCGATGGGTCCTTTTTCGGTCAACTCGATTCCACCAAGGACCGCGGTCGCCATCAGCAGGCAACCGATGCCACCGAAGAGCAGCCGCCGGCTCCAGGACCGTGTCAGTTTCCATGTTCGAATCGCAAGCCAGGCACCACCAGCAATCACGACAAGGCTGACGACCCAGAGATACCCACGGCTTGGTGGCTCAGGTGGCGTGGCCATGAGTCCACTGAGTCCGACGCCGACGAAGTAGGCCGCAGCGGCAAGCATGAGCATGCCCATGACCTGCTTGATGAGTTCACTTGCAGGCCCGGCCTTGGGCATGCGATCCGTCAGTCCGGGGAAGGCGGCCAGCACAAGGTAGGGCAGGGCCATTCCCACCCCGATGCAGGTGAAGACCAGCAGCGTCGTCGAGGGTGGTTCCGTCGTCGCCCAGGCGGCCGCGGCTCCCATGAAGGGAGCCGTGCACGGTGTCGAAAGCACTGCGGTCATGATTCCAAACAGGAAGGACCCGTGGAGTGAATCGTGCCGTGGATTGAACATGTACAACTTGCCCGGCAACCGGATCGTGAAGAGACCACACATCCCGATGGCCATGATCGCGATGACCAGCCCGACTCCGATCGAGAAGGCGGGATATTGGAACAACTGGTTCGTCGCCGTGAATCCACTTACGAAGGCAAGCAGAAGCCCGAGGACAAGCCAGAAGCTGATGATGCCGAGCATCATGCTTGTGCCCAGGAGCAGTGTTCGACCTCGGTGCTCGTCGCCGGCGCTGAGCGCCATGATCTTGATTGGAATCACGGGAAGCACGCAAGGTGTCAGGTTCAGGAGAAATCCGCCGAAGGCCGCGACAAGCAGGAGGAGCAGGAGTCCCCACCCGCTGGCGTCAAGCGAGAAGTTCAGACCGAATGCATCGAACGTGACATTCTCCGGAGGGGCTTCGCCACCATGGATGCGACTGAAGACAGTTGGATCGAATCCACTGAAGAGAGATGCATCGGGATTCGTGGACGTCGTTTTTTCAGAAAAGGGGACGACATCGAACTCGATATCAATTCCATACTCGTCCCAACCCGGCCCACCGGGCATCGGGCTTGGCCTGAGGCAGGTCGTCTCATCACATGCCTGGAAGACTGGTCGTATCCTGAGTTGCACGGTCCCGATTGCAGCATCGTCGGCGATCGTCACCGGCAGGTATGCGATTGCACGGCCCTCGTACACTGCGTAGTCGACCGGGGTTCCTCCAAAGGCGACCTTGACGACGTGTTCCTCCGGCCACTGGATGAATGGTTCATGGACCTCGACCCCCGCTGTGGCTTCCAGTTCGAAGTAGATTTCAGTGTCTACGTAGTCCTCTGGATCTCCCAGCGCGGGGGGAATCTCCGGCTCATCCGTATGGATATGCCACCCCGTGTCATGTTCGAAGATGACCGCGATGACCGTGTCTTCACCGGGGACAACGATCGTGGAGTCGGCAATGGCCCTGACACGGACCTCGTCCCTTGAATCGTTGAACAACGGTCCTTCCGATTCAGCTGCAGGCAGTGGTCGCGGCAGAATGCCGGGACGACCAGGCAGGTCCGCGGCCATGGTTCCCCCTGCAAGGAGGATGACCAGGATCGGAATGATGTTCTTGATGCGCTTCATTTGGAGTTCACCAGGGAAGTGGGCAGGATAGCCTGCACGTGCCATGCAGTGCCCCGGGTTCTGCAGGAGAACGCAGGCTGGACGGGCTTCACTGCCAACTATTCCGGAAGTTCCTGCAAGTCGATTTCCCCTTCCGGGGCACCCCGTTTCACACCCATGCGAGGCCATGTGCATGCATGCAGGTGGTGGACTTCCTTGCCCCAAGTGTCGAGGGTTCATGGAGATGGAGTTTCATTTGCCCTTGAAGCAGTTGCTTGTCCACATGGAACCGACCTGGGGGCCTGAAAACGGGGCTTCACGGTGAGCCTGCCTTGAAGTTCAAGAGGGTGGTGGATACCCTGCACAACTTGGTACATAGGTTGCCGGGCCCTTGGGTCCGGTTTTTCAGAGAAACGGAGTGATGCCGGATGGGCGAGTTCCATCAAACGTGGCTAAACACGCATGACGGTTAATGCCGCCATGCCGTTTTGTCCACCGTGCAGGGCCGGAGAAAAGTGGTCCTGGCACGAGGTCCGTGCATTGCGCAAGGGCGAGGTTGCGGCCTTGTTCTGAGCATGATCCCAACTTGGGAACGCTCAGGGCCGCGCCCCTCATCTGAGGGGAATCGTCCAGGCGACACGGACCACGGGGTCTCCACCAGGGAGGCGCCGTGGTTTCTTTCGTAGGGCTGGGGCATCCGGTCATTCCAGGAGTGGGACGTTCGTCTCGACAACCAGACAACTCAACAACTTGACAACCAGAAAAGATGCAGAGAAGACAATGAATCCAGAAACCATTCGAATCATCGATTCCATCGCCCGAGACAGGAACATAGATCGGGAAATCCTGATCAACGATCTTGAGCAGGCGATGGTCAGCGCAGCTCGAAAGCATTTCAACTCGCTCGATACCGAGGAGTTCACCTGCAGCATCGAGCCGATCTCGGGAGAGATCCGGCTGTGGCGACACGACGAATTTGGTGAACAGGAAGAAATCCCGATCGAGGACCTGGGTCGAATTCCCGCCCAGACCGCGAAGCAGGTCATGATCCAGAGATTCCGGGAGGACGAGCGAGCGAGCATTCTCGAGGAATTCTCGAAGAGACTTGGCGATGTCGTGACTGGAACGGCGCATCGATACGAGGGTGGTGCACTCATTGTCCAGGTTGATCGCGCTGAAGGATTCATGCCTCGCAGCGAGCAGATTCCGGGAGAGGTCTTTCATCCCGGTGACCGTGTTCGTTGCCTCATTCGCGATGTTCGCGAGGATGGAAGCCGAGTCAAGGTCGTTCTGTCCCGCAGTCACCAGGACTTCATTCGGCGACTCTTCGAGGCCGAGGTACCCGAGGTCGCCGAGCACATCATCGAGATCAAGGCGATGGCGAGGGAACCGGGCTTCCGAACCAAGATTGCCGTCTCATCAATTGATTCGAAGGTGGATGCAGTCGGCGCCTGCGTCGGTGTTCGAGGCAGCCGGATTCGCAACATCGTCGACGAGCTCGGTGGCGAGAAGATCGACATCGTCCGCTGGAATGAATCCAGCCAGATCCTCATTTCCAACTCGTTGAAACCAGCTGAAGTCGAGGAAGTCAGTCTCTGCTTTGAACTTGGACGGGCCACCATCATCGTCCGCGATGATCAACTGTCACTGGCCATCGGCCGACGTGGACAGAATGTCCGCCTTGCAGCACGCCTGACGGGATGGGATATCGACATTCTCACTCCCGCGGAGTTCGCCAAGAGCCTTGAACTGCTTGAGCAGTCGGTACGGTCAATCGAGGGTGTCGAGGACGAGATGCTCGATCGCATGGGAGCCCTCGGCATGATCAGTGTCTTCGATATCGAGGAAGTCGGCAGTGACATCCTTGTCAACGAGGTCGGCATGCCCGTGGAAATATCCGACAAGGTCATAGCTCACTGCAGTGAGCGAGCCAAGGTCGTAGCCGAGGAACAGCAGAAGGAAAAGGAAGAGGAGGAACGACGTCGCGCCGAGGAGGCCAAGGCGGCGGAATCCCTGCTTGGAACAGAGCAGGACCTCGAAGGTGACGCAGTTGCCGATTCGATACTCGGAGGAGGTTCTTCTGCACCGGTAGACACTGCTGATGAAGCGACTCCGGTTGCATCCCAGGAGCAGGAACAGGCAGAGGAAGAGGAACCAGCCGGCGATGAAGCAACAGAAGCAGAAGAGCAGCCGGCACCTGCTCCTGAAGAGACTGATCTCGAAGCAACAGAAGCAGAAGAGCAGCCCGCGCCTGCTCCTGAAGAGACTGATCTCGAAACAACAGAACCCGGTGACAGCGATGCTCCAGCACCGGAAGATGATGTGGAAGTTGTCGAGGAAGAGCCGGAGGAGGAAGGTAGTGGCGAACCATCTGCAGGTGGCCATCAGCCTGAGACTGCAGCCGTAACGGAGGAGTCGGCAGAGGAACCAGGCAAGGAGAGTTGATCAACTCCCAGGATTCAAGGAGCCGTTCGTGGCAAAGAAGGCAGGCACAAAACGAGTTCACCAGATCGCCAAGGAACTTGGCGTTGCGTCGAAGGACGTCGTGAACAAGTGCATATCGGAAGGTATTCCTTCCGTTTCGAATCACATGTCGACCTTGTCGGCAGGTCTCGCTGCAACTATTCGCGAATGGTTCAACGAGGGTGGGGAGTCTGGGTCAGCCGTGCAGGTTGCTGCGCCGGTTGATGTCACGAAGGCACGCGCCAAGGCAAAGAAGAAGGTGCGAAAGAAGTCCCCCTCCAAGGCCAAGCAGAAAGATGAGGACAAGGCCCCGGATCCCCAGGAGGAACTTCCTGCAGACCCACCCGATACCGTTCCAGAGGAGAAGGCTCCCGAGCTTCCTGTTGAAGAACCTAGTGAGGAAGAGGTGCCGACCGCGAAAGAGAAGCCTGAACCACCTGCTGATCCTCCAGCAGCCGAGACGGATCCCGTACAGCGGGGGCGAAAACTCAAGCAGCCGGTCAAGACCAAGTTGGCTGGTCCAAAGGTCATCCGTGTTGAAACACCGGACGTGGTCCCCAAGCCACGTACAGCACGAGGCACCAAGCCCGATGCGGGCAAGCCTGCTCCGGCTCAAGGTGGCCCACCCATGCCACGGACTCCCGGCGAGCCCCCGGCCGGTGAAGGGCGACGGACAAGTCGTCGGAACAAGCGTCGAAGTGCCAGTGCCAAGCAGGAGACAGGGCGTACCGGTGCCAGCAGCCGTCCACAGCAGCAGGACAAGGGGCAGTCCAACTGGCGCAAGCAGGATCTTCTTGAGCGGGAACGTCGTCTTTCACGTGCCGGAGGATTCTTCAAGGCAGCTCGCCGGGACAGCCAGAAGCGAGTTTCAGGAACGGGAGGAAGGCGGGCGCAGTCGGCATTCGAACGTGGTGGCCCCATCACGTTGCCTGAACCGATCACGATCAAGGCTATTTCGAGCGAGAGTGGCATCAAGGCCAACGAGATTCTCAAGCAGTTTCTCCTGGAGGAGCACGAGGTCGACATCAACAGCGTGCTCGATTCGGACTTGGCAGTCGAGATGATGGAGATCCTGGGTATCGAGCTGACCATCGTGGAACAGGTCAGTGCCGAAGCCGAGATCGCCAAGGGATTCGAAGATCGGGAAATGCACGATGAGCAGTCACGTTCCCCCGTGGTCACGATTCTCGGCCACGTCGATCATGGCAAGACGTCGCTCCTGGATTGCATTCGAAATGCCAAGGTTGCAGACGGCGAGGCCGGTGGCATCACCCAGGCGACCAGCGCGTTCCGTGTTCCCGTCGAGATCGGTGATGAAACAAGGGAAATCACGTTCATCGATACGCCGGGGCACGAGGCCTTCACCGAGATGCGATCCCGCGGTGCCAAGGCGACCGACATCGTCGTGCTCGTCGTCGCTGCAGATGACGGTGTCATGCCCCAGACGATCGAATCCATCAACCATGCCAAGGACGCCGAGGTGCCGATCGTCGTAGCGCTCAACAAGATCGACAAGGCCGAGGCGACCGATCCCAACATCCAGCGGATTCTCGGCCAGTTGGCGGAGCACGAGTTGAACCCGACGGAGTGGGGCGGTGACATCGAGATCGTCCGGACGAGTGCCGCCGAGCAGACAGGCATTTCGGACCTGCTTGAAATTCTTGATTACCAGGCCCAGCTGCTCGACTTGAAAGCTGATTTCGACGGCCCCGCGGAGGGTGTTGTTCTTGAATCACGCATCGAGGATGGTCGCGGACCTGTTGCGAATCTCCTTGTACAGCAGGGCAGGCTCAACAAAGGTGACTGCATCGTCGTCGGTCGTGGGTATGGCAGGGTGCGTGACATCGTGAATGATCGCGGTGACCGCAATGATGCCGGTCTTCCATCGACGCCGGTGACGATCTCGGGAATGAACGTCGTCCCCGATGCTGGTGACAAGTTCTATGTCGTCAAGAATCTCCGCAAGGCCGAATCAGCTGCCGAGGAGCGAATCCAGGCTGAGCGGGAACGCGACCTTGCAACTGAGAAGGTGACGCTTGACAACATCTTCGAGAAACTCGAAGGCGCATCGAAGAAGGAACTGCCCATCATCGTCAAGGCTGATTGCCAGGGTTCGGTGGAGACACTCAAGGCATCTCTCGAGAAGTGCACGACGGATGACGTCACGGTTGTCGTGAAGCACACGGCCGTCGGCGGCGTGAATGATTCGGATATCTCCCTCGCCGAGGCTTCGGGTGCCATCATCGTCGGCTTCAATGTCACGGCAGCAGGGAGTGTCCGCAAGGGAGCCGAGAGTCATGGAGTCGATATCAGGTTCTACGATGTCATCTACGACATCACCAACGATGTCGAAAAGGCGATCCTCGGGCTGCTTGATCCCATCCAGCGACTTGAGATTCTCGGCCATGCCGAGGTTCGTGAAGTCTTCAAGATCTCGAAGGTCGGCATGATTGCCGGGTGTTACGTGACTGAAGGCACGATCGAGAGGAATGCCCTGGTTCGCGTCACTCGTGACGAGATCGTGATCGAAAACGACCGGAAACTTTCCCAGTTGAAGCGGTTCAAGGACGACGCAAAGGAAGTGAAGTCCGGGCAGGAATGCGGCATGAAGATCGATGGGTATGACGACATCAAGGTCGGAGATGTGCTGGAGTGCTACAAGGTGCACCATGTCCAGCCTGGAACCTGAACGACGACAACGCCATGACCAACCAGCACGCCAGCCAGATCGAGTCGGTTCTGCTCCGCGCAGTCCAGGATGTTCTCGTACGTGGACTCAATGACCCGCGTGTACGGGGGTTGGTTTCAGTCACCCGCGTCGAAGTGACTCCTGATTACTCCGACGCGACGATCTGGTGCTCGGTTCTGCCGGAAAAGCACGCTGACCTGTCGATCAAGGGAATCGAGCATGCGGGAGCCTGGATTCGGCGGGAGGTCTCCTCGAAAGTGAATCTCCGACGGATGCCACGCCTTCGATTCAAACTCGACGGAACATTGAAGAAGCAGGCCGAGGTACTGAGTGCCATCACCGAGGGTCTCCGCCGTGACGAA
>JAYZBD010000103.1:0-7846 GCA_036339395.1 Planctomycetota bacterium | reverse complement strand
TGCTTGGCCATGGCCAGGTACATGGCCCAGATGACACAGGCAGGTCCATTGATGGTCTGGCTGACGGTGACCTCGTCCACCGGGATGTCGGCGTAGAGGCGGTGCATGTCTTCGACTGTGTCGATGGCGACGCCGCATCGGCCCACTTCACCGAGGCTCAGAGGATCGTCGCTGTCGCGGCCCATGAGGGTGGGCAGGTCGAAGGCGGTCGAGAGGCCGGTATTGACACCCTTGGCATTCTCCAGCAGGTACTTGAACCGCTGGTTCGTGTCATCTGCGGAGCCAAAGCCTGCAAACTGCCGCATGGTCCAGAGGCGCGAGCGGTACATCGTCTCGTGCACGCCACGGGTAAATGGATAGACCCCGGGATCGCCAATCCGTTCGTGTGTCTTCTTCGCATCGGACGGGTCCGTTGCCGGGACATCCGCCGGGCCGTAGGCCTGGTCGATGGCGTAGCCCGAGAGCGAGATGGTGTTCGGGTCCACCGGTTGCGTGGGTTCACTGGTTGAAGGATTGATCGTGGTCATGCGTTGCTCGTACGTGATTCTAGCAGATGGACACGTCGATCCATCCATGCTTCACGAAGGCGTGAACGCGTCAATCGTAGGTTTTCATCGGATCCGGGCGGTAATCGGCCTTGCCGCCCTGTGGAGTCCATCCTGCAGGCCGGTCAGCCATTTCATCCGTCCGGAGAGGACGATTCTCTTCTGGTGCTTCGTAGCGTTCACCCTGCCTCATGAAGACATCGATGCGGCGCGAATAGGCGTCAGGAACGGTAACCGAGTTGTTCAGGGCACCAACCTGCGTTCCGATCTCCATGATCTCGTACTTCATCAGGTCGGGGGAATAGACGGGGTCATCACCACCATCGGCTACGAAGTTCATGACCAGCTGCTTCCCGATCGGGATCTTCATCTCGAAGACATTCTCTCCATTCCGCATGTCGATGAGGGCCACGGTCTTGGGTTCATCGGCCGTGGAGTAGTAGGTCAGGGCTCCAGTGCTTGCCGGCATCAAGCCACCTTGGGGCGTGTAACAACCAGCCTGGGCCAACGCCAGTGCCAGGATCGGGATCAGGAGTGGGGTACAAGGTCGCATGGCGATCTCCAAAGTGGCCTTCAGTCATGGTCTATCGGCGTCCGGGCCCGGGAAGCATGATAGGCGTGGGGGGCGATCGGGACCCGGAACCAGCCACAGGGGTACACTTTACCTCTCCAGATGAACACGGCAGAAACCAATCCTCAGGGTGGGCTTCGAATCGGGCATGGCTACGACCTGCACCGTCTTGAACCCCATCCGCCGGCCGGCTCCGGCCGACCACTCGTCCTCGGTGGCGTGCCCCTGGAACACCCGGTCGGACCCGTGGGCCACAGTGACGGGGATGTCGTGCTGCACGCCGTAACGGACGCAATCCTTGGAGCCATTGGCGCCAGTGACATCGGCCAGCTCTTTCCAGATGACGATCCAGCCAACGAGGGTCGTGCCTCCAGCGAGTTTCTTACCGCAGCCATGCATCTTGTCACTGATGCAGGGTATTCCCTGGACAACATCGACATCACGATCGTCTGCGAAACACCGAAGATCAGCCTGCACAAGCAGGCCATGATCCAGAACATCGCATCGCTTCTCGAGTGCGATGCAAGCCAGGTCAACCTGAAGGGGAAGACGCACGAGGGTGTCGATGCAGTGGGCGAAGGGCGTGCAGTTGAAGTCCATGCCGTCGCACTGCTTGGGAGGAAGAACCATGACTGAAGAACCGACATTGACGGGGATCAATCACTGGCAGCGTGCAATCGACCTGGTGTCACGTCGACACCAGGGCCAGTTCCGTGACAACGGGGTTACGCCCTATGCCTCGCACCCGGTACGGGTGGCGATGACATTGGCCGTCGTCTTCGGCGTGGATGATGAACGTATCCTCGCCGCAGGCGTGATGCACGACCTCATCGAGGATACGACCGTCGACCACGACGAGATCGCCGAGTTGTTCGATGACGAGATCGCACTCTGGGTTTCCTGCGTCAGCAAGGACATGCGGATGCCCCACGATCAGCGGGAGGAGGCCTATGACATGGCTCTCGCCGAGGCGCCATGGCAGGCGAGGTTGATCAAGCTGGCCGATGTCTATGACAACCTCGTCGATTCGATGGGCTCGGAGGAGCTCCAATCCGCTGCCAGGAAGGCCGAACGCATTCTCAAGCTTGTCGGTGAAGACGAGGAACTGCAGGGGGCTGCGTCCATCCTCGGGGAGTTGCAGCAGTCCATCCAGGTCTGCACTTGAATGTCCGGAGTCGCCACGTGATCGGTTTCGCCTGCATCATGGTCACCCTGCTTGCATCAGCCTGTGCCAGCCCGGCCCCGGCTGCGCCCGCGAAGGAAACACCGGGATGGCCCACGAAGGGTGAAACCATCGATGACATGCTCTTGAAGGCACAGGTCGACGGGGGCAGGATCAGCACGGTCTCAAGTTCGGTTGCCATTGAACGCATCGAACCACTCTTTTCCAAGCGTGAAGTCCGCACTGGCACGGTCCTCTATGAGCGGTCAGCGTCGGCACCAACTCGATTCGCCGTCCTGCTCGAGCAACGCCTTGTTGGTCGACGACTCGAGGAGAAGCGGAAGCACATCGTCTTCGACGGCCGCTGGCTCTCGGAAATAGATCACGAGAAGAAGCAGGTTCTTCGCTGGGAACTCTGTGGTGAGGAATCCGATCCAACGAGACTTGGGGGTCGTTTCCCGCTGCCGGTGGGCCAGTCCCGGGACGAGGTCAAGAAGCACTTCGAGGTCGAAGTCATCGCGGGCAATCCCGAGGCCGACTTCCTCAAGCCCATCACCGAGGGTCGCGATCTCCAGGGAATGCGTCTCGTTCCACGCAGGAATACGCAGGTTTCCGAGGAGTTCACCAGGATCGATATCTGGTACGACACGGACACATGGCTTCCGGTTGGCATCGAGACCATCGACAGGAAGGACAACACCCGGAGAGTTCGCCTCGTGGATCCGGTCATCAACCCGGCACTCGAGGAGGCCCAGCGTCTTCGCCTCCAGGGCGAGATCCCTTCCGGCGAAGGCTGGTCCCGCGAGGAAACACCCTGCGAGGTCTCCCCGGCGGAGCCAACTCCATGACCCCGGCTCGAAGCGGCGCCGTTCTTCTTGCTGCCTCGTTGGTCCTGCCTGCATACGGCCAGTCCGCGGTGCCGCCACCTCGACCAGTTTCACCTGTCATTCAACGCCTCCACGACGACGAGTTCCTCACGGATGCTGAACGCAGTTTCCTGCACAGGGCACATGGCACCTGGGACAGGGATGATCTGACTGAACCTGTACATGTTGCGGAGGCGGCCCTGCTTGAGTGGCGGCTTGATGACGCTGTCTTCGAAGACCCCTCGGTTCCTTCGCTCCTTCGTGCACGTGCCGCAGCACGCCGAGGAGACCGAGCCAGGGCACTGGAACTTCTCGCCGGAGAGGATTCCATCCAGGCCGGGTCTCTCAAGGGCCGCATCCTGGTGGAACTTGGACTATTCGAGGAGGCTTCGGACCTGCTCGAGCAGACACTGAGACGCCCCGGCCTCGATGCTCCTGGCCAGGTTGCCCGTGTACGGGCAGGGCGAGCATTGGCACTGCTCAGGGGCCAGACGGGCGATGCCTACCAGGCGCTGCTTGCTTCCCTGGCCATCGCCCGCGAAGAACATGACCCCCTCTACTGGGAGGCCATGCTCGAGGAAGCGGACATGCTCATGGAGAAACAGCGATTCAACGAGGCGGTGGCTGCTGCCTGGGAGGTCCTGGAACTCAATCCACGGGCGAGCCGAGCCTGGTGGCTGCTCGGCCGGGTAGCAATCTCCGGCTTCGATTTTGATTCCGCAGATCGAGCTGCAGCCGCGTTGCGAAGGATCAACGGTTCGCATCCATTGGCACTTCTGCTGGAAGCAGAGTCCGCCCTGGTGCGTCGAGACACCGAGCATGCCCAGGCCCTGCTCGGTGACCTCCTGGAACGCTACCCATCCATGCCATCGGCACTTGAACTTGCCTTTGCGGCAGCTGCAATGCGAGGTGATGCTGTAGAAGTCGATGAAGCCGCTGCAGCCTGGAGAAGGACAGCCCCGGGTGATCCGCGTGCATTCACCGCAGCAGGCCGGCTTCTCTCCCTGCATCGTCAATACGACGAGGCCGATCGCTGGCTGAGTTCCGCGATCGAGATACAACCCAACTGGCCGGGTGCACACGTTGAGCGGGGCCTGATGCGCTGGCAGGCAGGTCGTGATGAGGATGCGATGGAGTCGATGCGCCAGGCGGTCTCGCTGGATCCCTTCAACCGAAGGGCTGCAAACAGCCTGCAGCTTCTCGAGGAGATGCTCGGCTATGCAACGGTCCATACGCCGCATTTCACACTGCGATTTGCTCCTGGCATCGACGAAGCGCTTGTCCGTGACATGCCCTCGAAATTGGAAGCCATCCATGAGCAGGTCACCAGCAGGTTCAACTGGGTGCCGGAGCAGCGAACAACCATCGAGGTCTTCCCCGATCACGCGAGTTTCGCAGTTCGAGTGGTGGGGATGCCCGATCTTCACACTGTTGCTGCATGCACAGGTCCGGTCATCGCCATGGAAGCACCCCGAAGGAGCCCCGGCCAGCGTCATCGAGGCCTCTATGACTGGGAGGACGTGGTACTTCATGAGTACACCCACACGGTCACGCTCGATCGCACGGGGAACCGGCTCCCGTTGTGGTTGACGGAGGGATTGGCAGTCTTCTCCGAACCGGAGCCAGGAACCTGGCCCACTCGATTGATGCTGGCGGATGAGTGGCATGCCGGGACGCTCCTGGAACCCTCTGAACTTGACTGGGGTTTCATACGGCCACGTCGACCACAGGACCGGGACCTTGCCTACGCGCAGAGCTGGATGATGGTGGAGTTCCTGCTTGAACAGTGGGGAGAAGAAGGGCTTGACCGTCTCCTTGACGCCTGCCGTGACCAGGTGCCACCGGAAAGCACATTCCCGGTTGCACTGGGATTGACACGCAGTCGATTTCACGAGGATTTCAAAATCTGGATGGGAGATCGACTTGCTGCATGGGGGCTCAACTCGCAGCCTTCACTGAAGGTACTGGTAGACCAGTTGCAGACCAGGGGCGGCGGGGATGACACGATGCTCAAGGAAAGAAGATCCACGGCTCTTCGCGAAGCCATGCGGGGAATTCTGGATGACATCGGCACGCCGGCTGATGTCGATGAAGAGCAACGATCTGTTCCCTGGAACATGCCGGATCGCAGCGGGTCGGTTGCACTCGATCGAGATGAGATCGAACTGCTTCTTGAAGCACACCCGCGACATGCAGGGCTGCTTCACCAATCGATCCTGAACCACCTTGGTTCTGCAGGGGAGCTCGAGGGCACATCCCTGGAGCGACTCGAACTCTACAGTGCACTCAGGCCTGGTGACCCCCTCGGGCACAGGCTGCTTGCGGAGTACTGGATTGGTATCGATCCGCAGCGTTCAATCAGTCACCTGCAGGCATTGGCTCGGGCGGGGAGCGATGATCCTGCTCGCTGGATGGAACTGGCGAGGGTGCATCGCCGATTGGATCATGCAGGCGAGGCCCTGGCGGCCGCACGAGCAGCGGTCACGATCGATCCATACAACCCCGTGCTTCGTGAACGCGTGGCTGCATTCGCGATCGAGGCCGGCGACCTGGACTGTGCACGATCCCAGCTTGAATCACTCATGATTCTCGAACCCAACCAGCCACGCCACCAGAAACGAATGGAAGCACTCAAGTTGCTGCTGGAGCGTTCGGGGGGGTAGATCAGGTCTGGAGGACACCGGTCTTGAACTCGCCCTCGATCGGGCACGTCGAGGCGATCTGCAATCCCTCGATGAGTTCCTCTCGAGTGTGTCCAGGCTCGATGATCCGGTCCACCCAGCCGCGGGCTGCACCGTACCGGATGTCCTGCTGTTCCTCGTAGGACGCAGTTATGGCGGCAAGGAGTTGTTCCCGTTCCTCGTCATCGATGGGCACACCCTTGCGTTTCCTGGCAGCCATGTCGATCTGCAGGAGGGTATCGGCGGCCTGGGCGGCGCCCATGACCGAGCAGTGGGATCCTGGCCATGCAAGCGTCAACAGTGGATCGAATGCTCGACCGCACATGGCGTAATTCCCGGCCCCGTAACTTCCACCGAGGATCAGTGAAATCTTGGGAACGATGCTGTTGCTCATCGCGTTCACCATCTTCGCACCACTCCGGATGATTCCAGCCTGTTCACTGTCCCTTCCGACCATGAAACCGGAGGTGTCATGCATGAAGACCAGTGGCAGTTTCTTCTGGTTGCAGTCCATGATGAAGCGGGCGGCCTTGTCTGCAGACTCGGTGTAGATCACGGCCGGCATGTTCATGGCCGTCGTTGGGCCGTCCTTCCCACCGGGCATCTTCTTGCTTGTACTGGTTCGCTGGTTCGCGAGGATTCCACAAGGCCAGCCACCGATGCGTGCGTAGGCACACACGATCGAAGCGCCGTACTCGGACTTGTACTCGTTCATTGACTCGTCGTCGACGATGCAGGTGAGCACGTCCTTCATGTCGTACTGCTTGCTCGGTTCGGAGTGGTAGATCGAGTAGAGCGCATCCGGCTTGCCTGCGGGTTCGACCGCCTCGTAGGGAGGACCGTGCGACGGTTCGATCGACTGGTCGGCGTGCACGAGTGCTCGGAGTCGCTCGATGCATGCCGGGTCATCCGGTTCGTGGAAGTCGATCGTGCCCGAGATCTCGGAGTGCATCTGGGCACCACCAAGTTCCTCGCTGCCTGCCTCCTGGCCGATGGCCGCTTTCACGAGTGCAGGCCCAGCCAGGTACAGGCCGCTGCCTTCGGTCATGAGCAGCGTGTCGCAGAGCACGGGAAGGTATCCACCGCCTGCTACGCAGTTGCCCATGATTGCCGCAAGTTGCGGTATCCCGCGTGCTGACAGGACGGCATTGTTCCTGAAGATCCGGCCGAAATCGTCGGTGTCGGGGAACACGTCCTCCTGGAGAGGCAGGAAGACACCAGCTGAATCAACCAGGTAGAGCAGAGGCAGCCGGGCTCGTTCCGCAATGGCCTGTGCCCGGAGGATCTTCTTGCAGGTCATCGGGAAGAAGGCCCCGGCCTTCACCGTTGCATCATTGGCGACGATCATGCACAGTTTCCCGCCGACCGTCGTGATGGCCGTCACCACGCCAGCAGCGGGAGCGCCGCCATACTCGGTGTACATGTTCCATGCTGCATAGAGGCCGCACTCGAAGATCGGAGCCCCCGTGTCAGCCAGCAACGCAAGCCGCTCCCGGGCAGTCAGGCGTTCGAGCCGGTGTTGTCGATCGATGCCACGTTCCCCACCACCTTCGCGAATGGTCGCAGCTTCCTGGATCCAGGCATCCGTGATGGTCCGGAGATCTGATGGAGTGGGATTGCTTGCTGGTTCAGACATGATTCGATGCGGCAGGATACGGGATCGCACCATCCCACGCCCCCAAAATGGAACCGGGCGACCCTGCCGGGGTCGCCCGGTTCATGTATTGGTTCTGTTCAGGGTCGCACGCGAGTGAACCCCGTCGGGTACACGGTCAGGCGTGCGAACCCCTTGTACAGTCACATAATTCAAACACTGGATCACCTCCTTGGATAGATTGCCTGCCCCGGCCGTCGCCTGGTCAAGAGACCTGGCCGCCGGGTTCCTTTCCCTCCCAGCGTCCCGGGAGGCCCATCGCCCGAAGGGCGGCACCAAGCAGTGGTGGAGGCACACCCCTCGCTCGTCACGGCCCCGCCCCGGCTCCCCGTGGGGTTTGCCCACGGTTTGAACGGGTGTCTGCCGT